>JAIORG010000002.1 GCA_021108255.1 Anaerolineales bacterium | reverse complement strand
ACGCCCAAAACCATATTAAAGATCGCTTCTCCCTGGTTTTCATCCACATCCACCCTTAGTTCGCTCAATCTTACATTGTTATTAGATAACACAGTAGCGATATCTTTTGTTAACCCATCACGGTCATAAGCCTTGATTATGATGGGAACTGGAAAAGTCCTCACAGGAGATCCCCAGGACACTTCTACCAATCTTTCTTTATCGCGGGCATTAAGTACATTTGCGCAATCTTTCCGGTGTATGGTGGCTCCTCTTCCCCGCGTTATAAAACCAATTATTTCATCTCCCGGCGTCGGATTGCAGCATCCGGCCAGTTGATTCTTAACGCCTCTCAAGCCTACAACTGCAATATCACTAGAAGTTTCCCTGCTGATTCCTTCTTGTAATTGAGCAGCGAATCCAGTTGAATCTCCCTCTTTGGCAATGACAAGCGCATGCACTACCCTTCCGACAGAAATATCTCCGCATCCTATTGCCGCGAATAAATCCTCCGCAAAATCGTAATTAAAAGATTTTGCCAAATCCTCAAAATCAATTTCTTTCCCCAAATCAAATCTTGAAATTTCTTTTTCCAGCAATGACGATCCACTTTCTACATTTTGGTCTTTTTCCTGGTGCTTAAACCATCGTTTGATCTTACTTAAAGCAGATTTCGTTTTTACTAGTTCTAGATTTTCATTCATCCAATCACGGCTGGGACCACCTCGTTTTGCGGTTAGAATCTCAACTTGATCCCCTGTTGCCAATTTATGATCAAGAGATACCAACCGGCTGTTAACTTTAGCACCCCGGCATCTATGCCCCACTTCAGTGTGAATGTTGTAAGCAAAATCAATAGGAGTAGAACCAACCGGCAAGTCAATAATATCTCCCCTTGGAGTAAATACATAAACCCTATCTCCGAACACTTCATTCTTCAGGCCTTCTACAAATTCTTGTGCAGATTCTACATCTTGCTGCCACTCTAACATCTGGCGCAAGTAAGCTACCCTTTGCTCAAAATCTTTGTCCCTTTTTTGTCCCTCTTCTTTATACCTCCAATGAGCTGCTATCCCATATTCAGCTTTGCTGTGCATTTCCGGGGTTCTTATTTGCACTTCCAAAGTATCACCGTCTTCATAAATAACAGAAGTGTGAATCGATTGATATAAACTAGGTTTTGGGGCGGCAATATAATCATCGAATTCACCTTGTATAGGTCTCCAATGCATATGAATTATTCCAACCGCCGCATAACATTCTTCTTCTGACGGGACAATTATTCTGACTCCTCTGATGTCAGATAACTCGTTAAAAGGGATTTTCTTTCTGTTCATTTTCCTATATATTGAATAAATATGCTTAGGCCGTCCAGTTACTTCAGCCTTCATTCCCGCTTTTTTCATTATCCCCGTTATTTTATTGGTTATTTTGCGCATCTTTCGCTCACGCTCAGAACGCCTTTCATCAAGTTGTTTGGCTATATCGTGGTAAATCTCCGATTCTAAATACCTGAATGAAAGATCTTCAAGATCCCATTTCATCTGCCAGATACCAATTCGGCTTGCCAGTGGCGCAAAAAGATCCATTGTTTCCTGAGCAATCCGTTTTTGCTTTTCTTCAGGAAGGTATCTCAGTGTCCTCATATTGTGCAGCCGGTCAGCCAATTTGATTAAAACCACCCTGGGATCTTCGGCCATCGCTAAAAATGTTTTTCTTAAGTTTTCCGAGGCAAGCTCAGCCCTCCAATTACTTGGATCACTTGTCGCATCGGATTTTCCTTTCTTTTTGTCACTAGCTAATATTTTTTTTCTTTCAGATTTTTTCGAGACTCTAGGCAATGATCCTAATTTTGTGACAGCCTGTACGAGATCAAAAACTTCTTTTCCAAATTCCCTCTTTATATCCTTTGAATCAATCCCCGTATCTTCTACCGTATCGTGCAAAAGTCCTGCCGCAACAACGGCTGGAGGTACATGCATCTCAGCTAATATAGAAGCCACTGCCTTGCAGTGATTTATATAAGGCTCACCAGATGCCCTCTCTTGTTTTTTATGAGCCTCTTCTGCAACATCAAGAGCACGCTGTAAAAGCTCCTTGTCCACCTGGGAATATTTATCTGATAAATTTTCTATATATTTTGAAATAGCCATTACTATCCAGGAACTCAACTTCTTATTGTGTACACAATTTATATTTTAATGCTTTTCAAATTATACCTTTAACTAGTTATTTCTTTCTATCAAAGGCAATCGCATTGACGCACTTGTACCCTTGAGCTAAACTATCTTAGCTGTTCATTTCGGGAGATTTTATGTCTGCCTCACCCCGTGCAAAAGAAATTGCTGCTGTTACAGGAGCAACAGGCGCAATTGGCTTCGCTATTGCTGCTCAGTTAGCTGAACAAGGTTTTCATGTCGTTCTTGTCTCCCGTAATCTGGAAAAATGTTCTCAGTCTGTTGAAAAGATTAAAAATATTACAGGGAATAACAACGTAAGGTTCGAAATAGCGGATCTCTCCAAACAGACATCCATTCAATCTCTGGCAGCTTCCTGGACAGGCCCATTGCATGTATTGGTCAACAACGCCGCAATATCTCCACCAAAACGGCTGGAAACAACCGAGGGCATCGAATTGCAGTTCGCCACTAATGTTCTGGGTTATTTTTGGATGACCAAATTCTTTTCGCCATTATTGATTGAATCTTCTCCAGCGCGTGTTGTTAACGTTTCTAGCTATTGGGCTGGCGGATTAGATGCAAAAGACCTCGAATTTAAAAATCGTATTTATCACAATCACGAATCCTACCGTCAATCTAAACAGGCTAATCGAATGTTAACACCGATTTTTTCCAGCATCCTTGAGCATTCCGGAGTCACCGTCAATTCTTGTCATCCAGGTGATGTAAACTCTTCCTTAAGCAACAGCCTGGGCTTTGGCGGAAGCCAATCCCCAGCTGAGGGCGCAGAAACACCCACCTGGCTTGCTTCATCTGAAGCAGTTCGCGATGTCACGGGTAAATATTTTGAGCGCAAAGAAGAAACTGTCTGTCCTTTTAGCAGCGATTTATCAAAAGCTCGACAGCTTTACGAAATATGCCAAACTTATACTTGATGAATGTTTATTTAATTTTCAAATAATACTTCCTGCCACATTAAGAAGGAAATTCTTTTACGATGAGATTATTCATAACGCAAACAATAAAAATACTGGCTATGCGCAGAGTAAAGCTTGTATTTCTTATTTCTCTACTGTTTCTATTTTATGGATGTTCGACATCCCCACCTTCTAATCTTCCTCAGCCGTTAAATCCCGCTACTCCAACTATTCAACCAGAACATACTGTTGATTTGCCCCCCACCGCAACGCCAGATTTACCCTCTACAATTTGGATAGATCCTCTTTTTCCTGACGCAGTTCATGAGCTTTTTTCTGTATCCCCTGAATTTGCAGTTCTGCATAATCAACAAGACGCTTCACTTACGCTTTCCTTAAAAAGCGGGTTTCCTTTCGGCACTTGGACTTATCTACTCGTATCTCCTTTTCCTTCTCTTGTTGAGGGTTTGAATTCTTCAGACTTACTTTCATTCTGGCAAACTGGATCCTCTTCTTCTTCTTTTCCATTTTACGAATTGGCCTTGAGCGAAGAAACAAGAGATGCCCTTACTCTTTTATGGGGCGAACCTGATCCAGGCGTTTTATTAATATTAGAGCCAGATTTAATTCTTCCTGCTCTATGGTCCGAGCCAGAGTCAATCGGGGTAATCCCTTTTGAACAACTAAATCCATACTGGAAAGTCCTCTCTCTGGATGATCAGAACCCACTGCATCACGATTTTATCCCTGATCTTTATGATCTCACCCTTCCATTTTTCATCTCTTCGCTTTCTCCTCCCCTCGAATCCTTGCTTCCTGATGATCTGCTTGTCAATTTTGATTCTTCAAAATTGACAACTATAGCATTAACTGGTGTAACTGCCCTCGTACGAGACACAGCTTTTATCATGGAAGAAAAAGGATTGCTTTACCCTGCAGAAGAAATCCGCTCCTTGCTCGAAAACGCTGACATTACTCACATCAGCAACGAAGTCCCCTTTGCTGAAGACTGCCCCACCCCCGATTCCAATCAATCGTCTCTTTATTTTTGCAGCAAAGATGAATACTTACAGCTTCTTGAAATCTTGGGCACAGATATCGTTGAACTCAGCGGCGATCATTTCGGTGATTGGGGCCCAGAGGCCATGCTTCATTCCCTCGACCTCTATCACAAGCTTAATTGGTTGACCTACGGTGGTGGAGAAACTCTAGAAAAAGGTCTAAAACCCGTATTCATAGAGCATAACGGAAATCAATTTGCCTTTATTGGTTGCAACGGAAAGGTTCATGACCGCTACGCTACAGCCTCAGCTACAAATCCCGGAGCATCCAGATGTGATTTTGAGTGGATGCAGGCTGAAATCACCCGCCTGAATGACCAAGGTTATCTAGTGATTGCCACCATGCAGCACGAGGAAATTGATAGTTTTTACCCGGTTGCTATCCAGCAATGGGATTTTCGCCGCCTAGCCGATGCAGGTGCCGTAATAGTTAGCGGAAGCCAGGCACACCATCCTCAAGCGTTTGAACTCAATGGAACCTCTCTAATTCATTACGGTCTGGGAAATCTATTCTTTGACCAATGGTATCTTGCACAGTATAATCCCGATGACCACATCAACAAAGACAAATCCTTTATTGATCTTCATCATTTTTACAATGGATCATATATCAACACTCAACTAATTACCCTCCAATTTGTTGACAATGCCCGTCCGCGATTGATGACTCCCAGCGAACGTAATATTTTCCTATCTGAAGTTTTTCAAGCTTCCACTTGGGGAAATCAGTAATAAATTTTCATTCTTGCCGCGAAGTAGAAATATATACAGGGTTGATCTCACATGGCGCTCGTTAAAAACAAGAATTTTTCGCATTCTATCCTAATCCTAATAGTCATTTCCTTCCTGTTCGTCTTTACACTATCGGGATGCGATAATTTTACCGAATCTACTCCTTCTACTGCTTCAAATACATCCAGTGATCATGCTGGGGCAAACGAAGAATCAAATATCATTCTTCAAATTGAAATTACTATTGGCTTATTGCTTATCGCTTCCCTGGTAGGTATTGCCACAGATCGTTTACGCGTGCCGTATACAACTGGCCTGGTCCTGATAGGCTTAGTTTTGGCCTTTTTTGGGCAACGTGACATCAATGTCAGCCCCCAACTATTCCTAGGGCTTCTCGTTCCTCCTCTTATTTACGAAGCTGCTTTTCAAGTAAAGGCAAAGGATCTTCTCCGCGACCTGGCACCTATTTTGAGCCTGGCTATTCCTGGCGTGCTTCTAACCACTTTTCTTGTAGGCGGCGTTCTCTATTGGGGAACCAATTTTTCCCTTGCCACCGCACTTCTATTTGGCTCACTCATTGCAGCAACAGATCCTGTAGCAGTTGTAGCGTTATTCCGGTCTCTCGGAGTGCCCAAACGCCTTCAACTACTAATAGAAGGCGAAAGTCTTTTTAACGACGGCACAGCCATTGTTGTTTTTAACTTAATGGTTGCCATTTCCATTACTGGTTATTTTAATTTAACAGACAGTATTTTAAACTTTTTTCTAGTCGCTGGCGGGGGTCTGATTATCGGCCTCGTTTTAGGCTTGCTTATTTCTTTGGCCATCAGCATGATTGATAACCCACTGATTGAAACAACACTTACCAGTGTTCTTGCATTCGGCTCCTATATTGTTGCAGAACAATTTCACGTTAGCGGGGTTCTGGCTGTAGTCGCCGCTGGCATTGTCAGCGGAAATCTTGGTCCCAGCCGCATGTCTCCTACAACCCGTATCCTGGCCTTTAGCTTCTGGGAATATGCAGCATTTCTTGCCAACTCGTTCGTCTTTCTATTAATTGGACTTCAAATAGATTTAAATATATTGATCACTGACTGGAATGCCATTCTCTGGGCTATCATGGCGGTCCTGGTTGCCAGAGCTGCTTCAATTTATGGATTATCCTGGATCGGTTCTGGCGTCCCAATGCGCTACAAACATATTCTTTATTGGGGCGGTTTGCGCGGTGCCATTTCATTGGCGTTGGCATTAAGCTTGCCAGAGAGCCTGGGTGATCAACGAGCAGTCATCCAATCTATGGCTTTTGGAGTTGTATTATTCACCTTGCTGGTTCAAGGCTCGACTATGAAGCCATTAATCAACCGCTTGGGGCTAATTGAGAAAAGCGAATCTCAAGCTGAATATGAGAATTTGAACGCCAGAGCCGTAATGGCAAAAACTGCTTATAAGCATCTGGAGACCATGCATAACGACGGGCTTTTATCCCATCACGTATGGAATCTGTTGTCAAAACCTATAGAAAACCATGTCGATATATTATCGGCTGCGGCAGCAAAAACTATGAGTTCTCATCCCGATGTCGAAATCAGAGAATTAGAATCCGCTATACAGGAAGCTCTAAAAAGCGAACGGGCGGCTCTGCGCACACTACTGAGAGACGGCAATATATCGGAAGAGACATTTACTGAACTTGTTAACGAAGTCGATTCTGCTCTGACAGAAAACCAGACTGACCTGATTCAATTATTACGGCTTCGAACGTTAAGAAATATCCAGTACTTAATGACGATTGTCATTCAGGAAAGAGATTTAGAAAAGATCGCTTCACTGCTTCAACCATACGAATATCCATTAACCCACATTGCCAGTACAGGCGGATTTCTGGGTCGTAAAAACGCAACCATAATGATTGGCGTCCCTTCTGGAAAGCGCGAAGAAATAAAATCTCTGATTAAGAATGCAAGTAAAGGACTATTGAAAGTAGTCTCTGGAGAATCTACCGATAAACCTGATATCGCTCATGGCGGAGCTACTATTTTCACCTTAGATGTTGAGCGCTACGAGGAACTTTAATAATGAAAATGATACTCGCGATCATGCCTACCGGTCTAAATGAAAAGATTTCCAAAGCTTTACTAGATTCCCAGTACCGGGTTACTAAATTTGCCTCTACCGCCGGTTTTTTAGCTGGAGGAACAACGACTTTAATGGTTGTTTCAGGTGCTAACAAAGTTGAAGACGGATTAAATCTCATCCGCGAGCAGATACCAGCTTCGGAAGAAATTGATTCTGCTCACGCACGGGTAACAATATACGTACTCAATGTAATAGATTTTGACAGGGTTTAACTATGAAGATGATCATGGCTATTTTGGAAGACTCCGACTCTAATGCGGTAATGAAAACTCTTCATGATGCAGGGTATCCAATGACAGTAATTGATTCAACCGGTGGACTATTGAGAAGGGGAACCAGCACACTTGTCGCTGGCGTTGAAGATGACCAGGTTGACAATGCGATCAATTTGATTAACCAGGAATGCAGTCCCTGTGTTAACCCAATCAAAAAGCGAGCTACAATTATGGTCTTTAACATTGACCACTTTGAACAAATCTCGTAATTATGATCCACGCAGTTACGGTTGCTTTTTGATTTTTACCCAATCCTCCAGTTAATAATTTTGGTAGTTATCTACACTGAACTATTAAGATACTGCGTTATAATTATATGTACGCAATTTGATTTCTCTAATGTTGAGGTAAATTTCTATGTGGTTGTTAACAATCCGTGTTCCAGGAAAAGAACCCCAGAAATATACTCTTAAGCCGGGCGGAAATACAATAGGCAGACATCCCAACAATGATATTGTCATTGCAGAACCATCTGCTTCCAGGCAGCACGCCCGTATTGATTACAACCGCAGCACGGACACTGCTCTTTTGCAGGATCTCTCAAGCACAAATGGAACTTACATTAATCGCCGTCGCTTATCTTATACATATCGGCTGCAGCATCTTGACATGATCCGGATAGGCAGCTCAACCATTAATGTTGTCATCCGGGGCACAGACGAACCCCTTGACACTGTAAAAGGACCTCAGAAATTTACCCGGGAGCGACTGCTTGAGGCTCTTGATCACCATACTGTGTTGATGTACCAAATCTCAGAACGATTAAACACTGTTATGAACCTGGCTGACTGCCTTGATGAAATTGCCTTTTTAATGAAACAGGCAATGGGTGCTGATAAATGCAAAGTGATTATTAAAGAACAATTTGACAAGATGGAAGATTTTGGTTTTCCGTCAACTCTTGCTCAATCAGCTATCACAGAAAAATCAGCTGTGGTTATTCCGGATATGGCTCAAAGCGATGCCAGGTCAGACAGTGAAAGCGCAACACTGCTAAAAATCCGTTCCGCCCTTTGTGTCCCTATCATGACTGAAAATGAAGTGATCGGATTGATTTATATGTATAAATCGAGACCCGAAGCCCTCCCGTTTACAAATACAGATCTCCAGGTCGCTATTGCGATCAGCCACCAATCTGCATTAACAATCCAGCGGGTGAATTTACTAAACAAAGTCCAACAGGAACAAAGCTTGCGCCAGATGTTCCAGCGATTTGTCTCACCTCAGGAAGTTGATTATGTGCTCAGGGATTACGATTTGCACGGAACTTTGCCCGGTTTAAAAGAACGTAAAATTTCTGTTCTTTTCGCGGATATAACAAACTCTACAGGCCTGGCGGAAAACATGGGAGCCAAAGATTTTGGCAAGCTTCTGAACAATTATTACCTTGAGATCACAAACATTATCTTTGAATTCAGCGGTGTTGTCCGCTATCTAGGGGATGGGGTTATGTCCGTCTTCGGGATGTCCGATGACGGCCAAAATCACAAACGAAAGTCAGTAGAGGCCAGCGTTGCCATTCTTGAGAGAATGAATGCCCTGGCAGACGAATTTGAACAACCTCTAAACTTGAGGTTAAGCCTAAAAGCAGGCCGGGCGGTTGTTGGTTATGTTGGAACCAGTGAACGTGTTGAATTCACGGTTCTAGGGGACTTGGTCAATGTTGCCAAGGGCATGAATTCCTTTGCAGGACCTAACAGAATAGTAGTGGGTGAAGAGATTTACAAAGCCGTCTCAGATCAGTACCAAATGAAAAAACTTGATTCTATTATTGTCAAAGGTCGAAAAGGTCACGTTAAAATTTACGAAGTTGTTCTCAGCAATGTCTGAACATTTTCAAACTATAAAAAATCATAAAGCACCCAATTGGGTGCTTTATGATTTTTAAAACAAATTTTATTATCAACCAATAATTTAACTATCTTCTAATTAATATGAACTCCAAACCCGCATCCGACAATTCCTCAACTGAGCAAATTTATATAGTAGCAGGAGGGCATCTTTTCCACGATTTATTTACATCTTTTTTGCCCCCTATCCTCCCCACTCTAATCGAAAATCTTTCACTTTCGCTAACTTCAGTTGGCTTTATCACAACTATTGCCAGAATACCCTCAATCCTTAACCCATTTATTGGATATTTTGCCGACAAGGCTGGCGCCAAATATTTTGTAATTCTCTCTCCAGCCATCACCGCCACCTTGATGAGCTTGCTTGGTTTAACGTCAAATGTTTATTCTCTTGTGCTGGTTTTGTTTTTTGCCGGTGTCAGTTCCACAATGTTCCATGCAGCCTCCCCAGGACTGGTAGCCAATGCCTCGCCAAATAATAAGGGATTTGGCTTAAGCCTTTTTATGGCCGGGGGTGGTTTGGGCAGAACAATCGGCCCTCTGCTTGTTGTTTGGGCAGCTGCGCACTGGGGTTTTCCCGGAATTTACCGGCTGGCAATTCTCGGCTGGACTGCTAGCGTAGTCCTTTATTTTCAATTCAGGAAATTTGATCTCAAGAAATCTAACCAACGCTCCTTAAGGTCTGCAATTCCAGTCTTCAAAGAATTTTTCATTCCCTTTTCCCTGGTCTTACTCCTCCGAAGCACATTGACAGCATCTTTAAATACCTATTTGCCTATCTATATGGTTCAATCGGGCGCTCCCCTGTGGATGGCTGGAGCAGCCTTGTCCACCCTTGAGCTTTCAGGTGTAATTGGCGCTTTATTTATGGGACCATTGAGCGATACATTCGGCAGGCGCAAGAGCATCAATATCTCGATGTTAATCTCAGCGATAACGCTTCCTTTTTTTCTTCAGGTCTCTGGGTGGCTGGTCCTTCCTTTTCTTGTTATTCTGGGTTTTTTCAGCCTCTCAACCAGCACGTTATTCCTTGCCCTGGTCCAAGATCACTTCCAGGAACACAGGTCAACAGGCAATGGAGTTTACTTGCTGATAAGTTTATTGACTAACGCTTTAATGCTGATAGTTATTGGGTATGTCGGAGATCTTTCTGGTTTGAAAACAGCTTATCTCATTAGCTCAGCTGCTGCCTTATTATCAATACCAGCCCTGAGACTAATCCCGTCATATAAATCCAATCAATAACTAAACGTGCACAATCAGTCAGAATTAACCCACAAACAAATATTCAAAACCTGGTGGCCACTTGCAGTCAGCTGGTTTCTCATGGCGCTTGAACTTCCAGCCTTGAGCGCTATTGTCGCCCGCTTGCCAGATCCAAAGGTCAACTTAGCCGCCTATGGAGGAATTGTTTTCCCCCTTGCCTTGATCATTGAAGCTCCTATTATTATGCTGTTGGCAGCTTCAACTGCATTAAGCAAAGATTGGAAATCCTACACCAAGATTCGCAGATTCATGCATACTACTTCTGCCGCGCTTACTGGACTTCACATCCTGGTTGTCGGCACGCCTTTATATTTCTTTGTAGTTGAAAAGTTGATTGGGTCTCCTGAAGAAATAATCGCACCTGCCCGCTTAGGCCTGGCAATCATGCTCCCCTGGACATGGTCGGTCGCTTACAGGAGATTTAATCAAGGAGTATTGATTCGCTTTGGCCATTCTCTGACAGTAGGGAAAGGCACATCTGTCAGATTGTCAGCTAATATAGCAGTTCTGACAATCGGATATCTAGCCGGCACAATACCTGGGATCGTAGTAGCCACTACAGCAGTTTCCGCAGGAGTCCTATTTGAAGCTATCTACATCGGAATCAAAGTGAAGCCTGTGATAAAGAACCAACTTATTCCTCTGGCAGAAATCAAACCCGAGTTATCAAAGAAGGCTTTTTTGCAATACTACCTACCCCTTGCTTTGACTTCTCTAATTACACTTCTTTCGCAACCACTTGTCAGTTCTGCACTCAGCAGGATGCCCCGAGCACTGGACTCTCTAGCAGTATGGCCTGTCCTTTCTGGATTGCTATTTATCTTCCGCTCTTTTGGTATTGCCTATAACGAGGTTGTTGTAATTTTGATTGATAAATCTAATTCATATTTCAATCTCAAGAAATACGCCTTGCTTTTAGTATCGCTAACCTCTGGATTGCTGTTCTTGTTTACAGCTACTCCTTTATCAACTATCTGGTTCCAATACATTACCGCTTTGCCTTCTTCGTTGATACCTCTCGCAAATATGGCTTTGTGGTTAAGTTTGCTAATTCCCGGGGCAAATGCATTTCAAAGCTGGTACCAGGGAATTATTCTTTATTCTGGAAAAACTCGCGGCATTCCGGAAGCGGTAGCTCTTTTTCTCACCGTTACTATAATCACCTATTTGATTGGCATATATCTGGTCAATCTTCCTGGGTTATATATCGGCGTTATAGGCTTCTCTCTGGGGATGGTAAGCCAGGCAGCCTGGTTAAAGTTCAGGAGCCGTGTTGCGCTAAAGACTATCTATGGAAAAAGTTAATTTAAGTATATACTAGCTGATCTTTTAACAAAAAACACCTTCTTGCCAGAAGGTGTCCTTAGCTCCCCGGGCGGGATTCGAACCTGCAACCTATCGGTTAACAGCCGATTGCTCTACCATTGAGCTACCGGGGAATTATAACTGCGGGAAAATTATAAACAGAGATCTGTGCACTGTCAAGATACCCCACTTATGTGGTGATTGCACTCAGGCATTAATTGGCTTTTTATATTGGAAATTTCAGTGATAATTATCTACATCAAATATCCTTTAACAATGCTATATGTTTGACGTATAACCCTCTTGACTGTATAATCCCTTATTAATTGAAACGATATAACTGGGGCATTGATGGCATTAAAAGGCAATCTAAGAGATTTTTCTTTTTCTCAACTACTTAATCTAATAAGCTTGGCAAAAAAAACCGGAACCCTTGAGGTTCACGGCCTTGATAAAGACGCCTTGCTCTCCTTTAAAGGCGGAAAGCTTATCTATGCGCAAAACAGCAGGGCTGATAACGGACTTGGTGCCATTCTCGCGCGGACGAATAAACTTACCGACAAACAATATCAGGTAATCAAAGACCGGGCAGAAAATATTGGCGACAAAGAGCTTGGCTTAATGCTTATCAACTCTAATTACGTTACACAAGATGAAATACTAGTCAGCTTAAAACAGGAATTTGTCTCCACGGCTAACGATCTTTTCACCTGGGCTGAAGGTATTTTTCAATTTGAAAATAACATTAAACCTTCTCCCGACAAAATATCTCTACTCATTAGTCTCGAAAATATAATTATTGAAGGTTCCCGCCAGCTCCAGGAAAAAGAACGCCTGGAAGATGAGATTCCGAGTCTTGACATGGCGCTGAGATTCACTGAAAACCCCGGAACCAACATCAGAAATGTAAATCTCAGCGTAAAGGAATGGCGGGTTGTCTCTTTCATTAATCCCAAGAATGCCATGCGCCAGATTGCTCGCACTACAAAATTAACCGAGTTCGAATTTAGGAGAATTGTTTACAGCCTTATCCAGGCTGGTTTGGTTGAGATTATTCGTCCTGAAGGATCTAAACCATCATCTCCAAAAGTCTCCACCCTGCCTGTTGAAAGTACAGACGATCAGAAATCTCTTGTCAATCGTTTAATTACGAGAATTAGATCTTTATAAGCTCTACGTTTTAATTATTATCGTCCCAAAGGGAAGCACCCTATGCAAACCGTTAAAATGGTTGTCACCGGTCCGTTCAGTTCAGGAAAAACACAGTTCATTCAAACTGTAAGTGAAATTGATGTTGTTGCTACTGAACGAAAAATCTCCTCCGAATCGGAAAGAATTAAAGAGACCACGACCGTCGCCATGGATTTTGGCAGAATTACAGTTGACGACGATCTGGTTCTTTATCTCTTTGGAACACCTGGCCAAAAACGATTTGACTTCATGTGGGAAATTCTATCTGAGGGAATGTTAGGATTTGTTGTAATGGTAGACAGTTCCCGCCCTGAAACTTTTCGTGAAGCAAGGCGCATTCTGGAAACCTTTAGAGCCTACGCTCCAACGCCTTACGTGGTTACCGCTAATAAACAGGATCTTCCGGATGCGTGGGATCCTTCAGATATGAGGATAGCCTTGCGCCTTGCTCCGGAAGTGAAACTCCTTCCCTGTGTAGCAACTGACAAGGAATCAGTTAAAAACTCCTTGCTGGAATTGTTGTACAGCATTCTTGAACGTATGGATCCCTAGGTTGAGTTTTCCCCCTTGCCTGAAAACAATTATTAACAAATCATCATCTAATTTCTGCCGCAATTTACATTAGATTTATTGTATATCTCTGTATTCAAAAAGAATTGACCACACTCTTTTTGCGGCTTCCACTTGAATTTTAAGTGACATTTTTGAATCTCCTCTCGATCGATCGGCGAAATAAATAGGCACTTCTGATATGGAATAACCCATTAGGTGAGTAATGTAGGCCATTTCAATTTGGAACGCATACCCTTGAGATTTAACCCTCTCAAGAGGTATACCTTCTAAGGTTTTTCGCTTCCAGGCCCTAAATCCTCCGGTAACATCTTTTATAGGCATCCTAAGAATCAATCTGGTATATAGGTTCCCGAACGAAGACAATCCTTTTCTCCAAAACGCCCAATCTTCATCGAGGCTGCCTCCTCTTATATAGCGAGATCCCAAGGCCATATCAGATACTTTTAATCGTTCAATCAGTTCCGTCACTTTATTGGGATTGTGAGAAAAATCCGCATCCATCTGAACAATTTGGTCTGCTCCCTGTTCGAGGCAATATTTAAATCCTGATAGATACGCTGTACCCAAGCCAAGTTTTCCTTTTCTGTGAAGAACAGACACCCTGGCGGGGGTTTTTTCCTTGATTTCATCAGCGATTTTCCCTGTGCCATCTGGGCTATTGTCATCAACGATCAAAATATGGAGATCTTCGATATCTAATTCGAACAATGCCTCCACCAGTATTGGCAAGTTGTCTTTTTCGTTATATGTTGGAACAACAATGAATGTTTTAACCACGATTTTCCTCGTCTAATTTCCCTTTCATTTCAGGGGTTTTTTATAGATAGTAAATTCACATATATCGTCACCCGTAGCGATACATTTCGATTCGTTTACACGGAATTCTTTTCCGCCAGAAATCCAATTAAGCCCTTCTTGAAGCAATCCGACCATGTAAAAGCATATCGGGTGATCTTCTTTTCTCCCCCAGCATACCGGGCACTTCTCAATTGAATACAAATAACAGTCATCTAGTTCTTCAACCGACGATATTTGGTCGCTCTTCTCAGAAAATATCTTAGCCATTGCTTGTAACCCAAATAATATTTTCTTCTGAATCGGCTGAACACGCATTGTCAGGTCACCTGCGCCTGCCAATGAGCCATAATCCTTTAAAGCATCGTCAAAAGTTGTTCTCCCCACTCTCAGCGCCAATCCCCTTCCTCCCCGCTTCCCATAGATTTCTTCCAGAGTTTGAATAATCATTGAGAAATGAGCAAAATCAAACGCTCGGTCCAGGTTGTCAGGAGGAAAATTATCAACCAGTGATGACAAATTCGAATATTTCAATACAGCGTTTACGCCATTTTCCCCTGTTATTTCCTTAATTGATTCAAGTAATATTCTGGCAAATTTGTTCGAATTGTAATGTCCGCTTTCCGGTATTATTTTCATAATTCTGCTCAATCCTCTAGATTAATTAATCAAGCGCTTCAGTAGCTCTTCTTATCTCGAGAAAATTTAATCCCAATTTCGCGTTTGCTCCAGCTAATATAGTCAATACTGCATTTTCTCCCACTGCCATCAACATATCTATTATTACCCCGAATATATAGCATTAGCTATAATCAATCCATCTTCACTGACAATAGCTGATGCTTGTGTATCAGGCGAAATCACTTGTAATTTATTTAATTCCTCAACCTGTAGCTGAGATTTGGCAAATACCAACCGCCACACTCTCTTGCAACAAAAGACACGGCTGATAATCTTAGATCTTACCAAAAAAAGGTTAACATAATGGTATAACTGTGTCAAGCTAGCAGCAAATCCATGGCGTCTTTTCAATTAATTTTATACAACTAATCTTTGTCGTCATGTAGTAATGTCTCGAAATCTGATTTATCTGCTAAAGGAAATCTGCGGATTTCTATTTCAAGGAAAACAATATGGATATATTTGAGAAATGCAGGAATTATTCCACAGCTCGCGATGTCCAAAGTATTGGTTTATACCCGTATTTCATTCCCCTTTCCGAAAGTGAAGGGTCTGTAGCTAAATATAACGGCAAGAGCCTCATCATGTGCGGATCAAACAACTATTTAGGACTCACTACTCACCCGGAAGTGCAGGAAGCGTCGAGGGAGGCAATATCCCGTTTTGGGAGCAGCTGCACTGGTTCTAGATTCCTAAACGGTACACTTGAGTTACACGAGGATCTAGAAACTGAATTAGCCGACTGGGTTCAAAAAGACCAAGCCCTTGTCTTTTCCACCGGGATGCAGGTCAATCTTGGAGTAATCAGCTCCCTGGTAGGCCGGAATGATTATGTTATTCTTGATCGAGATGACCACGCTAGCATTGTAGATGGTGCACGTCTCAGTTTTGGGAGTATGATTCGGTTTCGCCATAATGATATTTCTGATTTAGAAGGAAAACTGTCCCGATTACCAACCGATGCCGGTAAGTTACTTGTCATCGATGGTTTGTACAGCATGGAAGGGGATATTGCTTCACTTCCTGAAATTGTTCCGTTGTGCAAGAAATTTAATACCCGAATAATGATCGACGATGCTCACGCTGTCGGCGTTTTAGGAGGAGGACGAGGAACTGCAGCTCATTTTGGATTGACTGATGATGTAGATTTGATTATGGGTACCTTTAGCAAATCTTTTGCTTCTTGTGGCGGGTACATCGCGGGAGACGAAGAAGTTATTCATTACGTTAAGCATAATGCACGTTCTCTGATTTTCAGCGCCAGCATTCCGGGTCCCAACGCAGCAGCTGCTTTAGCTGCACTAAATATAATGAAACGTGAACCAGAAAGAATTGAGCGACTTAATCAAATTGGTCTAACAATGCGCCGAGAATTCAAAAATCTCGGTTTTGATATTGGTAATTCAGAAACGCCCGTAATTCCGATTATTATTGGTGATGATTTGCTTACTTTAAAAACCTGGAAACAACTTTTTGATAATGGCGTATTTGTAAATCCAATTTTGTCCCCTGCTACTCCTCCAGGCAGGCAATTGTTGCGCACAAGCTACATGGCAACGCACACTGACGAACAAATTGATCAAGTTCTTACTATCTTTGAAAAAGTCGGTAAGGAGCTCGGACTGATTTAGTTTATTACTCAGACATATCACTGTATCGTTCCGGAAATCCTTTCCTAGCCCAGGTATTTATCTCCCTTTACAGAACGATTTGAAATATTTTTGCTAAATTCGCGCACCTTCCTTTTACCTCCACGGAGAGAAATTTAATGACGACTCGAATTTATCACTCAGACAGCTATCAGAGCAAATTCATTGCCGAAGTGACCTTTAGAAATGAAGAAAATCACGGCGTGGTTCTTAGTCAAACTGCCTTTTTCCCTGGCGGTGGTGGACAACCTGGCGACAAAGGCACAATATCATACGAAATCCATAAATCTCCCATTAAGAAAATTAAAAACATTGATGGTCAGCTAATCCATTTTCTAACCCAGTCGGTTCCACTTCCAGAAGTTGGAATCTCCCTCACTGGCGAGATAGATTGGGTTTATCGCTACCAGCTTATGCGTACTCACACTGCTATGCACATCCTTTGCGGTGTGGTATTTCGGGATTATGGAGTCTCTGTCACTGGCGGAAACATGACTCCTCTAAAAGGAAGAATGGATTTCGAATTTTCTTCTCTTGATAAAGATTTAGTATCCCGTATTGAAGAAACCGTAAATATAGAAGTCGAAAATTCCCGTCCGGTTACCTGGCGAAATGTTCCCCGTGAGGCAGCCTTTAAAATCCCAGATCTCATTCGGACCAAAATCAATCTTCTCCCAAAGCACATTGACGAGATTCGAATAGTTGAAATTGAAGGATTGGATCTTCAGGCCGATGGCGGGACTCATGTCAAAAATACTTCCGAAGTGGGCAAAATTAATATTGCCGATTACAAAAGCAAAGGCCGGGAAAATAAGCGGATCTACTTGGAGCTATCCAATTAACAATCAACTGCACTTATCGCTTTCTCTATTCATCTCATGAAAATAAAAAGTCGGCAACGCTGGATTGCTGTTGCAATTTTCTTTTTATTCATGCTGCTTCACCAAACAGACCGGTTGTTAATCGGCCCGCTCACCTCGTCGATTATGGCTGAGTTTAATTTGTCCGAAGTCCAAATGGGGGGTATCGTCACCGGATCATTAATTCTTGGCAGTATCTTCTACCCAATCTGGGGGTTTTTATATGATCGTTTCGCCCGTCCTAAGTTACTGGCTCTTGCTTCCCTTCTCTGGGGAATTACTACCTGGTTTAGCGCTATCGCCCCCACTGCACGCCTTTTCTTGATATCCCGCGCTTCAACCGGAATCGACGATTCCAGTTATCCCGGTATAGCCAGTTTGATATCAGATTATTTTCCCCCACAAAAAAGAAGCCGTATTTTCGGTTTTTTACAACTTTCCATACCTCTTGGTTATCTTCTCGGCTTGCTCCTTGCCTTAAATTTCGGCCCAACAATTGGCTGGCGGATGATATACATTTTAACCGGAATGCTTGGTTTGTTTTTATCCGTATTGATTTATTTCGGAGTTAAGGACATTCCCCGCGGATCCAGTGAGCCAGAACTTACATCTCTGCCTGAAATAAAGTTGGCTCGTTTTGACCTTCCCCAGTTAATGAACTTGATCAAAATTCCCACCCTGCGTTATCTCTTTTTACAAGGATTTATTGGTGTATTGCCCTGGCAGGTAATTACCTTCTGGTCTTTCAGATATCTAGAAGTTGAAAGAAACTACACTACCCAAACCATCTCGTCTATCATGATCCCTGCAGTACTTATGATCGGAGTTGGATATTTCACGGGTGGTTTTCTAGGTGATGCCGTCTTTTCTAAATATTCTCGCGGCAGGTTATATGTATCTATCGCTGGTGTTCTTTTTGGAGCTTTGTTCTTGACTGTAACCCTCAACATACCCAAAGAAAATGTTGAATCTTTTAGAATCTTATTAGCCCTTACCTGTTTCTTTATCCCCCTTGCTTCTCCGAACATTGCATCTACAGTTTATGATGTTGTTCTACCTGAAATCCGCAGCACTGCAACTTCCATTCAGTATTTTCTTGGTAACCTTGGCTCAGCCTTTGCTCCACTGATTGCCGGAGCAATCAGTCAGAAGTATTCCCTGGAAACAGCTCTGCTATCCATCAGCCTCACAGCCTGGCTGATAACCGCAGCAATCCTTGCCTTAAGCGCTCACTACTTACCGGGGGATATGGATAAAATGCATCAATCTTTACGTCTCAAGGCTTCAGGTATTAAGCAGAAGTCTTGACCTTTTTTTTCTTTCGCGTTCTTACTAAACCACCGGTTACAGCTGCAACTCCTGCTGCTGAAATGCCGGCTCCCCAAACATAAGAAACTGGCCTGTATAAAAATTCTACTTCGTGATTCCCCGCCGGAGAATAAATCGCTTGAAATAAGTAATTCGCCCTTTGCACATCGACCCATTTTCCATTTAACTTCCCCCTCCACCCTGGATACCATGTCTGCGACCAAAGAATCCAACCATTTTCTTCCAAATTAACATTTAGTTTCAAATATCCTGGTTTCTCTTCAAGGATTGTAATTTCTCCTTTAATTTTATTACAGTTGGGAATCGCCTCTGTATAAGTATTTTCGAAAATAATCAAATTTTCTAGATTCACTTTTCCTTCGAGAATTAAGTTTAATATTTCAGCTTCTTCTTCTACTTCCAAGGCACAGCCAACAAGTCGCAATTTATGATTTCCAGAATTTGAAGTTGCACTAAGAGAGATTTGACCTAATCTGTTTTTTTCAATTATTGTCCCAACATTCATCATGTTTATTAGCTGTCTATTCTTGATCAGGTCTTTTTTGTTTATCTCTTCCATCCAGATTTGATATCTGCCAGGCACAATTGGATCAAAATTATTTACCATTTCAATCCGCTGCAGCATGTTCGTGTTTGGGAGCGAGTAAGCATACATTTCCTCCCAATCATTATTTGGCAAGAATGATTCAAAATTAAAGAATTGACTAAATTTCAGATCATATTCAACACTTTCGTACATAAAAATTCTGGATTCTTGTTTCTGTTCTGGAGCAACACGGTAAAAATCCAGTCCAATACCGGGATTTAGCCCCCAACCCGCAATAAGTAAATCGATACCCACTATTCCCACTACAATATAGTTCCAGATATTCAAATTCCTCCCCTGTTTTTCGTCCGGCTTAAACAACATTACCAAGGTAATAACCAATCCGATCAAACCTGCTTTCCCGGCGGACTTGATAAAAGTTAAATTAATATCTCCAAAGTAAATCCAGGCAATCAATGATCCTGCAGCAATAGCAAAGCATCCAGCTGCCGCTAATCGAGTCCAGTACAAGCTTCTTCCCTGCGGGCGTCTAAAACGGTCAATGGCTATACCTGCAAGTAACGCTAACGAAATTTCAGCCCAGATTGTAAATCTAGTTGGTGCCTGAAAAAGATCAAAGCTGGGAACATATCGATACAGGAAAGGAAATATTGGCGTATTTTTACCAAGCGCAAATACAAAACTAACCAAAGTAATAACAACCAGAAACCCCACAAGGGCCCGTTGGTTGTCTTTTTTAATTCGTTTGTTCGCGGCTTGATCTACATCATTTTTTTTGATTGCTTTAAATATTATTCCTATAGCCATGATTATTGGCAAAAGCCCCAAATATACCGCGTCTTCCCAATAATTCCCATACCCCCAGTAGTTTCCAGCTGCAGGGTTTCCAAAAAAATCCGGCATTATCAAGGTCATGAAACGCCAAGGCCAAAATGAATATGTCATCGCTTCAGCATATCCGTATTCGCCTGCTCTTTGAGATTGAATTAAATATTCTAAAGTGGGTATCAATTGAATAGCACTAATAGCTGCCCCAAGCAGGCCGGCACCAATGAATTTTCCCCAGGCGTAAATGATTTTTCTAACCCAATGTTCCCTGCCGTCTGTGTTTACTGTCCAAAATGTTATCCAAAATCCGGCAAGCAAAGCTGAATACCAGGCGATTTGCGCATGACCTGCCAATAACTGAAATCCAAAAACCAAACCGGTCAGCCAGAAATATTTTCTCTTTGTCGTAGTTGATGTTAAACCTTTTGAAAATAATAATATCCAGGGAATCCAGGCAGCGGCTGCGTTTATACTCAAAAACCCTGCCCTTGAAACCATGTATCCTGACAATGAAAATGCCAATCCTCCAACAACTTGGCCAAGTTTTCCAATCCCAAGATCATCCAGCAGCTTGACTGTACCAATTCCTGCCCAAATTAAATGGAGAACAACTAGAATTGTAATACTCCAGGCCATTAACTCTATACCCCCAATAATAAAAAATACCAGGTAGCTCCAATAAGGTGGATAAAACAAGGCAGTTTGATAATTTGCTGCCAGAGGAGCGCCCATACCTAGCCAGGGATTCCACAAGGGAAGCCCTCCCTCCAATATTGTTCCCCAGGCAAATTCCCACCAGGGAACAAATTGAGTAGATGACGTTCCCCAAAATAAAGCTTTCCCGGTAAATATTTGGGTAGAAAACAAGATTATAGGCACCAGGATGACAGGGAAATATGGATTTTGCAATATTTTTTTCATTGATTGATCACCGCGGTCTGGTATATAACATAATCTTCGTAATTATAAATTTCAACTAAATACTCCACACTTGCTGGATTCCAGTCTCCCAGCTCTTTCTCTAACGGTCCCCATAGAACATATTTAACATCAAATTTCTCAATTAATTTTTTCCTTTTAATATCTGTGGAGCTTATCGAGAAAAAATTTTCGACCTCCTGTTCTACCTGGACCCTGTTCGTTGTTTCTGGACCATGCCCTAATACAACCCTCTGCGGGGTCCAGGCTGGAAGATTGTTTCCCGACTCGTATGATGCCAATACAACCGCTCCCGAGGGGGCATTTCCAGCAAGATAGTTATATACTTGAATTTCAGATTCTGTTCTGAATAAAGGCGTGGATGCATTCCCTGCGGCTGCTACAGATCCCAGGAATATTAGGATTGTTGTAGGAAAAGCCAGATGCAAATATCCCTTTTCTATAATTGTTAACCGATTCCTTTTTTCAAAATAACTTATCACCGCAATAGTTACTGCAGCCCAGACGCCTTCTGCCAATCTTCGCTGCGTCGACACGGGTGCGTATACTAATACAGGAAATACCACTAACCATCCTGTGATTAAATAAGCTTTTAAGGGATCTTCTTTAATTAAATTTTTCACGCCGAGAACAATAAACGGAACATATAATCCATAGGCAATCAAATAATGAATAAAGTGCGGAGATGGCAGTCTGTTTTGCTCAGCCCATGTCTTCAGAAATGGATCTGATAAAAATGATATCGCTGTATACAGAATTAATGGAAAAGATATTAATATCCCTAGCAACGCTCGGCTATAAAATTCCCTTACATCTTTCCAAATACCTACAAAGTCTCCTTTCCTTTCCCTCCATTTTATTATTGATATCAATATTAGATGTACACCTGTGACAACCCAGGCGACAACAACATATATCGGCTGCAGGAAACCCAGCATTAACCAAAATATTCCTGTTATATACCCAGGAAATTCATTAAGATAGGCTGTAAATCCCCACAATAAACAAGCCCTTGCCAATGCCAAATGCGGGATTGCCAGCAACCCCAAAAAACCAAAACTTTCTGGAGAAATAAAGTCCAAAGGAAGCGAACCCAGGAAGTGTTTTTGTTCCAGAATGACAAGTATCCATCCACCTCCACCCCCAAAGACTAAAATCGTTATTGCCCACCACTTCCATTTGTCCTCTTTAATGAATAAGGATACAAAATCAAATCCAGCTAGAATCGCTAGTATTCCGCTAAAAAATCTAAACCCGTGATAGAGAGCTACCAGCTGCTCATGCTGGGAAGTCTGTGAAGATAGTTTCCCCAAGAGAATATAGGGAACAAAAGCAAGAAATCCCTTTTGATTCTCTGCGCTGTAGGGAGTACTGAACAGCCAGTTACCCTCGGAACCTGATAACATTTTGGCAATATAAGAATTGCCATCTTCAACCCCAATAACAAATCCCGTAAATCTCCACTCTTCACCTTGGGTGCTGTATCCAACAATATAGGGAATCATCGTTAGAGCCATGACCACAACGGCGAAAAGCAAGACCTTTTTCCTGTTCCTGATGTAATTTGTTATCGATTTTCTTTTAAATATTGCCATATGACTAAAATCCACCCAACAAAAGCCAGGAATATCCCAGCAAAAATCGAAATTGGCCGATATTTGAAATAAACTTCATGGTTGCCTTCTTCCAGGTTTAAGCTGCGCAAAATATCGTAAACTGGCTCAATATCTTGCTTCACTCCATCAACATAAGCTATCCAGCCTGGATAATTAATTTCAGACAAGACCAACCTCCCTGGACCTTGCGCATTTAGATTTATTTGGTTAGCTTTCCAATCTAGCGAATTTACCTTTACTGTCAACTGACCAGGCTGTTGGCTTTCATAGTTCAAGTCCTCTTTCTGCACCCATGCCCTCGGCATAAATAGCTGATTGAGATAAATGTTACTTTCCTTAATCGTATCCAGAAGAATCAATCCATCTGTTTGAATTTCAAATTCAGACACAATGTATTTTACATTTATTAACCCTAATAAAAACGCATCTGGATTAAAGCCTAGATTGTCTGTGGCCGGTTGGCCCGTTTGAAACGGGGGGATAGTAACCGAATATCCCTCAGATGGGATTCCCGTTGCCGAGTCCATAAACTCAGCATATATTCCAATTTGAAGCGGGTCAACTCCATCCGCTAATTCAAATTCTCGATCTACTGTCAGATACTGAGGAATACTATATGAAGGAGAATATGTTCGGAATAAGTCAATATCGTTATCGATATATTCGATAATTTCAGCACTATTGTCCATAACAATCATTGGGGATCTTAGTGAATAACTAAGAAATCCAGCCCCCGCGAGATCGATTACGATAATTAGCGCTGCAATCCATTTGATAGCACCTAAATTTTTAGTCAATGTCAAGCCATACAAGGCTATGGCCGAAATTGCCAAGAAAATAAAACCCCACAATGTTCTATAATTGCCTGATTGGGTAATATATGCTATTGCCCCTCCCATGAATATTGAAAACAACATAACACTAAAGGCAATTGCGCGGGTCATCTTCTTTGAAATTTCTTGCTTGACTATCCAATCAATCGTTTTGCCACCAATCGCTGCCAATCCGATTCCCGAAAAAAACAAAGCTCGTGACGGCACTCGCAGCATCCCTATTAGCGGCAATTGAGCAACCCATTCAGCGCCAGGGATCCAAGAGCCTAAAGAAATGAATAATCCGAGTCCAATCCAAACTGACCAGAATGTATTCTTCTTTTTTAACCCCTTAATAAACCACTGCATTATAAATAATATTATCAACAAACCGCCAGAGTACATAAACCATTCCGGATTGCCTCCGCTTCCAGGAATGATCAATCCTAATAAATTTTCAGGCGGTAGTGAATAAACCAAAACATCCT
>JAIORG010000256.1 GCA_021108255.1 Anaerolineales bacterium | reverse complement strand
AAAGAGAACTCGCTCAAACGAAAATCAACCTGGAAAAAACTACAAATGATCTGATCGGTTTAATCAGTCCTGTAGTTTACCGGGCTGAGGAATACCTGGAAGAATACACAATAACCCTTGCGGATGCTATATCTGCTGCAGATTCATCCCCCTCTGATGAAGCTGATCAACGGGTTAAGGAAGCTGAACAGAATTTGGATTGGGCAATATCCAATTTGCAGGCCCAGCAGCGGTACTACCAAGATGTTTACCTGCCGGATAATTTCACGTCTTATTACTGGGATGATGGTATTAAGGTTGAGTTCATTGATGCTCCCACGGATGCCGAGATTGCCTCTGTCAGGGCTGAAGTCAGCGGAGATGACGCCAGCATTGCTGAGTTGGAGATTCTTCTGTTTGCCTTAAAGAACAATGAAGACCTTCCGGAGGAAGCTACGGGTTCCCGGGCCGCTGCCTTACGTAGAGCACGGCAAGCGGTAGATGATGCTCAAGAAGATCTTGAAGCGACTTCTTTGATAGCACCGATAAGCGGTACTATTACTGCTGTTTATGCCAATGAATCCGAAAAGGTTGGCAATGAGGTTGTGCTTGTTATTTCTGATTTGACGCCTCCAACGCTGGAAGCTTATTTCGATGAATCGGACTGGAAAAATGTCCGGGAAGGATACCCGGTTGAAGTTATTTTTGATGCCCTTCCAGATAATATCTTTGTGGGTGGAGTAGTGCATGTAGACCCCGGATTGGTTTCGCAAAATAATACGACAGTTGTCTACAGCCTGGTCCAACTGGATACTTCCAAAACCGGATGGGATGATCTTCCGGTTGGTTCAGCTGCTGGCGTTGATGTTATCGGCGGCAGAGCGGAAAATGCGATCCTGGTGCCGGTGGAGGCCCTGCGAGAAATCTCTGATGATGAATACGCGGTCTTTGTAATGGAAGATGGTGAACCCAGGATGAAGATGGTGGAAGTTGGCTTGCAGGATCTGATCTACGCAGAGATTATATCTGGCTTGAAGGCAGGAGATGTGGTGACAACTGGACAGGTGGAGACAAAATAATGAAGACAAGCAAACCTATTATCGATGGTAGTGATCTGAAGAAGATCTACCAGATGGGAGATTTCGAGGTGCGTGCCCTGGACGGTACTTCCATTCAAGTGAATGAAGGCGAGTTTGTCGCCATCATGGGGCCTTCAGGATCCGGGAAAAGCACTTTAATGAATGTGCTGGGCTGCTTGATGAGCCCAACTTCCGGACAATATATTCTGGATGGAGAAGATGTCAGTGTCCTGGATAAAATAGAACTGGCGCAGATACGGAATCGCAAGTTGGGTTTTATTTTTCAAAGTTATAACCTGTTAGCCCGAACCCCGGCCCTGCAGAATGTAATTTTACCGTTGTACTATGACCGGGAATCTAGTCTCACGGCAGAAGAACAGGAAGAGAAAGCAATCAAGATACTGGAAGCGGTCGGGTTGGCTGATCGGATTTATCACGAACCCCAGGAACTTTCCGGAGGGCAGCAGCAGCGGGTTTCTATTGCCCGTGCGTTGGTCAATGACCCGGTAATGGTAATGGCAGATGAACCAACAGGAAACCTGGACAGCAAGTCAGGGGCAGAGATTATGGATCTGCTGGTTTCGCTTAATAAAGAAGGAGTAACCATCGTGATGGTTACCCATGATCCTGCCATTGCGAAATATACTGACCGGACTATCCATTTACTGGATGGGAAAGTTGCCCAGGTTGTGAAAAACGGCAAGGAGCATAAATAGGATGAAGCCATTAAAAGTAATTAATATTGCCTGGCAGGCATTGTTAAAAAATAAAATTCGTTCATTGCTGACTATGTTGGGAATCATTATTGGTGTTGCTGCTGTGATCATCATGATTGCCATCAGCGCCGGTACGGAAGCGACCATTCAGGAAGAGATCACCGGGTTAGGTTCAAACTTGATTTATGTAACTCCAAACATGACTAAATTAACCCCGGGCAGTATGCAGAGTGATGGTGGATTGGTATATGATGACGCATTCGCTATTGCCGAACAGATCAGTGGGGTGAATGGCGTGGTCGTTGAACAGAGTTCCAGCCAAACCATCAAAGCCGGAGATACTTCCCTGGACGGGGTGACAATAATGGGCACTACAGCTGATTTTCCTTCTGTAAGGGATATGGAAATTGTCAGCGGCCGGTATTTTGATCAAAAGGAAGTTGATCGGACCACTCCGATAGCTATCCTGGGAAGCAGCCTGGCAGAAGAACTATTTGGTGACCGGGACCCATTCGGAGAGACGGTCACTGTCGCAGGAAATATCCGCTTAACAGTTGTTGGCGTCTTTGAGGAGAAAGGAATGGTTGGGGATGTGGATTATGATTCCCGGCTGTATACACCAATCACTATCGTACTGGACAAATTATCCGATAATAAGTTTGCCCGTTTTAAGGGGGATCGTGTCAGAACTATTTATGTTGAGGTAGACGATAGTGTGGGTCCAGATGGGGAAAGAAGCTTAGACGATGTAATCTATCAGATCGAACTCCTACTGGCAAAACGGCATGAGGTCACTCTGGAGGAAGCGGATTTTGTGATCACTACCCAGCAGGACATCATCAGTACAAAAGAATCCACCACGGCAGCTTTCCGGTCTCTGCTAGCCTGGGTGGCCGGTGTGTCCCTGGTCGTTGGCGGGATCGGCATCATGAATATCATGCTGGTGAGTGTAACGGAGCGCACCAGGGAAATTGGCATCCGTCAATCTGTGGGAGCAACGCCGAATGATATTCGCTGGCAGTTTCTCACTGAAGCGCTGCTGCTCAGTTTGATTGGTGGACTGATAGGAGTCGCTGCCGGGGTAATCGGGTCCTGGTTATTCGGCCAGGCGAGTGGTATGAGAACAGTTATTGTTGCCACTTCAGTACTTCTAGCATTTGGATCAGCAGCTACAGTGGGGGTTTTCTTTGGGTATTATCCGGCCAACAAAGCTTCACAGCTGGATCCCATAGATGCTCTCCGGTATGAATGATCTGAAATATTGAGAATCCTCTCTCCTGCGTAAAACTTTCCCTGTTTGGACAAAGAAGCGGGGAAGGAAGAGGGGAATAGTATTACCTTTGAAGTCATATTTGGGCAGATCCAAGTAGATTGGACGGGAATTTTTGATGACACAACAGGACGGGAAAGCACGTAAACTTAATAAATACTGGATTTTTGCCATTTTGGCAGCGGTTGTTTTGGCTGGTATTGGAATTTTTCTAAAAGTTCAGCCAAATCAGGATGTAGACAGCGGAATCAGTCAAACTACATCGACAATCCGCAGAGGAGATCTCAGGCTTTCCGCTATTGGAAGCGGGACGTTGATCTCGGCAGTTGAAGTTAAACTTGCCTTTGAGAATCGAGGAATAGTGGAAGAAATTCTAGTAGAAGTCGGGGACGAGGTTAGTGAAGGGCAAATTTTGGTAGTACTGGATGATGAAGATCTCCAGAAAATACTGGATTTGGCTGAGGGGAATCTCCGGGAATTGACCTCTGACGTTGCTGTCTCGTCCGCTGCCCTGGAGTTGGCTGAAGCGCAGAAGGCTGTACTGAGTGCTGAATCAGAGCTGAAGTTCTTGATCAGTCCCTACGTCTATAAAGCAGAGATTCGATTAAGGGAAGCAGAGCTAGATCTCCAGAATGCAATCCAGGATGCTGCGCTCACTTCTTCGGATGAGGCAGAAGGCAGGGTTCTGGAAGCGAAATATGCTGCCGAAAACGCAGCTTTGAGTCTGGAGCTCAACTGGCAGATTTACGAAGAAGAGTATGTGCCGGATATGTTTAATTTTCCCTGGCGCGACCGCTTTGGCTTCAAACACAATTTTTATGCCCCTCCCTCAGAAATAGAAGTTGCAGTGGTTTGGGCAGAGCTAGCGGCTTCGAAGGCTCGAGTTGAAGAAGCGAAATCCTACCTGGCTGCCCTGATAGAAGGTGTAATCCCTGAAAATGCGTCTGGGGCTCAATTAACAGCCCTGGAAAAAGCTGGAGAAGCAGTTATTGATGCCCAGGAAAAACTGGCAGCGTCTCGGTTGGAAGCACCTTTTGCTGGTATGGTTTTGAAACTGGACCTGCAAGTCCTGGATACGGTTAATACGAATCCCGTCTTGACAATAGTTCAGCTCGAACCTATTACGATCGAAGTGTCATTTGATGAAGGTGATTGGAGCTTGGTAAAAGTAGGTAATCCGGTGGAAGTTGTCTTTGATTCCCTGCCAGAAAAAAGCTACAGAGGTCAGATCGTTTTTGTTGATCCCTCGCTACAAATCAATCAAAAAACGACAGCAGTAAGCGCTCTTGTGGAATTAGATATCTCCACTACAGGCTGGGCTGACCTTCCTCTGGGATCTGCGGCTTCGGTCGAAGTCATTGCCGGGGAAGTAAAGAACGCAGTCCTGCTTCCTGTAGAGGCTTTACAGGAAGAACAGGGCAGTAAGGGTGTTGTAATATTAATGAAAAATGGTGAAGTTACCCAGCAGTCTGTAGAGCTTGGCTTGAGAGATGTGATTTATGTGGAAGTAACCGACGGTTTAGCAGCCGGGGATGTAGTTGTAATTGGAAATGTAGAATATTAACAAAGGATGGAAATAATGACTATAAGGAAATGTTTTGGATTATTGTTAGTGGTGAGTTTACTGCTGCTTTCTGCTTGCAGTTCGGATTCAACGGACGCAGCTGGGAGCGAAAGTTTATCTGAATCAGAGCTGATTGAAAATTCAACGTCTGGCGATATGGTTAAGTTAACTGATGACTATGCCGATGATGCACTGTCAATACCGATGCAGTTAGTGGTGGGATCTTTGCTGTTGGAAGAAACTGAACTGGCCCTGGACTCAGAAATGGCAGAAAAGCTCTTGCCGTACTGGAAGATGTATAAGGTACTTGCTGAAAGTGATACTAAAGCACCAGAGGAAATGGATGCTGTAATAGATCAGATCCAGGAGGCCATGACAGCAGATCAGCTGAATTATATTGCCGAATTGCAAATCACCCAGGAAATTATGATGATTCTGGTTAGTGATCTTGGAATCAACGAAAAAATCCTCTCGGAGGGAATGAAGGGTGCGGGAACTGGAGTTGACAGACCAGAAGGATTTGTGCCCGGAAGTGGGATGGGAGGAGCAGGTAAGGACGTGAATATTGATCCGGAATTGATGGCTACCAAGCAGGCAGAAAGAGAAGAAATGGGAGGCGGGATAATATCACGAATGACCATACCCTTGGTGGAAGAGTTGATCTCCCTGCTGGAAGGAAAGCCTGGCAGCTAAGTATTCCATTTCAAGCTATTAGGAACACAAGAATCCCGGAGTTTGTAAAACTCCGGGATTCTTTTTTGTTAGATACAGCTCCCCCTTTCCTGAAAGAAAGAGGCAAGGGGATAGGTCTTTATTTAAGCGCTCAAGGGACAGCTCTCCCTTGTAACCTGTCCTGCGACCGAAGGAAGAGCCGAAGGGCTCCTGCTCTAGCGTGGTCGGGCTTTGAAATTATCCAGGATGCGTGATCCTTAAGTTACTTCAAACCCATAGTTCTCACGACAATATAAATGTTTTCTAATCCTTAGAGGATCACGCATCCTTTATGCATCTGTTGTTTCCCATGATAATTTAAATTGTTTTCCAACCTTCAGAGGATTACGCATCCTTTTCCTTAAGGCAGGAAATGCTTTCTTGAATATTTTATATTTGAGCCCTGAAAGGCGGTTCCTATATTTTTGATAGCACCCAGTTAAATAAAAGAAGTCCTACTTCAGTGGGACTTAAATCATCCAGGCCGTAAATTTATGCGTAGCCCTTCAACAAATTCAGGGCTAACCCCGTAGGGGCATTGCCGGCCAATCATGGAGATTCCGGTGACATGGGAACAATGAGACCAGGAGACTATGAGACTTTGTGACTGGGTGAGAAGTAATAGGACAAATTCCCCTTTCCTGAAGGAAAGGGGTGAGGGGATAGGTCTTATTTAAGTGCTCAAGGGACAGCTCTCCCTTGTAACCTGTCCGCAGGAGCTGGCTCCTGTCCTGCGACCGAAGGAAGAGCCGAAGGGCTCATGCTCTAGGGTATTTGGAGGGAGATTATACTTACTCCTGATAACACAAGATCCCGGAGTTTATAAAACTCCGGGATCTTTTCGATTTAGCTTCTTCAATTATTCAACCGGAAAAGTTATCGTGAAGGTTGTCTCTTTTCCTGGTTCACTTTCAGCCGTGATTGTTCCTCCCTGGGCCTCAACCAGATTCTTGGTGATGGCTAATCCCAGACCGGAAGAACCCTCATCCGGCTGTCTGGATTTATCTACCCGGTAAAAGCGATCAAAGATTTGAGGCAAGTCCTCAGCTTGGATTCCAGGGCCATCATCAATAACCTGAATGACCAGGGAATCTTCATTCAATTCTCCAGTAAGCTTAATTTTTCCGCCAGCTGACAGGATATGGATGGAATTATTCACCAGGTTTCCCAGTACCTGGGTTAACCGGTCTGGATCGAGGTTCACCCGGGGGATATCCTGCTCAGTACTTAGTGTTAATTCTATTTCTTTTTCCCGGGCAAGGGGGAGAAAGGCATCAGTGGTCTGTTGAAGGATAAATGAGGGATTAATATTCTGGATTTGGAAATTTAATTCACCAGAATCTAAAAGGGAAAGAGTTCGTAGATCGTCAATCAGGTAATTCAGATGCTGGGCTTGTTGATGCATTACGCGGTACATATCCGGATTGCCGGATAGTTTTCCTTCACTCATAGCTTCTGTGTATCCATGCAGAACACTGAGAGGTGTCCTCAGGTCATGGGCGATATCTGCAGTCATTTGTTTCCGGGTCCTGTCCGCCTTGTCCAAATCTGCGCTCATGCTGTTGAAGGAGGTGGCCAGTCTGCCCAGCTCATCTCTGGAGTTGATATTTATCTGATATCCCAGTTCGCCCCCGGCGACCGCTTCGGTTGCACTAGCTAATTTCCGGATGGGACGGGTAAAAGACAAGATTAATATTCCTCCAAGTATCAGAGCAATCAGCAGCGTGACCAGGGAACTGATAAGCAGACCCTGTTGAACGGTGTTAAGGAAGCTCTGCTGGGGATTATTTCTTAGCTGCGGAGAAGGGCCTGCTACCAGCCAGCCGATGATTTCTCCCTCATAAATCAATTTAGTGCCTTTCAGTAATTCTTTTTCGGATAAAATGTCACCCGCTTGATACCCTGTGTGGCTCGTTCCCCCGGCAATGATCAAGCCTGAATCTTCGACTAAAACGAAAGGTGGTGATCCGTGGTCAAAGGGGCGGTTCGGATTGTTACCCCCGGATTCGCCAGCACCGTAATTCGGACTGCTGTAGAGTTCTACTCCCTTGAATACTTCATCGACACCATCCCAGGTTTGATTATCCTGGTAGTATTCTGTCAATGCTTCCACCAAAACCTGCTGGTCCTGATTCTTGATAAAACTATCGAATGCGTTTTTGGTACGGTTTTGGATATAAAATGCTGTGAAAATTGAGCCAACGAGGCTGACAACAACTAGCACCAGGGTGATTTTTACACTGATCGACCGCATGATTTATTTTTTCCTCTCCCGGGCGAAGCGGTACCCTGCCCCGTAAACTGTTTCAATATATTTTGGCTCGGATGGGTGGGGTTCGATTTTCTCCCGTAGATTGTGAATATGAACATCCACAGTGCGTTCAAATCCTTCCAGAAAGGAAGTTTCACCAAGACTGTCGAGAAGCTCGGTCCTGGAATAGGTTCTTCCGGGAGCAGCCATCAAGGTTGCCAGTAGTTGAAATTCAGAAGGGGTAAGTTCTACCGATTGGTCATTAACTTCAACGAAATGCCCTTTTTTATCCAGGGAAACACCTAGAACACGGAGAATTTCCGCTTCCGGACTGCTTTTCGACGCCCGGCGCAGCAGAGCATTGATACGGGCGGTTAATTCCCTCATACTGAAAGGTTTAGTGACGTAGTCATCTGCTCCCAGCTCAAGTCCTAATACTTTATCCGTTTCGCCTACCTTGGCTGTCAAGACAAGAATGGGGGTATCCGATTCGGCAGTGTAGATGCGGATAAATTCCTGGCCACCCATCTCAGGCATCATCATGTCGAGCACAATGCAGTCTGGTTTTTCTTCCCGGGCAATATACAATGCCTTTTGGCCATTGGGAGCGGTGGAAACATCAAATCCCTCCCCTGTAAGATATTCTTTTAGCATGGTGCAAATATCAGGGTTGTCGTCTACGACCAAGATTTTTTTTGCCATTAAAACCTCATTATGGGCTAATTATTTTACAAATCCGGAACAGTTCCGGGAGTTGAATTTACTGGCTTTAAACCAGGTTTTCCGTCGGTGACCCCTTAATAAACCAGGGCGGGATTATTGATTATTGGAATACCATTTATTTGCATTATACCTTTTTCAGAATTGTATCCAGTGAGAGCCGGAGTTAGGGTAACCCCGGTTTTCATTTGGATTCAGTTTCAGTGTAGCAGGCAGTTGTTAAGATATTGTTAAGAGGATATGGGGAAAATGTTAAATTCCGAGGACGGGTAATCCAACAACAAGGATGCGTAATCCTTAAGTAACTCTGAAGCTGGTTTAGGATGCGTAATCCTCTCAAGATTAGAAAACAATTAAATTATCGTTGAGAGCTATAGGCTAAGGGGATTTATCATAGGATGCGTAATCCTCTAAAGATTGGTAAGCATTTAAATTATCATGGAAAGTTATGGGTTAGAGCAACTTAAGGATTACGCATCCTTTACTTATCCTTTACGCACCTTATGTTAAGGTTAAGATATAATTCCAGACAACTGCTAACCAAGTAAAGAGACACGTTGAACAAAATGAGAAAGAATAAAAACAACGGCGACGGGTACCAACTGGAATATCGTCCAAAACACCAGACTTACCGGTTTTTGATGCAGAACCGGATTAATGAGATCCTTTTAGTATCCAGCACGTATGACTCTTTTATCATAGAAGAGGATGCCCGTCTTTCTGATCAAATCTTTGAGGAATTCCACAATTTAAACCTGCGTACTTTGCCCCATATTATCCGGGCCACATCGGCGAATCGGGCGCTGGAGCTGCTGAGGGAAAGAAAATTTGATCTGGTAATTACCATGCGGCGGCTTGGTGAAATTAACCCGTTGCTGTTTGCTGACCAGGTGAAAGAAATTCAGGATATCCCGGTTGTTCTACTGTTGAATAACTCCTCCGAATTGCAGTACTTACCAGCCCGGGCACTGGCGGAAAGCAACATTGATAATACTTTTGTCTGGAACGGCAATTCCACAGTATTTGTGGCCATTATTAAACTGTTAGAAGATCGCTTGAACATTGACCTCGATATAAAGACCGGGGATACGAGGGTCATAATCGTGGTTGAGGACTCGATCCGTTTTTACTCGCTTTATCTTCCTGTTTTATATTCGGAAATAATGCTTCAAACCCAACGTCTGATTTCTGAGGGGGTGAATGACTATCTTTCACTGCTTCAGATGCGTTCCCGGCCCAAGATTCTGCTGACCAGAAGTTATGAAGAAGCACTGGTAGATTATGAAAAATACAAGGACCATCTGCTGGGTATGATTACGGATATCCGTTTTCCCCAAAATGATGTGATTAAAGAAGATGCGGGATTTGATCTCGTCCGTAAAATCAGGGAGCAAGCGCCCACGCTGCCGATTATGCTCCAGTCCAGTAATGAAAAAAACCGGAATGAATCAGAGGCGCTGAACGGCTTTTTTGTCAATAAAAATGACCGTTCGCTGATTCATGAACTGCGTACATTTTTACTTGACTATATGAGCTTTGGCTCGTTTACATTCCGACTCCCGGACGATAGCATCGTTGGTTCTGCTGATAACCTTTTTGAGCTCAGGGATGAGCTTAAGAAGGTTCCCCTGGAGTCTTTTGTCTATCATGCTCAAAATGACCATTTCTCCGGTTGGCTGGCAGCCCGGGGTGAATTTGCAATGGCCCGGCAGGTTAAACCCCGCAAGGTCTCTGAGTTTGATAACAAAGAAGACTTACGGCAGTTGATCATCGCCTCAGTCGAGGATATTCTCCAGGAACGAATGGGGATTATCGTTGACTTTGACCGGCAGAATTATCATCCGCATTCCCGCTTTATCCGTCTCCGCCCGGGTTCGTTAGGTGGTAAGGGCAGGGGCTTAGCCTTCCTGCTTTTCTTACGCAGCTCCTATAATGCGGGTTTCAGGGAAGAATTTCCTGAGGTAGATATTCAAATTCCCAGGACTGTTGTAATCGGCACAGATGAATTTGATCAGTTCATGAGGGAGAATCAGCTTTACGAATTTGTGTCAACTGACCGGACTGACCGGGAGATCATGGAACGTTTCCTGGAGGCAAATATTCCAACTGAGCTGCGAGATGACCTGAGATTTATCTACCGGGATCAAATCCGGCCGCTTGCGGTTCGATCATCCAGCATATTTGAGGATTCGCTATTCCAACCATTTGCGGGTGTGTTTTCTACTTATATGTTATCCAACTGCCACCCGGATCTGGAAGTAAGGTTGGAGCAGCTGGTTTCAGCTATTAAACTCGTTTATGCGTCAACTTATCTTAAACTAGCCCGTTCTTATGCGGAAACTCTGAGTATCTCCCTGTCGGAGTCACGCATGGCGGTAGTGATCCAGGAGGTTGTTGGGCGTTCTTACGGCGAAAGATATTATCCTAATTTTTCAGGAATTGCATCCTCTTTTAATTTTTATCCGCTGGGTAATCATCTCCAACCGGAGGACAGGATTGCTTTTGTGGCGATGGGGTTAGGAAAAACGGTTGTTGAAGGCGGGCTAGCCCGGCGTTTCAGCCCCAAACGTCCCGGGGTGAATATCTTCTCCAGCGTAGATGAGGAAATTAGCGGCAGTCAGCGCAGTTTTTACGCTGTCCGATTGAATAAAGATGACTGCATTGATCTGGACCAGGGCGAAAATACTTATTTGGAGAACTGCCATCTCCTGGATGCGATTGAGGATAATACCCTGGGGCAGATAGCAGATACCTATGATCCCCATGGGGGTCGGCTTTCGAGCGGGTTTATGAATTCAGACAACGGTGCGCCAGTGATCACCTTTAACCGTCAACTCAAATACGGGACCTTCCCGATGGCAGAAATTATCAACCGGGTACTGGAGCTAGGCGAAAAAGCAGTGGGGTGTCCGGTGGAGATAGAATTCGCTGGTAATTTTTCTGATAATCCTGATGAAATACCGACTTTCAGATTACTTCAGCTGCGTCCATTCCTGGAACATGAAGAAACATTGATGATTGATGATCTGGATGTAACTGACAAGGATCTTTTTGTTTCATCCTCTGTTGTCTCCGGGAATCGTGTGATTTCGGATATCCAGGATATTATTTACGTTAATCCTGAAGCGTTTGATCTTACCCAAACAGTTGAGATGGTGCCCGAAATTATGGATTTGAACCGCACTCTGGTTGAGGACGATCTGTCTTATATCTTAATTGGTCCCGGACGGTGGGGAACATGTGAACGTCATTTAGGGATTCCAGTGGATTGGTCGGATATCAACGGGGCCCGGGTTATCATGGAGGTAGATCTGGCAGATTTCCAGGTAGACCATTCCCAGGGCAGCCATTTTTTCCACAATATCTCTTCGGCTGGCATCCCTTATTTTTACATAAAATACAATTCAGAGACAGATTTTTTGGATTGGAAGTGGATGAATTCCGTTTCCCTGGTCCAGGAAACGAAATATTTCCGGCATGTGAGGACAAAAGAACCGCTGCTGGTAATCGCAAATGGGAAGAAACGATCCGGAAAGATCATTAAACCGGAGCCAGCCAGGCCGTTTAAGGTTTAAAAACATAAAGATCCCGGAGTTTTTAAAACTCCGGGATCTTCTATTATTGGGAAACTTTTTCAGAGTTTAGATTGACATCCAGCTGAGGGAAGGGAAGCTGAATGTTTTCTTTTTTAAGGGCATTATATAAAGAAGTGTTGACCCTGTCAAACATCCGCCGGGTATCCACATAGGATTCCAGCCACCAACGCACCCGGAAGATCAACGCGGAATCCCCGAATTCCAGGAAAAGCGCCTCAACTGGCCGGTCTGACAGCACACCTTCTACTTTTTGAACGGTATCAATCATCACCTGGCGGGCTTTTTCAATCTCGGTTCCGTAGGCCACACCAATGTGTATCTGCAGCCGGTATTGATCATTGGGGTAGGCATAGTTGACCACCAGGCTTTTCCCGATCACAGAGTTAGGCACAATCACCATCCGGTTATCGCGGGTGCGGATGCGGGTGCTTCTTAATCCGATATCCACCACATCGCCCCAGGTATCCAAGTCCATCAGCTCAATCCGGTCGCCAATGCGGTAAGGACGGTCGACCATGATCATGAAACCACTGATGGTGTCCTCAAGCGTGCTCTTAGCTGCCAAGGCCACTGCCAGGGAGCCAATGCCCAGCGTGGTTACCATGGCAGTGATATCGATTTCGTAATAAGAAAGGACAGTGATGATCCCGATCGTGCTGAGCAAAATAAGCACTATGCGTTCAAAGAAGGGGAAAAGCTGCTTATCCAGATTGGTTTCTGTTCTCTGAGCCATTTCATCCTCATACCAGCGGAAGAAATGAGTCACTAATCGCCAGGAGAAGATGAATCCAACCAGGAAGTAAAAGATAAAAAAGCCTTCTTTAAGCCAGGTATTCCAATCCCACGGTAAAAAGGTCAGTCTGCGCAGGGCAATATCCAGGGCAAATACCACCGCCAGGAAATACAACGGCAAGCGGGCGGCATTCAGGATTTGATTGTCCAGGTTGTTTTTTGTTCGTTTGGTGATCCGTAATAAAAGCTTCTCCAGGATGAGGTTGATGATCCATCTCCCCAGAAACAGCACCCCCAGCAGAATAAGAATAGAAGTCCCGATTTCAATCCATTGTTGACCTGATAAACCCCAAAAAACCTGATTCATAGTTCCTCCTTAACTTCTCTTAGGGTCTATTATAGCTTTAATAGGAAATGAGAGTAATACAGAACCCTCCAAGAGATTAACTCTCGGAGGGAGATTCAGCGGTTTTTTCTTTGGCTGCAACAAATTGCCTGCCCAGGTAGCGAGAGAATGCTTTGCGCTTATTTTATTCCGTAGACCTGTTTGGGTGTGAGGTGTTCTGGATATTTGTCGATGACTTGCCTGCGGGATAAAAAGCAGAGATGGCATTCATCCACATATCCTTCGTCCGGTTCCAGATTCAGTGCCAATGCTAATTCTGCAGGTCCTCCCTTGTGTAAGGGACCGCAGATGGGATGATGGTCCGGGTGGTAGGAATCCATGATTTCTGACAGGGGCTTTTCCCAGAAATTGCCGATGCTAATTCCCTGGCAGATATGAATATTTCCATAAGGATCCACATGAACCCGGGAGGGCGTGAGCAAATCCTCATCAGGACACTCTCGCAATTCCTGCCAGGGTCGGGTGGGAAGACCTTCTGTAAGGGTATCGGCTGCCCGGCCTCTGAATTTAGCACCCCCAGCGATGATAGCATGACCCTTTTCCCCCTGATTGCTTTTCATTTCGACGACTTCAGGAGGATCAATGCAGATCGGGAAAGCATTCAAGTTGAGTTTAGAGCCGACTTCTCTGGCAATTTTGGCAGGATTTTCGCTTTCATCCCCATAATGAAAAGAATCATCACTAACAGAGAGGACAGACAATCCTGCCTCAGCCAGGGGTTCCAGCCACAGGCTTGCATCCTCCTCGCTGATTGCCCCATAGGCATTAGTAACAATCCCAACTTCAAAACCTTTCTGTTTTGCCCGGCGAATACTTTCCAACAGCAAGGGATAATAAAGCTGCGGTTCTCCTCCCTCAAAATATATCGTTTTGATCGTGCCAATCTTCTGGGCTTCCTCCAGGACGTCATCTACCTGCTGGATAGTAAAAGTACCCTCGGATTTTGGACTGCAGTAAAGGAAACAATGGTCACATTCGAAGTTACATTTGTATGTCAGGAGAAAGTGAATTTCGGTTAACAATAATATACCTTCCTCATGGATATTGGATTGGAATATGCTTGTTGTTGATTTAACAAAAAGGACATATTTGGTAGTGGTGTAGCCATTTATTGCCAGAATCTAATCCTTGATGAGCGGCGCAAGTGGCAATTCATCTTCTCCCAATGGAAGAAGAGTGTAATGATATGTGGCATGAAAAACGCCGCCTTCAGGGATTGTGATCCGATCTTGGGGAAAATCCTCGCTCAAATCAAATTCAAGCTCCAGTTCCGGGGCGGATACTGATTCGGGGCTTCCCCCAATTGGATCATCGCAGTCGCTGTGCAGGTCTGATTTGATCCATACTTCTTTGATTTCCATATATACTATACCTTCTAGACAAAGACCGCTGATTTCAGCCTGCATTTCCCAGATACCCTCAAAGGTTTGCACTGGACAGTCAGCATCGTTGGGATGAGTGGCAGTTCCCTGGTAGCTGATTTTTATTGGATAGTTATAATTCTCATTTGTAAATATTCCTAAGGGACCAACCTCGACTGGAAAAACCACTTGTGGGAGATTTTCCCACTTCATGTAAAACGTTTCTCCATCTCCGAGGTCCAAATCCATTATGGCGCGGTGATTTACAAATAAATTATAAAATGTGCCTTCTGGAGGGCATGTGCCTGGTTGTATTTGTATGTCAAACCCATTTTCATCTTGACCGGTAGCAGCTCCAGGCGTTGTAGTTCCCTGACCAGTTGGTGGACTACAGGCACTAATAATAAAAATGATAACCAATCCGAGAATTATGAGATATCGGGAATTTGGATATTTTCCTTTGCTGATCATGCGATTCTCCTCCTCCCCCAAAAGCCCAACTCGGCGAGATTAGTGAAGGCAGCGAGGATGCCGATTATTGATTTATGCCTATGTCAATTTCCCCTCTTTTCTGATGTATAGGTGGTAGATGAATTCCGTTTTCTTTTATTATAGACTAGGTATTGATGTTAATGTGAGGTGATATTGAGTATGGTCCCGATCAGGAATAATGCCCCAAATGCAAACCACAGCGGTCGGTAGAGCAGGGCCAGCGGCCACCAGTAAAACATGATTGTACCCAAATAGAGGGTCACGTAGGGGAACATGATGTCTTTGCGCAGCGGATTGCGCCACTCGATTCCCTTAATGTAATCAATCCAATAGCCATAAGCCGCATAAATCAGGAAAAGAAATCCGCCCAGCCAGAATGACCAGGATTTCCCGCCCAACAGCAGGATTAAACTAATTACCGCGGCCGGAAAACACAGCGCATAAACGATCCAGCCGAATTTTATTGTGTAGGATTCAAAGAAAGGTTTACGAAGGGCAAAATGTACTATAAGGATAATTTGCAGGAAAAAAGCCCAGATGACAAACAGGGTATCCAGCTTATCTAACCCAAACACCTTTTCACCTCCTGAAAGCTATGAGGATGTTTCTTATAGATCTAATTATAGACAAAAGAGAGTGAATTCTCAACTACTCCTAGCTTTCCAGCATTCAGGGGAGGAAATTTTTTGTGATTGCCCGGGTTATTTTTTCCTTTAGCTCTAAATCCGGATTAAATTCCCTGGGTTTCAAGTCAGTATAGGAAGGATCAAATAAATACTCATCGCGCCATTCCTGATGATTTTCTGCCAGCTCTTTGATGCTCTCCCCGATATATATCACTTCTTCATCGGTCATGGTTGGATGCAGTGAAACCCGGATCCAGCCCGGTTTTTCAGTTAAGTCTCCCTGGTCGATAAGGTCCGCAATGTGTCTGGATTGGCTTTGATCAATATTCAGCAGGTAATGGCCATAGGTGCCGGCGCAAGAACATCCCCCCCGGCATTGAATCCCGTATCTGTCATTGAGTAATTTCACGCCCAGGTTGAAATGCAGATCGTCTATGTAAAAGGAGACCACAGGGAGCCGATCCCGGTGCTGAGGGGCAAGAATATTTAAGTTGGGGATCCCGGCAATTTTCTCCCAGAATAACTCCAGCAAATGGTGTTCGCGAGTCAGTATATTGGGGACGCCCATCTCGTTTTTGAGGGTGATGCACATGGCTGCCTTGATCGTTTGCAGAAATGCGGGGGTTCCGCCATCTTCCCTGGCTTCAATATCGTCAATATATTTATGCCCCCCCCAGGGATTGGTCCAATCTACAGTGCCGCCGCCCGGGTTGTCCGGGATGTCCCTCTGATACAGATCCCGATTAAATATCAACACACCTGTAGAGCCGGGACCCCCTAAAAATTTATGAGGTGAGAAGAAAATCGCATCCAGGTCAGCTCCTTCCATTTCCGGATGCATGTCCATTTTTACATAAGGCGCAGAACAGGCAAAATCGACAAAACAGTATCCGCCTGCCTCGTGCATCAGCTGCGCAATTTGATGGATTGGGGTTGAAATTCCAGTGACATTTGAGCAGGCGGAGATGGAAGCAATCTTTAAAGGGCGGTCTTTATACTCCTGGAGAAGATCTTTGAGGGAATTTAGATCAACCAGCCCATCCGAGGTTGGCTGAATGACCTCAACCGTGGCAATCGTTTCCAGCCAGCTGGTGTGATTTGAGTGATGCTCCATATGAGTGAGAAATACTACAGGGCATTCCTCCTCCGGGAGCAGCTGGTCCAGCTCTCCATTTGCCCTGAAGCCCAGCATGCGCTGGAATTTGTTGATCAAACCAGTCATTCCAGAGCACCCGGTAAGAATCAGGTCTTCTGAATCGGCATTGACGTGGTCTTTGATGACCCCCTGGGCGGTATGGTAAGCGTGTGTCATTGCCATGCCGGAAGTGCTGGTGTCGGTATGGGTATTGGCTACCAGGGGCATGATTTCTTCCTGGATCCTGGATTCGATGGGTAAGTAATTGCGGCCGCTTGCCGCCCAATCGGCATAGATCAATTTCCTGGTTTCTTTATCGGGAGAAAGCAAGTCGGTATCTATGCCAATAATTCCATTTCTGAATTTTAAGAAGTGTTTGTCCATATCAGTTTTCCTGGTTGGTGAACAGATAAGTGGTCGATCAGTTTGTCTAATTAAAAATCAATTCCTGGTTATTTGCCGCTTCCCGGAGAAATTCTTCAGCCTGTCCGGGAGATTTGAGCCGGATGAATTTGATGTGATTGTATTTACTCGATTGCATATACCCGGCATTCTTTTTTCTGTTCCGCCGATAAGATTTTAGGGTCCAGAGAATTATTGAATCCCGACTGAACAGCTTTCCAAATGTTTCCCGGTTCCCGGTTCCCGGCCAAAATTCTTCCCTGGTGAGTATGCGGGTGAAAGCCCGGGTGACAGCTTGAAACAATGTGCGTAAAAAACTAAAATCCAGCCAGATGACAATATCGATATTATCCCATTTTATTGGAAGAGTCCTGGTGTAGTTTCCATCCAGGACCCAGTTTTCTCCTTCCAGGGCTGAGGCCAATTTTGAAAATAGTTCTTTGTCCTCGGGAAAGGTCCAATCCGGACCCCAGAAGATAGCATCCATTTCCAGGAAAGGCAGGGATAGACTCTCAGCTAATTTTCTACCGAAAGTGGTTTTACCGCTGCCGCTGGTTCCGATAATGTTGATTTTCACCCAACCCTGGCCTTTGAAAACTATTATTTCACCAGTTGCCCTATTCCATAATGCTCTTATTCTAACTTAAACCAGGTGAGTGAGGATAATTGGTGAAATGAAAGCCTTGTCCAGAACCCGGGAAAAAAAATGCGCTTCACGCACCAGGGGTAAAAGAGAAATTCCCCGACCGCGTGAGCGCATTAAGAGTACCAATAAACTTATACCCTAAGGTTTCCAGACCTCCCACACCTTGCCTACCAAATCAGGGCCGGGTGTAAGGGTAGTTTCTCCGGGCTGCCAACCGGAAGGTGTCACCTCTCCGGTTTTAACGACATGCTGGAATGCCTTAACCTGCCTGAGCAGTTCGTCCGGATTTCGTCCAACTTCCGGAGTCAGCACTTCCATCGCCCGGATTACAAAGTCAGGATCAATGATGAAACGTCCCCGGATGTCCACTCCGGCTGCTTCATCGTAAACACCATAGACGGTGCCGATTTTTCCTCCGCCATCCGAAAGCATGGGAAAAGGAACTCCACCGTCAACCATCTTGGAGAGCTCTTCTTTTTGCCAGATCTTATGAACAAAGCGGCTGTCTGTGCTTAATGAGAGAACTTCAACGTCCAGGGCTTGAAAATCATTGTAGAGGGCAGCGACCGCTGCCAATTCCGTCGGTCAAACGAAGGTAAAATCCCCTGGATAAAAACATAATATAATCCATTTGCCTTTGTAGTCAGAGAGTTTAACTGTTTTAAAACCTTCTCCAGCAATAAAAGCACTGGCTTCAAAATCAATAGCTTCTTTTCCAACACGCGCTAACACTTTATTCACCTCCTGTAAAATGGACCCAGCCAAACCGGGAGCAGCTGGTTCACCCCCTGGCAGCGCCGGGCCGCCTGCGGGTTTGACACATCCGTCTGTAAGTTCCGGCATTTAAATCTCCTTGTTCCGTCAATTGTGATTATACTACCGACTTCAAAGTATGTTCCGCACGGCCCTTCGATACCCCTTCGGCTTCGTTACACTGAGTTTATCCTGAGTGAAATCGAAGGGCTCAGGGCTTCCTTCGGTCGCAGGACAGGTGAGGAGTGATGGGGAGACTATGTGAAAGGGTGATGGGGAGAATGTGGCTTGGTGACTCAGTAACGGAGAGAAACAGGGTTGAAGGATTAAAGTTTACAGGTTCAAAAATTGATGGTTGCAACTTTTTGATTAACTACAGAAGTCCCTTTTTAGAGGGACTTATTTCATCTAGCCCGCGGTTTTAACCGCCGGGATAAAGAGGTACGATTAATAAGTTTATGTTAATAGAGGACGAATCGAAGGGCGCCTGGGGATCGGCTGGCGATGCCTCTGCGGGGTGCTACGCATTAATTCGTGGCCTATTCAACAGCAGGGATGGAGTAAGGCATTGCCCAATTTATAAGGAAACCGCCTTTCAGGGCGGTTTGGTTTTGATAGCCCGCGGTTTTAACCGCCGGGATAAAGAGGTATGATCAATAAACTTATGTTAAGCGAGGACGTATCGAAGGGCGCCTGAAGGACAGGTGACGGGTTCTTTATACTAGGTTTGATCATTGCGGATGAACTCGTTGAATTCTTCCGGTATTTGAAGTCCAAATTTTTCACACAGCAATTTCACGTCCTGATAATCGTTTTCATCCAGCTTGTAGCCGGAATGGAATTTCACCAGCCAATCCGGAGGAACACATCGGACTGGAAAATCAGCGATGATTCCAGAGCCCTGGAGGGACTCTAAGGGATATTTAACACCAAAGATATTGTTGCCTTCACTGTCAAAGGTGCAGGAATGGAAGTCGATGAGATGCCCCTGGTCATCATCGAGGACAAAATTGCACTCCCAGCTGTCGTCGCGGATTACTTCTTGATAGCCCAGGGTATCGAACAAAGCCCGAATTTTTGGTACATCTTTATGGAAGACAGCCAGGTCAAGATCCTCATGGGGACGGGTTTGTTCCTCCAAGAGGGCATCCACTGCCCAGCCGCCGTCAATGATCACCTCGATTTTGTTCTGGTCCAGCAGCTGGACGATATCTATCACCTTCGCAGCTGGCATATTTGCTTTGTGTTCTTCCATGATCATTACCAGATGATAGTTGGATTAATATCTCTCCTGGCTTATTTCATCAGCCTGCAGAGCAGATTGGTATGCCCGGAATAGCCTTCGGGGTACTTTTGGGTCAATTCCTCCAGGGAAATCGGCTTATATGCTGAGAAATTTTGGTCAATATCAATTAACTCAAAACCCATCTTTTCCAGTTGGAGAAGGAAATTAACTCCTCCGTATCCGGATTGATCTAATCTTTGGGGCTCATATTCAGTCAGGATCTGTATCGTTTTTGAGTCCTTGATCAGCTCTTTCATACCTTCCAACGCCCAACCTTCTGATCCCTGGATATCCATTTTGATAAAATCGATTGGTCTAGCTGAATGTTCCTGCAGGAAATCATCCAATTTAACTACCCTGACATTTTCTATATTATCTTTTACATCTGATTTCAATACCCTGTGATCCAGGTTATTAAACGGATCGCGGCAGAGTACCAGTTCCTCATTCTGATCCGAAACACCAAGCTGGAAAGCAAATATATTTGTATATCCGTTTTCCAGGATGTTCTGCTGCAGCAAATCATAGGAATATGGATCCGGCTCAAAGGCAAAAACTTGACCGGAAGGGCCAGTGAGTTTTGCAAATAGCAGGGAATAATAGCCGATATTGGCGCCGATGTCTAGAATCGCGGCACCAGGTTTCACCAGCTCTAATATCAACTTGGTTTCTACAGGTTCATACTCGCCGTTCAGCGCCAAACCCATCGAGTCATCCTGGTCAATGAACATGGTATGACCGTGGACCCGGGCAGTTTTCGGGGCCAATCCCCGGTTGACCCGCTTGTACAGCTGATCAATCCATTGAAATCGGTCGCGTATTTTATAACCTGAAAAAAGTTTGGCAATTTTCCTGAAAGTTCTAAAAATGTATTCGTTCATAAAATGGATACTTCCTTCTTTTCAATCAGGGAAGGCGCTTTCTTGTGGTTGGATTTCGCTGCCTGTTTTTCTCCTGACAAAAGTCGCTTTGGCTCGCTGTGAAAACAGCATGTAAGGTACCCATATCAGTCCACTAACCAGGGTAGTGATAAAGGTAGAGGTAGTTTCCAGGTCAAACATAGGTTCATAGGGAAGTATTATTTTTACCATCCAGGCATCTAATGGGATAAATATCAAGGTAGCAACAATGACCCCGGTATAGAATCTTGGGAAAAGGTAATCCCTGGAAAAGAAAAGGTAGATCATGAAAATTAGTACAATTGCTTTGCCAAAATTGAATAATATTTCGCCCAAAAGCAGCGGACCCCAGAGTGGGTGGTAAAATTCTGAGCTAATAGTCGTTACCGCCTCCCAGGTGCCATCGCCAAATATGGGAAAATAGGTAGTAGCAGATGTAATTAACAAGTAGATTGGAGATAAAACAACACCGAATCCAACCAGGATCAACCATCCACCCAACTTTGTTGGTTCATTTTGGTTATCCACAAATGACTCCTTTGCTAAAAACTCACTGTAGAACGTAAATCCTGATTGAAAAGCAGGCTTCAATACATTATACAATCAATCCGTTGGGTTCGATAATTGTACTGAACGAATCCGGATTATCCGACTCACAGTGATAGCTAACTGTTGGGTGGGATAAATGGTTCGGGCGGCAGAGTTCAGGGCAGGGAAAGGTCTTCAATTAACTGGTGCAAGGCAGCCTCGGCGGCTGGATTCTCTGGCAGAGGATCCGGGGATACGGCTGCAGGAATGATGTAGTCATTGAGCAGGTTCTGGGGAGTATAGAAATCACTATCACTCAGATCACTGGTGAAAACCACAACCAACTCCTTCTCAGGAACGACAAAGATAAATTGGCCGGCATACCCGAGCGCCAGATACACCCCAGAATTGTCTACCCACCACTGGTATCCATAACCATCTTCTAAAGTGGCAGAGATGTATTTCCGGGTGGAGTCTTCCACCCAGGTGGTGGGAACAATTTGCTCCCCATCCCATTCCCCACCATTCAGATACAAGTAGCCAATCTTTGCCATATCCTGCGGCAGCATTCTCAGCTCACCCCAACCGATATTAATTCCCTGGGGGTTGATTGGCCAGCTCAGGTCAGAGATCCCCAGAGGAGTAAAAAGGTTAATCTCTGCAAACTCATTTGAACTCATGCCAGTGGTTTCAGTGATGATAGCTGATAATAGAAACGAGGCTCCGTTGCAATATTCGAATTTTGTCCCTGGTGCAGCCTCCATAGGCAGATCCAGCATGAATTGAACCCAGTCATCGCTCCCCCTCATCTCGTTGAGTCCGCTCCAGCGATAGAGGTAGGAATCTCTGCATTCAAGTCCTGAAGTCATGGTCAATAGATTTTCCAGGGTCAGGGATTTTTTATCCGGGTCAAGATTGCTAACAGTCCGGTCAGGAAAGAATTCCAGGACAGGTGTCTGAATACCCTCGATAAAATCCTGGTCAATAGCAATGCCAATGAGGATGGAAACGATGCTCTTGGTGCAGGAATGAATAATGTGTTTTGAATCCTGCCTGTAAGGGAAGAGGGACGCATCCAGGACCAGGTAGCCATTGCGGATGACCGTGATGCTGTCTATGTTGTAGTTTTGGGTTTGTACTGTTTCCAGCATGGTTTTCAGCACACTGGAGTCCATTCCCTGGGATTCAGGAGTAGATGTTTGCCACCCGCTTGTGGGCCATTCGGCTTCAGGTATCTGGAAGGGATCAGGTACCTGGATTGTGTCTGCCCTGCTGCATCCTGAGAGGAGGACCATAATCCCCAGGGTGGCCAGAGTAAAACGAAAGCGAAGTTGTACCAATGTTCCTCCTCTGGAAAAAATATTAGATATCAAAAGGCCGGCTTGCTGGCATTGCCTTTGAAAACCAGGTAATATTGATCCTCTTCCCCTAATAACTTAAGGAGAAAAAAGTGCTGAACAAAACATCAATTCGTCAGATCCAGAAGCATCCACGTCTCCGGGGAGAATAGACGTATTTCGGGCAGGCCATCCGGTGTTGGCTGAATGGTATCATCCGCGAGGTCAAGCGGTAAAAAGATCCGTCCTTCTGGATCGGATGTACGCATAAAGGCGACTGCCAGGGGGAGATTTTCGGCTGTGATCTTGATTTGATATTCCAGCTCATTGGGCGTTCCCCTGCGCGAGGTGGCTGCCAGCCAGCCCTCTTGATCCAAGAAGGCACTTCTTTCGGTTTGAGATGCCTCGCTGTTATCCGATGCCCGGCATTGCCAGTGAAAATCCTGGGTTTTCAACCAGCTGTTTTCAGCTGGCTGGTAGATGGCTGTCCCCAGTGCTGCTGATGCATGATGAATGAAAATTTCTCCATTCTCTTTTGTATAGACGTTAGCAGCTATCATCTCTTCTGTTGTCCCGCGAATAGCGAGATAAAGATATTCCGCATCGCGCATGGTTAAAAGCTCGCTGCCATCTGCGAAGGTTTCTACCCGGGCAGCGTTCCATTCGGCGGAGTCAATTACACCATCAATTGTGGGAGGAGTTCCCTGTGGAACTGAAAACAATTGTCCTTCAGGCAACGATGACTGGGCGCACCCTGTCAGGAGGATCATAATCCCCAACATGGCCAGGGTAAAACGAAAATGAAAGGATTTCAAAGTTTCTCCTCTAGGATAAGTTTCAGGATCGCCGCGGCAGTAATTTGGCGCCCTTCTATAAAACAGATTGAGTGTTACAGACGAAGTGGAAGTTAGTTTCCCTTTTTACCCAGGTATCCTTCACGTTTCCTGGCAGCCAGGGAGATTTTTCCACTCGGTCCATCTCCCCGCGACACGCAAACCCCCACATTATCTCCGACAGCGACCACAATTTCTGTCACATCCCTGTGGGTGAACCCCGGACAGAGCAGCACAGTATCAATATTTTTGTTCTTAACGAAGTCCTGGCAAATCTCAACCGCTTCTGCCTGATTTTTCACCACAACCGTAAATAGTTGATACATCCCTGTATCGATTTGATTTTGATGGATCTCTTTTATTGCATCAGGTGCGTGAGCTAGAAAGAGTACCTTGAATGCCATCATATACCTCCGGTTTCCAGTATTAATTGTACAGTATTCGGTATTTACTCAATGAGATGATAAAAAGGTTTAAAGTTTAAGGTTTAACGTTTAAATCTTAAACCGTTTAAACATTCAACATTCTCCATCAGTCCCCTGTCCTGAGTCCCTGCGCGGACTCCGAGTGTAATTGAGGAGGAAGCCGAAGGGGTATCGAAGGGCCATTTCTTCTCGTCTCCTCGTCACCAAATCTCCTCCTTCCCGTTCCCGCCCCCTCGCCTGTACTGAGTGCAGTAAGGTTTAGGTGGGAAGAGCGTTTTCCGCGTGCCCTTTGATTAACTTTAGCCACTCCTTCCTGATCAACCCGCTAAAGAACCTGATCAGTGACCAATAAAGAGCAAAACGAGCCCGACTCCGAACCGATGTGCATTGGACGCGAGTTTCTGTTATCAGGCGAGTGCGCTGTTCTATAATTGGTACTACCAATAAATTACCGGCGACCTTTGCATATCCTTTGCTGTCGAATGCAACAAATTCTTCAGGTTGGAATGGTAGTATCCCGGGGGAAAAAGTCCAGAATTTTCCAATAAGCCCAAAAACAATTTCTCTGTTTTCAAGTTCGGCGAGCAAGCTGAAACCAACCTGCAGCAAGCCATCAAAAGTCATCTCACATTCAGGGAGGCGCCGAAGACGGAAAAGGATTCTAACAATTGCAGATTGCCCCAGATCACAGGCCATGATAGAGGAATATACTGCATCGGCTGGCGCGTTCACTTCTATCGAATGTGTTTCAGAGAATTGAAACAAGGGAAGATATTCGTCTATGAGTTTTTTCATATTAGATTCACAATTAAATTACCTGTTTGTTTGTCCTCTCCCCCTCACACAGTCACCAAGTCACTGAGTCACTCAGTCTCAAATTGCCTTCATATTGCTTCCAA
>JAIORG010000174.1 GCA_021108255.1 Anaerolineales bacterium | reverse complement strand
ACTATGAAAATAGTATATTTTTCTAAAGGAGTGAGAGGCAGCCGCTGTTTGGCACATATTTTAGAAGCTGGTTATGAGATTAAAGCCGTTGTTGGTGTCAACCAGGAAGATGATCTGGATATGTTGTCTCGAAAGTACGATTTTCCTATCATATTTCCAGAAAAGCTGAATACATTTGCCACTGTCAAGGTGTTAGAAGCTTATAACCCGGATTTGTTTATTCTCTGCGGCTACAATAAAATCCTTAAACAGCTGATCATTGATATCCCCCCGCTAGGAACTATTAATTTACACGGTGGGAAACTTCCTGAATATCGGGGTGCTGCGCCAATTAACTGGCAAATCATCAATGGAGAAACAACTGGGGGATGTTCGATTATTTATGTTGATGAGGGGATTGACACGGGAGATATTATTGCCCAGGAAATCTATTCCATAACAGATGAAGACACCCATGCTAGTGTGCTGGAGAAAACCTTAACTATCTTCCCTCCGTTGTTGGAAAAGGTTCTTCAGCAAATTGAGAATGGGAGTGTAAAAGCAATCCGACAGGACCCTCTGGAAGGACATTATCACAAACGCAGGTATCCACGGGATAGCAAGATAGATTGGCAATCCATGGATGATATCCAGGTAAATAATCTGGTCAGAGGGATGCACGGTCCCTATCCGGCAGCGTTCACTTTTTTGGGAGATACAACTATAGAGATAGATAAAACAAAGCTCCTTCAGGAAACCACCGGCGGAGTACCGGGACAAGTTCTCCAAAAATGCGGAAAGGATGTGATTGTGGGTGCAAAAAACCGTGGATTGCTTATCGAGGAAATTACAATTGATGGGAAGCAGGTTGATCCGGCAATAATATTAAAGATTGGTGATAAATTAATTTCATGAAATTTATGAGGATGGCAAGAAATGAGTAAAGTATTGATAACAGGCGGGGCGGGTTTCATTGGATCGTATGTGTGTAGAAAATTGTTGGAAATGGACCATGAAGTTGTGGTATATGACGCTTTTGTTCACTACATTTCCCCGTTAAAAAGCATTTTAAAGGAGTATACTGAGCTGCGATTTCAAGGTATTGCAGACCAGATTGATTTTCGCCGGGGAGACACGCGGGATAAAGCCCACCTGCGCCGGGTGATACTGGAAACCCGACCGGATAGAATTCTCCATCTGGCTGCGTTACCGATAGCCGATCTTTCTAATCGGCATTCTGAGGAGGCGCTTACCAGTATTCTGGAAGGCGCGGTGAATGTCCTGGAAGTACTGCGTGATGTCGATTTTGTAAAGAGGTTTGTTTATATCTCTTCCTCAATGATCTACGGAGATTTTGAGGAAATACCAGCTCCAGAGGATCATCCAAAACACCCGAAGGATATTTATGGGGGAACCAAGTACGCTGGGGAAGTAATGACGGAAACTTACAGTCGCCGCTATGGAATCCCGTACAGCATTATCCGTCCTTCTGCTGTATACGGGCCGTATGATGTCAATCGCCGAGTGAGTCAAATCTTTGTTGAAAACGCTTTACTGGGTAAACAAATTATGCTTTATGGCGGTGGACACCAGACACTTGACTTCACTTACGTTGAGGACGCTGCTGAAGGGATGATCAAAGTCATGTTCCATGAAAAAGGAGATGGGAAAGCCTTTAATATTACCTATGGACGCGGATATACACTACGTGAGTTAGCAGAGATTCTCAAGACACATTTTGCGGACTTGGATGTGAAGATTGTCGAAGAAGAAGATGTGTTCCGCCCCAAACGGGGGGCGCTGTCAATTGAAAAAGCAAAAAGTTTGGTTGGTTATGATCCCCAGGTATCTCTGGAAGAGGGAATTAAGCGTTACCTTGAGGTTTACCGGGACCTGGATGTATTTAAAAATCATCTATAAGCAGAAAATACTCCGGCTCGGCCGGAATTGGAATGAGGAATGAACATGCGAAAAATCCCTTTGTGTATACCTTATGTCGGGCAGGAAGAAAAAGATGCAGTAAACGAGGTCATCGATTCCGGGTGGTATGCTCACGGTCCAAAAAATCGCGAGTTTGAAGAAGGATTTGCGGATTATCTGGGTGTTAAACATGCTTTCTCTATGAATTCCTGTACTTCAGCCATTCATTTATCTGTCGAAGGCTTAGGAATTACCGGGGAAGTGATCCTGCCCAGTTTTACCTTTGTCGCATCTGCAAATGCGGTGATTACAGGTGGTGCCCGTCCGGTATTTGCTGACATTGAGTACGAAACTTGTAATATCGATCCGGCATCCATTGAGAGGTTGATTACACCGGAAACAGAAGCCATCATGCCGGTACACTTTGGCGGTCAGAGCGCGGATATGACTTCAATTATGGAGATAGCCGCAAAGCATAATTTGCTGGTTATTGAGGATTCTGCTGAAACTATTGGAGGGGAACACCAAGGCCAATTGACCGGGACGTTTGGCGTTGGTTGCTTTTCTTTCTATCCCACTAAAAATATAACCACCGGGGAAGGTGGAATGCTGACCACCAATGATGATCAGCTGGCACATAAAGTGAAAGCCCTGCTTGGGCACGGCATTGATAAAACAACCTACGAGCGCGAGGATAAGGAAAAATCCTGGTTCCGGTCTGCCAGCCGGATTGGTTATAACTTCCGGTTAAGCAACATTTTGGCCGCAATCGGAGTTGAACAGTTAAAGAAACTGGAATTAATGAACGAGAAACGCCGTTCTTTGGCAGCTTTATTGACACTGGGGCTCTCGGAAATTCCGGAAATTACGCCCCCTTATGTGAAATCAGAGAATAAGCATGTATATCAAATGTACACGGTCAGGGTAAATCAGAACCTGGACCGAGATCAATTTGTCAGGAATTTGAATAAAAAAGGGATAGGAGCTTCAGTTCATTTTTATCCTCCGGTTCATCATATGGCCCCTTATCAAGGAGATATCTACCGCAAGGATGGGCTGGAAATCACGGAAAAAGTGATCCGGGAAATTGTAACCCTCCCCATGTATCCTGGTATGGCGGATGATGATATTCATTATATGGTGCAGTCCATCAAAGAAGTCCTCTCTGAATTTAAATAAACAATGAACGTACTTCACATAAACACCACATCCCATAGCGGGGGCGCGGCTAACGCTATGCACCGTCTGCATGATGAACTTCTGGCACAGAAACATCAGTCTGAAATCCTCGCTGGAAGGATTAGCTTGCCCGGAGAACCGCACACTCATCTCCTGAGTGATGTGGTTTTTCCTTATCAAACGAATCTGAACGTGATCCAATCCTGGTTGGGAAGCCGAATAGAAGACTTCCTGGGTTTACCTTCCTGGACAAATCGTCCGACATTAAATCTCCCGAAGTCAAAGCTGTATGAATGTGCGGATATCATCGATCTGAGAAATCTTCATGGAGGATATATTAATTTGTGGGTTCTACCGGAGTTATCACTGAGAAAACCGGTAGTTTGGCGTCTGCCGGACTTGTGGGCACTGACAGGATACTGTGCTTATCCATATGATTGCGAAAAATGGAAGGAAGGTTGCCATGACTGTCCATTACTCAAAGGAGAAGGCAGGCTTTTAGTTGAGCCAAAACCTTCTTCCCGCTGGGATGTGACCAGATTCGTCTGGCGGATGAAAAAGAAAATTTACAACGCGTCCAAACTTCATATTGTTGTGACTACAAACTGGATGAGGAACAATGTTAATCAGGGGATATTAAAGGATTCACTTTCGGTTAATGTCATTTCCAATGGAGTGGATTTGGATATTTACAAGCCTATTGATAAACAAAAGGCCAGGGAAAGACTTGGATTGCCTGCTAAGGAGACCATTCTTCTTTGGGGCGCAGCCAGCTTGGGGAATTTACGAAAAGGGTATTCCTATGCTGCTCGGGCAGTAGAGCTGATCCAGAATATTGGAAAAATTGAACCATTGCTGGTTACGATGGGGAAGGAAAAAAGAATGGCCGAAAAATATCCATTGGGAAAGGTCAAACATTTTGGTTTCGTTAAAGACCCAGCCAGACAGGCATTGATGTACAGCGCAGCGGATTTGTTTATATGCAGTACATTAGCTGATGGTCAACCTCAAACTGCGGTTGAATCACTGGCTTGTGGTACACCGGTAATCGCCTATGATATTGGCCCGATGCCAGAATTGATTCAGAATGGGAAGACTGGTTTTATCGTACCGGAGGTCTCCGCAGAATCCCTTGCGGCAGTTCTGGAAGAGGCGCTGGAAGATCCAGAACACCTGACAGAAATGGGACAGTCTTGCAGGGAAGAAGCTGAACAAAAATATGATTTATCTGAGCAGACAAAAAAGTATGTCGAATTGTATGAAAAAGTGTTGGAAATCGATAAGTAAAGTCAATTAATAATATTTATAAGGATTAATATTTCAATATTGAGAAAGCCAAACTTAAACAATATGGGTGATGTACAGAGTGTTTGATTAGGAAGATAGATATGAAAATTTTAAATTCAAAATTACAAATGGACTTAAAAGAAGGGAATTTAATAAGATTAGATCTTGGAAGTGGACAGAGGGCTCGGAAAGGTTTCTATTCTGTTGATCATATTGATTTGGATGGAATTGATGTAGTCGCTGATCTTAACAAACCACTTAATCTGATACCAGATGATTGTGTTGAGTATATATTTAGTAATCATGCATTTGAGCATATAGATGATTTGCTAACATTGATGAGGGAAATCTACCGCATAACAATAAAGAATGGAACAGTAGAGATTGTTGTTCCCCATTTTTCAAATATTTACGGATATTCTGATCCGACACATGTGCGTTTCTTCGGTCTGTTTTCAATGTACTATTTTGTTTCTCCGCAGAAACAACCGAAAACTCGCCAAGTTCCCGCATTTTACACTGATGTGAGGTTTAATATTCAATCAATAAATATTGAATTCTATAAATTAAGTTTTCTTGATAAGATATTCTCTCGCGGAATTTCTAAAGTAATCAACCAGAATATTATCTGGCAGGAATTCTACGAAAGAAGGTTGGCGAGTCTTTATCATGCTCGGCAAATCAGGTACATAATGGATCCTGATAAATAGAGTTTAGTTACAATGTGGTGTCATTTTTTAATTCTACTGTAATCCAAGATCAGAAATGTTTGGGACGAACACAATCCTATTTAATTACCAGTTGATAGAAGTGATCAAATGGTCTCAGTACAAAATCATTACCTTTTAATAACCTACTATCTTGATCTTATTTTAAAGGTATTGTCTAAAATTAATCTTGAAAGCCCAAAGTGTATATCATTCAGGTTAACTATCAATTATCAAACAAAATCTTTAAACCTATTCAATGCCGAGATATTGGTCACTTATCATTGATCGAAATTACGAAATCAATCTTAATGTGTTAGGTCTTACGGGTGGTTGAATTGTGAAATCTGTAATGATATACTTTGAGATTGAAGCAGTAACTCGATTCATGTCAAATTGTTGAAGTAAAGCTAAACCTATGAAATTTTCCACAACAAACATTTCTGAAGTATTGCTTATTTCCCCAATAATATTTAGAGACCACCGGGGAGATTTTCTGGAAACATATCGTTTCGCTGAATACGCTGCTGCTGGTATAGATTTGGATTTTGTACAGGATAACCACGCGGGATCAAAAAATGGAGTCTTGCGGGGATTACATTATCAAATTCAGCAGGCGCAAGGAAAATTAATCAGGGTGGTTTCAGGAGAAATTTTTGATGTTGCAGTAGACCTCCGGAAAAACTCGCCGACCTTCAGTCAATCGGTAGGTTTAAGACTATCGGATCAGGAGAAAAAACAGCTCTGGATCCCGCCAGGTTTTGCACATGGATATTATGTTCTGAGTGATTGGGCAGAAGTAAGTTATAAAGTGACTTCCTATTATGCGCCAGAATGGGAACGAACACTGTTGTGGAATGACCCGGCATTGAAGATTAATTGGCCCCTGCTTTCAAAAGATCATCCGCTGCTTTCGGAAAATGATCTCCGAGGTTGTCTCTTAAAAGAAGCCGAAATCTATGAGTGAATTATGAAGAATGTCTTAATAACTGGCGGAGCAGGATTCATAGGATCAAATTTCATCCGCTACCTCCTGGAACAGGATCTGGATGTATGCATTTTCAATCTAGATTTATTGACCTATGCTGGCAGCCTGGAGAATTTGACTGATCTTCCGGATTCTGACCGCCATCATTTTATTAAAGGTGATATCTGCGACCGGGAGCTGGTGGACAAAATCTTCACCGAGAATTTCATCAGCCTTGTAGTTCATTTTGCTGCGGAATCTCATGTGGATCGGTCAATCCTGGGTCCGGAAGAATTTATCCGCACAAATATCCAGGGGACATTTTCTCTTCTTGAGGCTGTCCGAAAACACTGGCAGGATAGTAATAATGAAATCCGGCAGGATGTGCATTTCCATCACATCTCTACGGATGAGGTTTATGGGTCCCTTGCTCCGGAAGAGGCTGCTTTTTCCGAATTGACCCCTGTCGCACCTAATTCTCCCTATGCGGCTTCAAAGGCAGCCAGTGACCATCTGGTTCGTGCTTATTATCACACTTATGGGTTGCCGGTAACGATTACCAATTGCTCCAATAATTATGGTCCAAACCAATTTCCTGAAAAACTAATACCCTTGATCATAATTAACGCCTGGGAAGGGAAACCGCTTCCCATCTATGGCGATGGTCAGCAAATCCGAGATTGGCTCTATGTGGAAGACCACTGTCGAGCAATTTGGTCAGTGATCCAAAAAGGAAAACAGGGAGAGATCTATAATGTCGGCGGCAATAACCAGCCCACAAATTTAGAAATTGTGAACCAAATCTGCAGCGTGTTGGATATGAAATTACCGGAATCTCAACACACTCCCCATTTTGAGCTGGTACAACATGTAAAAGATCGTCCGGGTCATGACCGCCGCTATGCGATGAATATTCAGAAAATTAAGAATGATCTTGATTGGGAGCCAGCAGTGTCTCTCGAAGAGGGGCTGCAAAAGACAGTTACCTGGTATTTGAATCATCCGGATTGGATTGAAAAGATCCGTAAGCAACAGGATTATCAGTCGTGGGTAAAGAATAATTATCAGGGAAGGGACCAACAATGAAAGGTATTATCCTGGCGGGTGGAAAAGGTACCAGACTTTATCCCTTAACAATCGGGGTAAGCAAACAGCTGCTTCCTGTTTATGATAAGCCCATGGTGTACTATCCGCTATCAATGCTGATGCTGGCGGGTATCCGTGAGATTTTGATTATCAGTACACCAGAAGAACTGCCGATTTTTGAACGGCTTTTGGGCAGCGGTGAGAAGTTGGGTTTAAGTTTTGAATATGTAGCACAGGATGAACCGAGAGGTTTAGCGGATGCTTTCTGTGTTGGCCGGGATTTTATTGGAAACGATTCAGTAGCTCTGATTTTGGGGGATAATATTTTCTTTGGTCATGGCTTGCCAGAACGCCTTAAGACTGCTGCGGCCCTGGAACAGGGGGCGATCATTTTTGCTTACGCTGTAAATGATCCCGAACGATACGGTGTGATTGAATTCACGGATGAGGGGAAAGCCCTTAGTATTGAGGAAAAACCCCGGAATCCCCGTTCAGATTTTGCTGTCCCCGGATTGTATTTCTACGATAACCAGGTGGTTAAAATTGCTCAAAATCTTCAACCATCCAAACGGGGAGAACTGGAAATTACGGATGTTAACAGGATCTATTTAGAGCAGGAGGAGCTTCAGGTCATCGTTTTAGGTCGGGGAACTGCCTGGTTGGATGCAGGAAATCCGAAATCACTGCTCCAGGCAGCGAACTTCATCCAGGCTGTTGAAGATCGGCAGGGTATGATGATCTCCTGCCCGGAAGAAATCGCCTACCGCTCCGGATATATCAACCGGGAGCAGCTTCTGGCTATTGCTCAGGAATATAAACAAACCCGATATGGAGATTATCTGGATAAGCTGGCAAATGGTATGGAAACTTACAGAGGACGGCACTGAGTTATGAAAATCCTGGTTATCGGTAGCACAGGTCAGTTGGGTTGGGAACTGCAGCGTTCTCTACTGCCGTTGGGGCAGGTTATTCCTGTAGATTACCCAGAAATTGATTTAACCGATCACGGCAGTATCCTGCGCTGGATCCGGGGAGAAAAGCCGGATGTAATTATTAATGCCGCTGCCTACACGGCAGTAGATATGGCGGAAAAGGAAGCGGATTTGGCCCAGGAAATCAATGGCGTGGCCCCAGGAATTCTCGCCGAAGAAGCATATGCCGGCAATTCAGTATTCATCCATTTTTCAACGGATTTTGTCTTCGACGGCAAAAAAAAGGATCCTTACCTTGAAACGGATATTCCTAATCCCATCAATGTCTACGGGGAGACCAAATTAGCAGGTGAACGGGCAATTCGGCAGGTCGGTGGTGAGTATTTCATATTCCGCACAAGTTGGTTGTATAGTACCAGGCGGGACTGTTTTGTGACCAAGGTTCTTAAATGGGCACACACTAAAGAGAACTTGAGAATAGTCTCCGATCAAATCGGCAGTCCCACTTGGAGCAGAACCCTTGCGGATACCACCGCCCAGTGGCTGGTTTTATTAAAATCCAATGATAAATCCTGGAGGGAAAATCATTCCGGTATATATCATTTGGCAGGGAATGGATCTGTCAGCCGGTTTGAATGGGCTAAAAAAATCCTCCAGCTGGATCCCCGGCGCAGTGATCAGCAGTTGGTTTCGATCCAACCAGCTCAGAGTGTTGAATTTGTCTCGGCCGCCCTCCGCCCCGAAAATTCAGCTTTAGACTGCACTCTTTTTCAGGAGACATTCGGATTATTTAAATCGGATTGGTCAGCTTCACTGGAATTGGCTCTTTCGTCCTTTGATCAATTATAAAAAAACGCCCGGGTTGTGATGTTTGTTTACCCTGACTTGATCTATTTCTGTCAATAACTTTAATCCCGGAAATTATTTTACGGATATTTATATTTCAGTTATGAAAACAACAGCTTTTTGCATCACTGGATGGCATTATCCACCGGAGTTTTATCAGGTCATTTCTGGTTTATCCAGTGTTGATATCTACATTGTCTCCCATCAAAAACGCCGTGTTATGCCTTCCTTTATTTTTGATTTATTCGCGAAGGATCAAATTCTGATCAGATCTAATATTGGATATGACTGGGGTTGTTATCAGCAGTTTATCTCCAGTGACTTGTGGCGGCAGCATGAGACCCTGTTTTTTATGCATGATGATATAAAAATCCATAATTTCAATTTTGTGGAAGAAACGGAAAAATTATTGAAGGATTTTGCAGTTGTCGGAAATGGTAGAGGGAAGGGAGGTGTCAGCTTTACCGGTGTCCGAAGTCACCCCTATGCGTATGCCCATTCCTCCTGGAAACCGGACTCATATGATTTTCAACACCAAACAGTTCGGGGTTCTTTTTTTGCCACAACCCGATCTGCTTTGGAAGAATTGAGATCATTTGAGGTCTATTGGGATCCATTTAAGATATTTATTGGGTTTGGGAATTGGAGTACCAAAGCTTCATGTGGGAAAATGGAAGCAACTTTCGGGCCTGATTGTTTTGGATATTTATCTGAGACTTTCGGCAGCAGTGACTACATCAAAGAATTTGTGAGGGGAGAAGAGGGGGGAGACATCAATCAACCTGAGGGGTTAAAGCTGAAGATTTACGAGATCATAAAAAGGGTATCCAGAGTATTTTTAGAAATATCTTTTCGGGAGAGGGGGGTAAAAGCCCATTCTGGCTGGTTGTTAGTAATGAAACCTTTTCTAAAATTGTTCTCAGGAAAGTTGTATTGAGCTTGTTTTCAGTGAATTTTCTCACTGATCTCCATAAATTTATATCCTTGGTAAATACCAATAGGCTTTCAGACTAATTTCCAGCGGTTAATGAAACTCTTGACCTAATCATCAATTGAGTTATAATTCAGGTGTTGAATTATAGAAGAATTGGAGATGATTTTGTATGGATCTCTCTCCGGAAGATCGAGAGCTAATCCTCTTAGATAAAATTGTTGATGACCCTGATATTAACCAGGCTGCCCTGGCCGAGATGCTGGATGTGGCAGTAGGTACGGTGAATTGGCATATAAAAAGGTTGGTATCCAAGGGATACGTTAAAGCCAAAAGAGCCCAACGGAAAAAACTGCGGTATATCATCACGCCTGCGGGAATTTCCTTAAGGGCAAAATTGACCATGCGGTATATTGAGAATCAAATGAGGCTATACAGGGAGACCAGGCAGAAGGTGAAAGAGCTGCTCGCTGAAGCCAGTGCCGTAGGTTTTCACCAGGTAAAGGTCATCGGAGATAGTGAAATTGCCGATGTTTGTCAATTAACCTGTTTGGAACAAGGATTTGAGGTAGTAGACCTGGATGATATTCCAGTTCTTGTGGTTCAGGGTTATTCTGTAATGATGCAAAGGGAAAAATAACCTGGTTTGCAAAGGTTGTATCTGCCTGTGAATCAGGCAGGCTGATTTGGAATACGAAGCAAAGGAAAATTCTATGACAAAAGCGATAATTACGGGAATTACTGGACAGGACGGCTCCTATCTAGCGGAAATGCTTCTCCACAAAGGATATGAGGTTCATGGGGTCATTCGCCGGGCGAGCACATTTAATACACGCAGACTGGATCACCTTTACCGGGATCCACATAATGGTGAAGAGGTAAAGCTATATCTGCATTATGGTGATCTTTCCAGCTCAGATAGTTTGGAGCGTGTAATTCATGAAGTTCACCCAGACGAAGTTTACCATCTTGCGGCACAGAGTCATGTCCGGGTCAGTTTTGATATGCCGGAATATACCGGTGATGTTTCTGGGCTGGGTACGATCAGGATACTGGAAGCAATCCGGCGTTCAAACATTAAAACCCGGTTTTACCAGGCATCAACTTCTGAGCTGTTTGGAAGCGCTGCTCCCCCGCAGAATGAAGATACACCATTTCAGCCCCAGAGTCCTTATGCAGCAGCGAAATTGTACGCTTTTTGGGTGACAAGGAATTATTCCCAGGGCTACGGGATGTTTGCCTGCAACGGGATCTTATTCAATCATGAATCACCCCGCAGAGGGGAGACATTTGTTACCCGCAAAATAACTCGTGCTGTTGCTCGCATTAAAGCCGGGGTTCAGAAAAAACTTTTCCTGGGAAACCTGGAATCCAAGAGAGATTGGGGTTATGCGCCGGAATATGTAGAGGCGATGTGGTCTATGCTCCAACAGGATGAGCCTTATGATATTGTCATCGGTACCGGAGAGGCGCATACAGTAAGAGAATTTGTTCAGGAAGCATTTGGTTATGTTGACCTCGATTACAACGATTATGTAGAGATTGATCCCCGGTACTTCCGCCCGACTGAAGTGGATTATCTTCAAGCAGACCCCAAAAAAGCCCAAAGAATATTTGATTGGAATCCGAAAGTCCGCTATCATGATTTAGTCAGGATTATGATGGATGCTGATTTGGAGTTAGTGGGTTTGGAAGCACCTGGAGAAGGAAAAAAGATCGTTAATGAGAAATTTGATGATTGGCATAACTGGGAAGATCAAGTTATCAGCATGGGAAGGTAAATGATGAGTAATAAATCCACCTATCCGGAATCAGAAATATTTTGGCAGAAAAAACGTGTTTGCGTAACCGGCGGTGATGGTTTCCTGGGCTCATTCGTTCAAAAAACTTTAAAAGAACGAGGCGCCAATGATATCTTTATTCCGACTATTGAACAATATGATTTAACCGATATCACTGATATCCGACGTATGCTTAATGATGCTCAACCGGATCTGATAATTCATCTGGCAGCCCTCGCGGGTGGTATCGGGGCGAATCTTGCCCGACCGGCGGAGTTTTTCTATAAGAATCTGATGATGGGGGTTCCTTTGCTGCATGAAGCCTGGGAGCAAGGAGTAGATAAATTTGTAGCTATTGGCACAATTTGTGCCTATCCAAAATTTACCCCTGTCCCATTTAAAGAAGAGCATCTTTGGGATGGGTATCCAGAGGAGACCAATGCTCCTTACGGTTTGGCTAAAAAGATGCTTCTGGTTCAATCTCAGGCTTACCGGGAACAATATGGTTTTAATTCAATATACCTCCTGCCAGTCAACCTTTACGGTCCTCGGGATAACTTTAATCTCGAGACATCCCATGTGATCCCGGCATTAATCAGGAAGATGATTGATGCAGAAGATCGTGGTGAGGAGGAGATTGTTCTGTGGGGGGATGGATCCCCGACAAGGGAATTTTTCTATGCTGGAGATGCGGCACGGGGAATTGTGATGGCAGCAGAGCGATATAACGGAAGTGAACCTGTAAATCTCGGTGCCGGAATGGAAATCAGCATCAAAGATTTAGCGCAGTTAATTTCCGAATTGTCCGGTTTTTCAGGCCGAATTATATGGGATGTCAGTAAACCGAATGGTCAACCTCGCAGAGCCCTGGATACAAACAGAGCAAAAGAATACTTCGGTTTTGAGGCGGAAATGCATTTTGAAGAGGGTTTAAAACGAACGATTGATTGGTATCGGCAGCACTCAGAATAAGTTTAGGATAATTGATCGTTAAGATATAAATTAGACTTGGCGGAAAATATCCTAGGCTTATCCACAACCTGATGGAAGTTATCCTGGTTTTTTCCACAGTGTTATCCACAGAGAAATCCAGAAACAGGAATCAGATTAGGGCAGGCGTAAGTTGCCAGGACACAATTCAGATCCATCACAAAAGTAGGAGACATCCACAGCATCGATATGGGACAAATAACTGTTTTTTCAGCGCCGAAGCCATTTACTGATCCTCACATCAATCTGATTCAAAGGAATGCGATCCAGTCCTGGGTGCATCTGGGTGAATCTGTAGATGTTGTTCTGGTAGGAAATGAAGAAGGTGTGATGGACGTTGCTGCCGAGTACAATGTTAAGTTTATGCCAGATGTTGAAAGGAGTGCTTGGGGTACACCACTGATTAGCTCAATATTTTCTTTGGCAAAAAAAGCCAGCGATTGCCCCTTGCTAGTTTATGTTAATGCGGATATTCTTTTCCCCCCTTCGTTTTCGGAAATCATACGGGGAGTTGCATCCGAAGCGGAAAAATTCTTGGGGATTGGTTATCGCTGGGACATAGAGATAACAGAACCAATTGACTTTTCCAGGAAATGGACGGAACTATTTTTCGAAAAATTGACTACCTACGGATACAGAAACCGGTCGGTAACGATTGATTACTTTGTTTTTCCCAGATCGATTTATTCGGATGTACCGGATTTCGCAGTAGGGCGATCCGGTTGGGATAACTGGATGATATACCACGCCCGCAAGAAGAATTGGCCGGTAATTGATTTAACTCCATCGCTCAAAGTACTGCATCAAATCCATGATTACAGCCATTTACTTGATGGTAAACACCATACCTGCCAGGAAGAATCTCACGTTAATGTGGAGTTAGGGGGTGGCAGGAAGAATATGCATACTTTAATGGAAGCAACTTATCAATATAAAAACGGAACCTTATCCAGAAAGGCGAGCTCACTTTCCCGATTCTTTCGTAGACTTGAACGAATTGTTGCCGGTCAAACGCAGGGAGGAAGACGGTGGTGGCTGTCAAGGAGATTACGAAAACTGTGGGTTTCTATAGAAAGCAAACAAATCCAAGAGAGGAAGAAAATCTTGGCAGTTAGGAACATAAAGGAACTTTTTAGGGACTAATCTCCTCAGAAGCTGGCTTTTGTGAAATAAGAACGAAGGTTCACGGTGAATCAAGATCAGATCTCAAAAGAAGGTGGAGGATGATTGAAAAGGAAATCAGCTTTGTTTGTTAGAAAAACACTCCAGAAGTTATTTTCCAGTCAGACCTGGATCTCTGTGATGGAGGAAAAAATCACATGGCGCGTTTAGGCATGAATCCAGCCCGGAAAAAGCAGAGTTTATATAAACCGCATGAAGTCACGGTTGCGATGCTTGTTTATATCCCGAGTCTTGAAGGGTATTTCCAGCAGCGATTAGAAATATTGAAAGTTAGCATTCAGAGTTTGCTTGCTAATACTAAAACACCTTTTGATTTCCTGGTACTTGATAATGGAAGCACGGAAAATGTAAAAACCTATCTGGAAGAGTTAAATGATCAGGGACGCATAGATTATCTGGTTTTGTCCTCAAGGAATTTGGGTGTGGAAGGGGGATTAAGAGTATTAGCCAATACCGCACTCGGTAAGTACATTGCCTACACTAATGATGATGTGTTTTATTATCCCGGCTGGCTACAGGCGCAATTGAAGATCATGAATGCTTTTCCTGATGTGGGTATGGTTAGCGGTACACCAGTGGGGATTCAATCAACCCTGGCTGACCGCTCATTAATGAATCTAATGGATCAAAATCTACCAGAATTAACTGTATCCAGGACAGCTAGAAATCCGCAGTGGGAAGAAGATTGGGCAAAAAGCACTGGAAGGAATCTGGATGAACATCAAGTATTTATCAAGGAAAACCCCCACATCCTGCTGGATTACAAAGGGGTGATGGCTGTTGGCTCAGCGAACCATTTCCAATTCGTAGGCCCGGTATCTGTGATCAAAAAAGCACTCCCTGACAAGTGGATTGGAAAATTAATGGGAGGAGTTGCTGAGTTGGACCGTGCAGTTGACGGAATGGGTTATTTGCGATTATCAACAAAGGAAAGGTATACACGTCATATCGGAAATACCCTTGATGAGGATTTTAAAAAGGCGGCGAAGGAGTTGATTGGAATGGCTGATATCTCCTGGAAGGAAGCAGAGAGAAAACCCTGGTTTATTAAAGTGCCTGGTGTACGGTTCATGTTAAGTAGAATTTATCACTGGTTGTTCCGAGTTTTATTTAATCTGGAGTAATTGAATGCTTAACAGAATTACTCCAGGCAGATTCTCGCGGCATATTGGAAATACTCTTTCCTGGGAAATTGTCCGGGAAACTGAAAAACCTCATATCCCGGTTGAGGATGAAACACAAGAATCCCAGAAAAATGGGCAATGCAAGCTGTGGATATTCGGGAGTGACCGGATACTTTATCCTCTGTATCGTAAGTTATTCGGACGAATAAGGTAGTCAATGCGTATATTGTGGTTTACAGGCGTTCAATTACCCGCTGTAACAGGGAAAGGTATTAATCGTGCCGGTTGGCAGGAGGGATTACGCCGTGCCCTTAACCAATATCATCCTGATCTGCAATTGATTATTGCTTCTTTTGGAACGGAAACCTATCAACCATTCTCTGTTGAAAATGCAACGTACCATAATATTTATAGGAAACCAAAACCGGTTACCGGTTGGGAGCGGATAATAAAGAACTGGATGCACAAGACTCATGATCAAGAAGAATTAGACCGGTGTCTTGATATTTATAATCTTGTTAAACCGGACCTGGTATTTATATTTGGAACAGAGAATCCTTTTGGTTTGCTGATAAACAGATTTAATGTCCCGGCAGTCGTTTCTATTCAGGCTGTACTCAATGGACTGATTATGAGACTCTTTTCCGGTTTATCCCCGTTGGAGTTGCTGAAGAATATTTTCTCTAAAGAAACAATTTTGGGAAGAGGAATATTTCATAAATGGTGGACCCTCAAGAAATATTCCAGAATAGAAAAGATTATCTATAAACGCTGTCAATACTTTAACGGCAGGACAGATTGGGATAAATCCTGGTTGACTCGGTTGAATCCAGATGCCCATTATTTTCATATCGATCGCATCCTGGGAGAATCCTATTATCAGGCTAAATGGAATCATGAGGATAGTAATGAAAACCTAATCTTCACAGTGTCTAGTAATGCTTCCTTTAAGGGTGGTATTACCTTGGTGAGGGCTTTAGTCGTTCTAAAGGAACGGGGGTTTGGCGATATTCAACTCCGGCTTGCTGGTATTGATCAGGCCAGTCAGGTCGGGAAGCATATCTCCAGGTTGGTAAAGACCCACGAACTTAAGGATCAGATTACTCTGCTGGGGCGTCTCCACCCGTCAGAAATTGTTAACGAGATGCTGAATGCCAGGTTATTTGTTCTTCCCTCGCACATGGACAACAGCCCCAATAGTCTTGCGGAAGCGATGATGTTGGGGATGCCCTGTTTAGCTTCCGATGCCGGAGGTATTCCGTCAATGCTAAGAGATAATGAAGAAGGAATTTTATATCAGCATAATGATATCAACGCATTAGCAGATCAGATCGAGCGATTGTTTTATGAGCCAGGCATGGCTTTAAAGCTAGGTATTCAAGCAAGAAAGACTGCTCAGGTACGACATGATCCTGAGAGAATAGTCCGGGAGATGTATCTAACGTATCAAGAAGTTTTATCAAGGTCATCAAAATGATGCCAAGTAAAATTGAAAGTCTAGTTCGAAGAATAAAAAATTTCGTCTCCGTTTTTCGATCTGGTCGGAATCCAATGGTTGAGGTGATGGATTTCCCTAAATTAACAGAAGAGGATATGCGGGAAATCAAATCCTTTTTTCCAATGCCAAAATTCTTCATCTTTGGGTATGCCAGATCGGGAACAACTTTGCTTTCAAGATTACTGAACCTTCATCCTGATGTTTATACCAGCAGATTGGGACATTTTTTTACCTACAAGGAAGGTGTGTTTAACCTGCTGAATTCACCAGCAACCCAGGATTGGCTTCAGCGACCGAGCATGTACTGGAATGGAGGAAAAAGCCTCTCTACAAAGATGATGAGATCCAGCTGCGATTTTATTCTTGAAAAAGAAGCTAAGAAATTCAACAAAAACATCGTTGGAGACAAGAGCAATAATAATACCGTCAATGAAAAAGCTATCGAACGATTAAAATTAATTTACCCTGATGCAAAAGTTATTTTTCTCATCCGCGATGGCAGAGATGTAGCTGTTTCACAAAGAATCCGATTTTTTATTGAACTCCCAAAATATTTAGATCGGGCAGGTTTAGCAATCAGAAAAGAATTTTTATCAAACCCGGATTCCTTTCTTCAGGGAAAGAGATCAATATTCTCCGAGAAGGGATTGAAACAAGAAGCTCTCAATTGGTCTTTAAATGTTACGGAAACTGATGCAATGGCTAGGAAATATTATCCCGATCACTATTATTCACTCCGTTTTGAGGATTTGATCTTAACTCCAGTAAAAATAATTAAAGATATATGGTCATTTTTGGGAGCGAATGTAGAAGATAAGAGTTTAATAGATTTGATCCGGAATGAGATGGAAAAAAATCCTGACGCCAAATGGCAGAAAAAGCAAGATTTGACAATGCCTGATAATCTTCAGAAAGGGAAAACGCGAAACTGGACTGAAGTTTTCACACCACGGGATCGGGAATTATTTGTTAGGTTTGCTGGAAAAACACTCAAGGATTGGAATTATGAAAAGAATCCAGCTGATAACAAGTAAAGTTAGATCACGTCTAATACAAAGGCAAAAATAATGAAGTATCTCATTGCAGGATTCGGCTCTATTGGGCGCCGGCATTTTCAGAATTTGCTTTCCCTGGGTGAAAAAGATATCCTCTTTTATAGATCACGAAAAAGCACTCTCTCAGATGAAAGCTTATCCGGTTTTCGCGTGGAAGAAGATCTGGAAAAAGCCTTGGCTCAAAAACCTGATGCGGTAGTTATTTCAAACCCGACTGCATTGCATTTGGATGTCGCAATTCCAGCTGCCCGCCAGGGCTGTCATATTCTGCTTGAAAAACCCATCTCCAATTCCATGGACAGGATTGATGAGCTCAGGAATGCTGCGAAAGCATCAGACTCCAGGATCCTGGTTGGTTTTCAGTTCCGTTATCATCCTGGTTTAATGCAGATTAATGAGTGGATCCAGCAGGAAAAAATCGGCAGCATATATTATGTCCGGACTCACTGGGGTGAATATTTACCGGATTGGCATTCCTGGGAGGATTACCACGATAGCTACAGTGCTCGTAAAGATCTTGGGGGAGGGGCTTTATTGACTCTCTCTCATCCGATCGATTATCTACGCTGGATATTTGGAGAGTTTGACTCGGTTTCAGCTAAGATGGGTGGGCAGAAAGCGCTGGGAATAGAAGTAGAAGAGATGGTTGAGAGCACAGTGCGATTTAAGAATGGAATTTTGGGTGGAATGCATGTAAATTATCTCCAACGGCCGCCAGAACTATTCCTGGAAATAATCGGCAGTGAGGGCAGGATCTCCTGGAATTACCTTTCCGGGGAGTTAAAGATTTACCAGACAGAAGACCAGACCTGGGAGTTTTATCCATTAACGGAGGGTTTTTCCCGCAATGATTTGTTTTTAGAGGAAATGCAGCATTTCCTTCAAGTTGCCGCCGGTAAAGCACCTCCTTTATGTTCACTTGATGACGGGATTAAGGTTCAAAAGATTATCGCGGCACTTTATCAAGCAGTGGAGGATGGAACTTCTGTTTCGATTCTATAAGTGAAGTTGTTTTCAATTTTGGAAGTATTATTATTCAAACAGCAAAGTGAGACAGTATGAAGAAACTGGAACCGCGCATTTTATTTCGAAACCTGGCAGTAGAACTAATTATCTATGGCGGATTGATCTTGGCCTATAATTTTTTTGTTCTTCGCTGGATGGGTGATTGGTTGTTGTCAATATTTAATTCCAATCTGACTGTTTATGCCCTATACGCCTTGGGGTTGATAGTCATTCAAGGTGTGTTTTTGGATTTTGTGACTACGGTTTTGATGAAATACATAAAATTGGATCAATTCGGAATTAGGAGAATCTTGGATGTATTTTCCAATCGCTGATGTCACAATAAGTCCCATTCTGCTTATGGGCGTAGGTTTTCTGGTCGGCATTCTCGGCGGGTTTTTTGGTGTCGGCGGCGGTTTTTTAGCAGGTCCGATGATGTTTTGGACCGGTGTGCCTATGAACTTTGTAATTGGCACAGATCTGGCCCATATGACCGGGAAATCCATTGTAGCTACCCACCGACATCGCGCCCTGGGTCACGTGGATATGAAGTTGGGAATGTATATGGTACTGGGAACAATAGTGGGGGTTGAGATAGGAGCCCGCTTTATTGAAGCGCTCGAGGACACAGGAGCAATCGATATCACAATTGGTATAACTTACATAGTCATTCTGACAGGTATCAGCCTTTTTACAGCCTGGGAGAGCATTCAGGCGATCCAAATGGTCCGGACAGATCAAATTGACGTCCAGGAAGCTGTCGGGTTTAAAGGATTGACGAAGAGAATCCGGGCGATAAATATTCCCCCCATGGTTTCATTTCCAGTCTCAGGAATCGAATCCATCTCAATTTGGATGGTTTTAGGCGTTGGCCTCTTTACCGGATTGCTGGCAGGTAGCCTGGGAGTGGGTGGGGGATTTATCAGGATGCCGATGCTAATTTATGTTTTGGGCATTCCAACCCATGTCGCTGTCGGAACAGACCTATTCGAAATTATATTCTCTTCTGCTTTTGGAACAATTACCCATGCCATAAAAGGAAATGTTGACATATTAATGGCATTAGTTATGCACACAGGGGCTGCGATAGGTGCTCAAATAGGTGCAACAGCTACCCGGTTCTTCGCCGGACCAAAGATAAGATTGGCTTTTTCTGTCCTGCCGTTGATCGGAGCAGTTCTGGTAGCTATTCGCTTGTTGGGCAGTGGGATGGTGCATTAAGGAGGATTACAAGGTTTTATGAAGATACTGATTTATATTGAGAGTGAAAAGTATAATCATCCGCCAGTGATGATGGGAAAAATCATCGCCCAGGCAACCAAAGCCGAGTTGAATGTGCTGGTGGGTGTCCCAAAAGACGGACACCCGGAAAATGGAGAGGCTGTAGCCGACCAGGTAAAAATTGACCTGGATGGACTTTCTCCCCGTGTGTTCATCAAACAGGGCAGCCCTGGTGACATTATTAAGCAAGAATTACTGCAGAAGGATTATCAGCTGTTGATTACAAATGCTGATCGGATAAGCCGCTTTAATAAAGCGATTGATGTGGATCCGACGCTAATCAAACAATCCATCATCTCCCTTTTGCTAACCCAGAATACAAAACCAAAATTAGATAAGATATTGTTATGTTCAGGATGTAAAGAGGATGATTTCTCATTAATCACCCAGGGGGCTAGATTTGCTCATGACCTAGGTGCTTCGGTTACCCTGCTTCATGTTTTTCCTGGTCCTGTGCCGACCATGTACACCGGGTTAGATCAGATAGATGAAACGGTGGAAGAAATCCTGCAAACTGGCACACCTTTTGCGCAGCATCTCAGGCACGCGGTGGAAATCCTGGAAGAAATGGAAATAGACTCTGAAGTGAAAATCCGCCGTGGAATTCCCCTTGAAGAAATTATCCGGGAGACTCAACTGGAAAACTATGATTTAGTCATAATTGGATCTTCAAAGGCGCATGAAGGTCTCATAGAAATGATTATGGGTAATCTTACTGTTAAGATCATCGATATGGTAGAACTGCCCGTTCTGATCATTGGAACCAGGGTATTAGCCTGAAATTTACTGGGAATTGACAGGTATTTTGATGTGGTATCATATGCAGTCGATTTTAGAAAAAATACTAATTCTTCCGCAAGGGAGAAATCAGAAAAAGAAAAAATTAGGAGAAGTGTAGCTATATGAATACGAATGGAATTATTAATCCCTACGGTGGAGAGCTGGTCAATCTTGTCGTCCAGAATGAGGAAAAAGAGGCCTGGTTGGACAAAGCCAATCAATATCCCTCCCACCAGCTGTCAGATCGCTCCTTGCATGATTTGGAACTCCTTGCTGTCGGAGGATTTTCTCCTCTCAATTCCTTTATGGGAGAGGATGACTACAATCGTGTATTAACTGAAATGAGATTGGCAAATGGGATACTGTTTCCCATCCCGATTACCCTGAAGATTGAGAAAGAAGAACTTCCTGCCCGGGGGGAATGGATCACCCTGAGAGACTCCAGGAACTATATCATCGCAGTGATGCGAATAGAGGAAGTATACCGTTGGGATCCGATCAGGGAAGCCCGGTTGGTACTGGGTTCGACTGATCACCGTCACCCGCTCGTATCTGAAATGGAGCAGTGGGGTGATTTGTGCATCTCGGGAGAATTAACGGTTATTAATTTGCCAATTTATTATGATTTTACCGATATCCGATTGACCCCGGTTGAAGTGAGAAAAATCCTTAAAAAGATTGGAAACGAAGATGTTACTGCCTTCCAAACCCGTAATCCCATGCACAGGGTGCATGAAGACTTGACAAAACGGGCAATAGATAGAGTCGGGGGAAGTTTACTCATCCATCCTGTTGTCGGGATGACAAAACCCGGTGATGTCGATCACTATACCCGGGTTCGGGTTTATAAAACGCTGGTTGAGAATTATTACGATAAAAATACGGTGCTGAGCTTGCTTCCGCTGGCCATGCGAATGGCAGGTCCCCGTGAAGCGGTCTGGCATGCAATCATCCGCCGAAATTACGGAGCCAACCACTTCATCGTGGGTAGGGACCATGCAGGTCCAGGAAAGGACAGCAATGGTAAACCTTTCTATGGTCCTTACGAAGCTCAAGAAATGATTGAGCAATATAAGGATGAAACGGGTGTAACGCCAGTACTATTTAATGAGCTGGTTTATATTGAAAAAGATGATAAATACGTTGCCAAAGAAGAGGCCCCAGAAGATGCTAAGTCATTGTTTATTTCTGGAACCAAAGTCCGGGAGGAATATCTCAACAAGGGTATAGAACTTCCTGATTGGTTCACCCGCAAAGAAACTGCTGACATCCTCAGGGATTCTTATCCACCTCTTCACAAACAAGGATTATGCATCTGGTTTACGGGATTAAGCGGATCTGGAAAATCCACAATTGCCAATGCTCTTACTCCTATGCTTCTTGAGCATGGCAGGGCGGCAACAACTCTGGATGGTGATGTAGTCCGCACTCACTTATCTAAAGGACTGGGATTCAGTAAGGAAGACCGGGATACCAATATTCTCCGTATTGGGTTTGTAGCGGGAGAGATTGCCCGTCATACAGGGACAGTGATTTGTGCTGCTATCAGTCCTTACAGCAAAACACGCAATGAGGCCAGAAAAATGGTTGGCGATGACAAGTTCATCGAGGTGTTTGTCAACACGTCCCTGGAAATTTGTGAAGAAAGGGATATTAAGGGTCTTTATGCAAAAGCGCGCAGCGGCGAGATTAAGGGATTTACCGGTATTGATGACCCTTATGAGGAACCAGTTAACCCTGAGATTTCCGTAACAACGGAGAAGAAGACTCCCAAAGAGTGTGCCCAGGAGATCGTTGATTACCTGGAAGACAGGGGTTTCTTAAAAGCTGAAGGTAATAAATCCTCCTCAAATTAACGGAAAAGGAAGAACTCCTTAACTTCTGTTGGTTTTGATGGCGAGGGAAGAGCGGTTGCAAGCTGTAGTAAAAACGGAGATGACCTATGAATGAGGTTCAAAAATTATTTGACCTTACTAACCGGGTTGCCATTGTCACAGGAGGGGCTGGATTCCTGGGGCAGCAATTTTCAGAAGCTTTGTCTGAGTCTGGTGCAAACGTGGTTGTGGCTGATATTGATCAGACTGCTGCCGCTGATTGCGCGGAGGAACTTAGTAAAAAGCACAACTCCGCTCTGGGAGTGGGTTTGGATGTGACTGATCCATTCTCTGTCCAGAATTTGATGGATCTGACACTGGAAAAATTTGGACAGCTGGACATCCTGGTTAATTCAGCAGCGTTGGATCCGAAATTCGACAGCCAGAATCAAACCCAGCATGTGACTTCGTTTGAGGATTTTCCGCTCCAGGCCTGGAAGCAAGCTATGGATGTTAACCTGACCGGCATGTTTCTGACTTGTCAGTATGCTGCCAGGGAGATGAAAAAAAACGGAAAAGGATCTCTGATTAATATCTGTTCTACATATGGCATAGCCGGTCCGGACCAGCGTTTATATGAATCATTGGGTGAACCCCGGCAGTATAAACCAGTGTATTACTCAGTAAGTAAAGCTGGTGTGTTGGGACTGACAAAATATATTGCCACTTATTATGAAGGAACAGAAATACGCTGTAATGCTCTCACTCCTGGTGGTGTAGAACGGGGGCATGACCAGGCTTTTAAAGATGCTTATAGCAGCAGAACAGTGTTAGGCCGAATGGCTTACCCTCATGAGATGAAAGGGGCAGTTGTGTTTTTGGCTTCAGAGGCCTCCAGTTACATGACTGGAACGAACTTGGTAGTGGATGGAGGATGGACAGCATGGTAGAAATCCTGGCTCTCATTCCTGCCCGGGGAGGTTCTAAAGGATTGCCCCGGAAAAATATTAAATCATTGGACGGGTATCCCCTTATCGGCTATAGCATAGCTGCAGCGCTTAATGCAAAGTTGGTTAACAGGACAGTTGTGACAACGGATGATCCTGAAATTGGCGATCTGGCAAAGGAGCTTGGAGCTGAGGTTCCATTTCTCAGGCCGGCTGAGTTTGCCCTCGATGACACCCGGGATCTGCCGGTTTTTCAACATGCGCTGAAATGGTTTTCTGAACAGGAAGATTATTATCCAGACATTGTCGTTCAGCTTCGTCCGACCAGTCCTTTCCGACCCCCGGAATTAATTGATGAAGCAATACAGATTTTGTTAAATAATACCGGCGCTACTTCTGTGCGTGGTGTAGTTCCATCCAAGCAGAATCCCTTCAAAATGTGGACGATTGAACCTGATGGGAACATGGTTCCACTTCTTGAGACAGAGTTTGAGGAACCTTTTAATATGCCTCGCCAGGAACTACCTCCAACCTTTTGGCAAACCGGGCATGTTGATGTCATCAAGGCAGAAACGATAATAAATGGATCAATGAGCGGGTTAGAGGTTTATGCCTATCAAATCGATCCCCATTTTTCTGTTGATCTGGACAATCTACTTGATTGGCAGCGGGCTGAGATGCGACTGAAATCAATAGGATCTCAAATCGTACTTCCGCCGCCGCAAAAGAATGTTTTCCCGGATGTAGTCTCTCTGGTTGTTCTTGATTTTGATGGTGTTTTGACAGATGATCGTGTATATGTCAATCAGCACGGAGAAGAAACTGTAGCAGCTCATCGGGGTGACGGGATGGGTATAGCTCAGCTTAAAAAAGCGGGGATTGAAGTGGTGATCCTTTCCAAAGAAAAGAATCCTGTGGTGAAAGCCAGGGCTGATAAATTAAGGATTCCTGCTTACCAGGGGATAGACGAAAAAGGGAAGGAACTGCAGTCCTTGATGGCAGACAAGGGAGTTTCTGCAGAACAGGTCGTATACCTGGGTAATGATATTAATGACCTACCTTGTTTCCCTCTGGTGGGATTGGCAGCTGCAGTTGCTGATGCTCATCCAAAAGTGATTGAAAGAGCCCAACTGGTATTGAACAAAAATGGCGGCCATGGCGCTGTCCGAGAGTTATGCGATTTATTGTTGGAAAATATTAAGGAAATAGAATAGGGGATTTGGAGGACAGATATATGAAACGGGAAATAAAGTTGGGAAATCGGTGGGTTGGTGATGGGCATCCAGTTTACATTATTGCTGCGGTGATATGGAAGTGGCAAAGCAGCTGATTGACGCATCGGTAGAAGCTGGTTGCGATGCTGTGAAGTTCCAGAAGCGAACTCCGGAATTATGCGTACCCCCTGAGCAGCGCGATAAAATGCGCCACACCCCCTGGGGATATATCAGTTATATGGAATACCGGGAACGAGTAGAGTTTGGAATGGATGAATTCAGCGAAATTGCTGATTATTGCAAGAAAAATTCTATTGATTGGACAGCATCTGCCTGGGATGAACCTTCGGTTGATTTTCTAGAGCAATTTGACCCAGTCCTTCATAAAGCGCCTTCTGCTTCTTTAACCGATTCGGCATTATTAAAAAAGATGAGGGAACAAAAGCGACCGCTTATGCTTTCTACAGGTATGTCAGAAATGGAACAAATTCAGGCGGCTGTAGAATTAGTTGGGACAGATAATTTAATCCTCGCCCACTGTACTAGCTCTTATCCCTGCCCTCCGGAAGAGTTGAACTTAAGAATGATCGAAACTCTACGCAAGATGTATCCCTGCCCGATTGGTTATTCCGGACATGAGGTGGGACTTCCCACAACGGTAGCAGCAGTTACCCTTGGAGCATCTGTAATTGAGCGCCATATTACTCTGGACCGGGCGATGTGGGGTTCAGATCAGGCGGCATCTGTAGAACCGGGGGGAATCCGCAAATTAGTGAAGTATATCCGGGTTGTAGAAGAAGCCCTGGGCGATGGTGTAAAAACCGTTTATGAGAGTGAACGCTCGAGCCTGGAAAAACTGCGCCGGACTGATACCTTGCCTGTGCGAGGACGATATCAAAAAGAGTAATCTTAAAAGATTCAATAATTCTTTAGCTCTTTTTGATTATGCCCCAAGAGAACTTAAGAATTACGGCCTGAATATAAATAGTAAATCTACCTTTGGTTAGTATGATTGAT
>JAIORG010000210.1 GCA_021108255.1 Anaerolineales bacterium | reverse complement strand
GCACATCAAACTGGATGTTGCCAGGATGCGAGCAGAAACCACCCAGGAGATTGCCCAACTGCGCGAAAACCTTAACGCAGCCCTGGATTCGGCGAAATCGGAATATAAACATCTGCGGGAAGAACTGATTGATCTGCAGCCCCTGATATTCCTCGGTGAAATGGAATACCGTGAACTGAGATCTCATTGGGGACAAATTTTCCAGGCTGAAATGGGAGCTGAAGCATTTTATGACATATTAAAACGCCTGGACCTGGATGCACTTTCCAAAGAGCTCTGGCATGAGATTAGAACCACCGGCAGTAAACAAAAACGGAAGAAAGCCACCAAGCGGCTAAAAGTTGTTGATTCTTTCCAGAATACAGAAAACCAGCCGGAATGGATGATTTTAACCGTGCTGCCCGTGATACCGCCTGACCTGCGCCCAATGGTGCAGCTGGATGGCGGACGCTTTGCTACTTCAGATTTAAACGATCTATATCGGCGTGTGATTAACCGCAACAACCGGCTTAAGCGTTTGCTGGAACTGGGCGCACCGGATGTCATTGTAAGAAATGAAAAGAGGATGCTCCAGGAAGCAGTGGACTCCTTGGTTGACAATTCCCAGCGGGGGAAAGCTCTTTCCCGTCGGGGCAGACGAGAATTAAAATCCCTCAGTGATATGCTGAAAGGCAAAAAGGGCCGCTTCCGACGGAACCTGCTCGGAAAACGGGTGGATTACTCCGGACGTTCTGTAATTGTTTCTGGCCCTAAGCTGAAAATGTCCCAGTGCGGTCTGCCTAAAAAGATGGCTCTGGAACTTTTCCGTCCTTTCGTGATTTCCATCCTTGAAAAACGGGGATTCGCTACTAATGTGAAAGGCGCCAAGCGGTTGATTGAACGCAATCGGCCAGAAGTTTGGGAAGCTCTCGAGGAAGCTGTAAAGAGTCGACCTGTTTTGCTGAACCGGGCACCTACGCTTCACCGCCTGGGTATTCAAGCCTTTGAAATCCAGCTGATTGAAGGGAGCGCAATTCAGCTCCACCCCCTGGTATGTCCTGCATTTAATGCTGACTTTGATGGGGATCAGATGGCAGTCCATGTGCCGTTATCTCAAAAAGCGGTAACGGAAGCCCGAGAACTGATGCTTTCAACCAACAACCTGCTCAAACCGGCTAATGGTGAACCGATTATCGCGCCATCAAAAGACATGGTGTTGGGTGTGTTTTTCCTCACCCGTGAAGATGAACGGCCGTATCCAGGTGATGGGCGGGCGTTCTCGACCGGAGATGAGGTAGTAACAGCTTTTCACCTGGATCAGGTGAAAATTCCCACTAAAATTAAACTACTCGTGGATACCTGGTATAACGAAGAAGGTGACCGGATGGAACAGCCGGAAGAACGGGTGATTGAAACCACCGTCGGCCGCACCATCTTTAACATGCACCTTCCCCCGGAAGTACAGTTTGTCAATTGGCCAATAATGAAGGGGGACGTGAAGGACCTGATTACAGAAATATACGAGTATTGTGATAATGACATTACTACCAAAGCAGCTGACGACATCAAAGATTTAGGATTTGAATATGCGACCAAATCCGGCTACTCGATCGCGGTGGCAGATTTGGAGATTCCCCCGGAAAAAGAGGAGATTGTTCAGAAAGCCCTGGACAAAGTCCGAGAAGTGGAGCGCAGCTTCCGACGCGGTTTACTTACAGCTCAAGAGCAGGACGACCGGGTAATTGATATCTGGCAAAAAACCACTGCTGTTGTCGGAGAAGCCGTGAAAGCAAACATGGATCCCCATGGCAATATGGCGATAATGGCTTTATCCGGCGCAACCAAAGGCGGATTTGGTCCTGTATCCCAGCTTGCAGGTATGCGTGGCTTAATGGCTGATCCTTCCGGACAGATTATCCCGCTGCCGATCCGTTCCAGTTTCCGGGAAGGGTTAACGGCGCTGGAGTATTTCATTTCCAGTCACGGTGCCCGCAAAGGGTTGGCAGACACCGCCCTGAGGACTGCGGATGCTGGTTACCTTACCCGCCGCCTGGTGGATGTTTGTCAGGACGCAATCATCAATGCGCTTGATTGTGAAACAGAGAATGCCATTGTATTGGAGCGCTCAGATGATATTGCGGGGCAGACCCTTCAGGATCGGGTTTTCAGCCGTGTTCTGGCAGATCATGTTGTTGATGAAGAAACCGGAGAAATCCTGGTTGAAAAAGGAACCCTTGTCTCCCGAGAAATTGCCCGGAAAATCCATAATTCCAACGTGGAAAGTGTTCGGGTATATTCCCCGCTGACTTGCCAACTTGAGTATGGATTATGTGCAAAGTGTTATGGTTTGGATCTGGGACGCGGTAAACCGGTTAGAAAAGGGGCAACAGTTGGTATTGTTGCAGCTCAATCGATTGGTGAGCCTGGAACCCAGCTAACGCTGCGGACTTTCCATACCGGTGGTGTAGCAGCTGCCAGTGACATTACAACTGGTTTACCCAGAGTTGAAGAGCTGTTTGAAGCTCGTAAAGCTCCTAAAGGTGAAGCAGTCCTGACTGAAATTGCCGGAAAGGTAAGCATTGAGAAATCTGATCGCTACAGCGATATGAGGGTAGTTCGGGTAATACATAGCGAAATGGTCAGCGATTCTTATGACCTTGAAAAACGCTGGAGAAAGAGAGTTAAAGATGAAGACAAGGTAGAAGAGGGAGATATACTTGCTTCTTTGGATGCCGATAACCAGCTATTAGCCAAGAATGGGGGATGGGTCCGTATTGAAGGCAGAACCATCATCGTTTCTTACGAAGTTAAAGACGAGAAGTATTATGAAATCCCGAGTAATGCCAGACTGGTGATAGAAGAAGGCGAGAATGTGGAACCTGCCCAGCGCCTTACCGAGGGATCTATGAATACCCACGATATTTTACGCATCAGTGGTCGTCATGCCTGTCAGCAGTATATGCTCACGGAAGTTCAGAAAGTTTACCGATCCCAGGGTCAGGCCATTCATGACAAACACTTTGAGATTGTGATTGGCAAGATGATGTCCCGGGTGAACGTAACGGACTCCGGCGACTCTGACACCCTGCCGAGGGAATTGTGCAACCGGATTGCTATTATGAAGGAAAATGAAGAATTGCTTCAGGAAGGCAAGCGTCCGTTGAAATACAATGATGAATTGCTGGGTATTACCAAAGCAGCGCTGAATACGGATTCTTTCCTGTCAGCAGCTTCCTTCCAGCACACCATTAAGATTCTTACCCAGGCAGCTGTAAATCGGGATGAAGATCCTTTGTTCGGTTTGAAGGAAAATGTGATCATCGGTAAATTGATTCCCGCTGGTACGGGTTTTAGGGGAGGGCCAGTTTCTCCCGAAGAGGAGCAGCTAGAAGAAGAGACAGATCTGGATGAGGCTGAAGCGGAATCCAACCTGGAAGCTGCTGATGAAGTTCAGGATAAAGAAGTACCGGTAGAAGAAGAACCTGCAGCTGCCTGAACTGCTCGAATTAGATAAAAAGAAAAGCCAGCGGATAAATTTCTGCTGGCTTTTTTATTTAAGAAGCAGGAAACGGTATCTTTGGAGGATGCCGTTTCCTGTGGGAATGCTCCTCTTTTGGAGTAAGTTCGAAAGCAGACAGGATTTTCATGTTATAATGCTCCACGATCAAATTCCCAGAATACTTTTAATGTGGAAAAACTACGGAATACGAAACGTGGAGAAAATACCGCAGACATCGTGTTCCGTGTTGTGTTGTAGTTGGAGGAACTATGGATATTGGTCTTATTCGACCTATAGATATTGAAGATGAAATGCAGAAGGCTTATCTGGATTATGCGATGAGCGTAATTGTCTCCCGCGCGCTTCCAGATGCAAGGGATGGATTAAAGCCAGTTCATCGCCGGATCCTGTATGCCATGCATGACATGAATATGGGGCCAGATGCAACTTATAAGAAATCTGCCCGTATCGTAGGTGAAGTACTGGGTAAATATCACCCTCATGGTGATATGGCAGTGTATGAGTCAATGGCTCGCATGGCGCAGGATTTCTCCATGCGTTATCCGCTGATAGATGGACAGGGCAACTACGGATCGATTGACGGGGATTCCCCGGCAGCTATGCGTTATACCGAAGCCCGGATGGCTTCACCGGCGAGCTTGATGCTGGAGGATCTTGAAAAGGACACGGTAGTTTTCCGGGATAATTTTGACGGTACTCTGAAGGAACCCAGTGTGCTTCCATCCTCTTTCCCAAATTTATTAGTGAATGGTGTTACCGGCATTGCTGTCGGCATGTCCACCAGCATACCACCTCACAATCTGGGGGAGATAATTGATGCCCTGGATTATATGCTCCAGAACTGGAAATCTATAGATAAGATTACTGTTGAGGAGTTAACCGAATTTGTTAAGGGTCCGGATTTCCCTACCGGGGGAGTGATTATTGAAGATCAGCGCCGGAGCGGACTTAAAAGCGCCTATGTAGCAGGCCGTGGTAAAGTCCGGGTTCGCGCCAAGGCCATCGTGGAAGAAATGTCTCGGGGCCGGCACCGGATAGTGATTACCGAGATTCCATACATGACCAAAAAAGTGACTGTATTGGAACGGATCGCCAAGCTGGTGCGTGATGAAGGGCTGGAAGGTATTTCTGATTTGAGAGACGAATCGGACCGCCAGGGTATGCGGATCGTGATCGAGTTGATGAAATCAGCCCAGCCGGAAGAAGTGCTGGAAGCCCTCTTTAAACGCACCACATTGGAGAATACTTTCAGCATCATAATGCTGGCGCTGGTAGACGATGAGCCAAAACTGTTGAGCCTGAAGAGCGCTCTGCAGGTGTATATTGATCACAGGTTGGCCATTGTCAAAAAAAGAAGCCAACATGATTTGAAAAAAGCCAAAGCCCGGGAACATGTTCTGGAAGGAATCTCGATAGCTCTGGATAATCTGGATGCTGTGATTGATATTATCCGGAAATCCCGCTCAGTGCAGACTGCCCGCAATAACCTGATGCGGGAATTCTCATTGACCGAGATTCAAGCCCAGGCCATCCTGGATATGCCTCTGCGGCGCTTGGCTGGGTTAGAGCGGAAAAAAATTGAGGATGAATATAAGGGTGTAAAAAAACAAATCAAGGATCTATCTGGCTTAATTAAATCTCCTAAAAAGATGCGTGAAGTGATAGCTCAATCCCTGCAGGAAACCAAGGAAAAGTATGCCGATGCTCGAAGGACTCAAATCGCAATGGTGGAAGGAGGATTGGAAGCGGCGCCTATGCAGCTTACTCAGCTTACCCCGTCTGAAAATGTTTGGGTGATGATCAACCGGGATGGGTTAGTTTCCAGGACACCGGGAGATGATCCTCCCCGGCCTAGCGGGTGGGATGTTCCTAACTGGTTGGTGAGGGTGAATACCAGGGATACACTGTATCTGGTTTCAGAGAGCGGTGAATCGGCTGCAATCCCTGCCCATACTGTTCCAGAAGCGCCAAAACCATCCCAGGGCATTCATTTTTCCAAGTTAACCCCCTTCAAAGAGGATGTAGAGTTGGGGTCCGTGTTTGGAGTACCCCCAAAAGAAAATCGAGATGAAAGTTGGTATGTGGTCACCATCACTGAGCAGAGCATGTTGAAAAAAAGCGAAATCAGCGAATTGCCTGGTCCTTCCGCGCAGCTCTTTACTCTGGTGAAAGTGAATGACAATGACAGACTGGTATCCATCCGTTTAAGTGATGGCAAAAAAGATATTTTCCTGGCAACCAGCCAGGGCATGGCAATCAGGTTCAGTGAAGAAGATGTGCGACCGATGGGATTGGTGGCTGCTGGTGTAAATGGCATGAAACTTGATAAAGAGGATCGAATTGTCGGCATGGAAATGTTGCCAAAGAAGGGCGAGCTCTTTTTCCTGACTGCCTCAGGCAGGGCAAAACGGGTGAAACAAGATGATTTTCCAATTCAGGGCAGGTACGGCAAAGGTGTGATAGCCTGGAAAATACCGGAAAAAGATTCACTGGCAGGTATGACAGCAGGCAAGGGAACCATGCGAGTGACTGTTCACTTGAAGGAATTTGCACCAAGGTCCACCCGGTTGGATGATGCTCCTCTTCAAACCCGAGTTGCGCAAAAAGGGAAAGAAGTTGTGGAGATGCGGGAGGAAGATCGGGTGGCCCTGCTAACTATCCCCTGGGAAATGGTCCGTCCGGTTTCTGAGGAATAAAACCTAAGCTCCGCAGATTATTTGGTTACGGTGAATTCTGAGAAGTGATAGGCAATTTTTCCGTCTTTCAATCCAATGGTATCGCTGCCATTCTGAACATTCCCGATTGATGAATTTGCTGTCCAGCTGATGTGGCGGATATTGCCAGTACCAGTGAAACTGGCTAAATTAAAAACAGCATCCGGCAAAATATCGGTAAACAAAGCGGCATACCAGCTTTTGATAGCTTCCTTCCCCTGCGCTGTTCTTTCACTGGTGATATGAACTGCCTGGTCCCGATAAAGAGCCTGAACCCGATCAGAGTTGTGGGAATTTAACTCCTGGATGAGGAGTTCAGCGATGTCGTCCGGCGGTTGAGGATCTTTATCCCATTCAAAGTCCCTGATGGTATGCCAAATTTCTACCGGCAGAGCTTTATGTAGATTGCTCCATTCCCAAAAATTTATCCCGGATAAATTAAGCGACTGGGCTTTTTTCATGAACTCTTTTACTTCAGAGGCTGTGGGAGTCCAACCCCACTCGGTAAAAGCGGCTCCTGTTGGGAAAATAGGCGGCGAGTAGGTGAGGTTCTGAAATTCAGCCACACTTCGTTTTAGCTGCGCACCGGGGTTATGGGCCTGCATCCAGTACACCTGCGGCATATTTAAATCGCATTTTTTCAGGAATTCATCCCAGGGAAGCTGGGGATGATAAGATGGATACCGGTAAGAACTCAGCGCGACGGGAATATCATTAATCTCCGCTCTAAGTTGACTCATAAATGTATTTGCGGCGCTGTATTTTCCTTTATAGTGGCCCTCCGCGTCCAGTACATATCCATCCACTCCCAGTTCACGGATGCGGCTGATGGCTTTCTGGGCTTCCATCCCCGGTTGGTCGCCGAAGAGATAATGCCAGCCCCAGGCTTCAATTCCTTTACTTTTTAAAGCCTGAACCAAAGGTGGAACCAGATCAATCTTTTTCTCCCAATCGTAGTTATAGCTGTATATCCCGTTGGCGATTTTTATCAGGACATGGCTGTAGTTTGCTTTGACAGCTTTGTCAATGATTTCATTGATATTTCCGTTATGACAATACTGGATTTTCCAGATGAACATTCCTTTTCCGGTTAGCATAGGTCTTCCTCACAAAATCTCAGGATAAATATTATTCAGTAAAAAATTTGTTTATATCTCGATACATACTTCAGTATTCTGTCCCTGCAATTATCTTGTTTTATCTCGGGTTAGGGAGAGTTCAACGCGTTCTCCAGGATCCTGCGGATGATTTTGTATTTTGGAAGCAGAACCCGTGCTCCTCCTGGGGTCATCCAGGAACTGACTGAATCTTGATTAATGAAATACTGTTTGATCCGAGATTTATCTGATAGTTTTGCAGCAGTTGGAGCCAGGGAGATAATCGTTCCCAGGTCAAGGTTGGTGGTCAAATTGTTAATATAGGTGTTATATAGTTGTGGAATTTTACTTATCGTACCCAGAGCAAAAAATCGGTCCAATATGCCATTTAAAACCAGCTGTTGGCGGACATTGCGATTAAAATCATTGGTTGTCATCCGGGACCTGACGTACCAAAGTGCTTCTTTGCCGTAGAGATGTTGTTTCCCGGTATATACACAATGGGATAATCCATGATTCCAATTGTCGTCACAAATTGTCTGTGGCACATTCACATAAATCCCGCCCAGATTATTGATGATGTACTCAAATGCCTGAAGGTTGATCAGAATATAATAATCTGGCTTGAACCCGAAGTTATGTAGGAATGTTTGCTGCAAGCTTGAAAATCCCCCATGAGCAAACGCAGAGTTGATCCGTTGGGAGGTCCAATCGGGAATATAAATATAAAGATCCCGGGGGAAGGAGGTGACACTGATTGTGTCTTCCTTGGTATTGACCGTTACCAGGATAATGGTATCAGTTCTTCCTATGTATCCTTTATATTTCTGGTCAGACCCCAGGAGAACGATGTTAATCTGTCCTTCTGGTTGGAGAATAGGATCCACGCCAACGGTATTGCTGGCTGGTTTAATCCTGTCTGGCAGGGGTGTGATTGTTGGGGTGGGTGTTGGGTATTCAGTCGGAATATAGGTTTCTGTGGAAGCCAGGGGTTGAAAGGCTGTAGCCGTTGGTGTTGACCCTGGAGGCACATCCAGAATAGCTACCCTAGTTTTCGGCACAGTGGAATAGGCCAGGTTTCTACCGAACACAGGCACAAAAATCACCAAAGTCAATAGAATGATGCCGATAATCAGAATTAAATTCCGTTTATTATTAAGCATAACCTGGCTGTTCCCTGGGTGATACGGCCCTTAAGTTATGGGGTTTATTAACCCCATATGGTTCCTTTCACCCGTTTTTCTGGGTCAACATCCACCCAGTACACAGACAAGGAGTAGACAATTCCTTGCTTATGAAGTATGGTAGCAAGAACTGTACCAGATTAACTGCTTTCGGCAAGGTTTTCTTCTGTTTGGAAAGCTAGCAGCAAACTTACTATAGTTCCTTCCCCCGGTTTGCTCTCTACCCACATTCTCCCGCCTTCGTTTTCTACCAGGTTCTTTGTGACATAAAGATTAGTCATCACCTGGCTTAATTCTTCCTGCTGATCTGCAGTTAAATGATCATTTAACACAGTTGCAATTTCATCAGGGAAATATCCATCACCCTGATCGGTTATTTTGATATGCGCAAAGTGCTGGGTTTGGTTTTCCTCGTAGACCTGAGTCCGGATGTTGATCTCACCTTCGGATTTAGTTTCCTCCACAGCATTGGACACCAGGAAAGATAAAATTTCCTGGAATAAAGCATGATTCATTGTTAAATGTGGAGGATCATCCGGTAAATCAAGTGCGGTTTTGATTTTCTTTTTCTTGATTTGTTTACTCACTTCCTTCAGACAAGTTTGAACTGCCTCTTCAAGATTGGCAGATCGTTTACTGTCTGGATCTTCCGGCAGCGGTTCTGCTGCCTGATCTTGAGAGTCATCTGCCTCTGGTTTTTCAGGTTCTATTTCTTCCCTGCCATCCCGGATTTCCTTGTCAATCACAGAGATATACGTCCGCAAAGCCTCTGTGGATTCCTTTTTTGAAAGGTCGACAAGCATGGCGAGATGACGCTGAAGGGTATTGTCACTGAGCTTTAATTGATCATACTTGGTAGTCAGGACATCCTGATCCAATAATAGATTCTGGTGTTCTTTAGACAGCACCGCCATTTCATCTTTCAAGCTTTGTTTATCCTGGGTCAATTGGGTCAAGTTGGATGACAGATTACGGATAGTATTTTTTACACTATCAGGTTCTTCTTTTTGGGTTGCCAAGTGGTAATTAAAGGCAGATTCGTAAAACTTGGACAGTAACCCCAAATAATTTTGATCTTCCTTGGTCCAGGGACGATTCGAAAAAGGAGAGAACAGAACCACTCCGATAGTTTTGTTTGCGGAAGGAATATGGACTGGCGTAGCCAGTAAGTGCCCCGGTTTGGACAGCTGGAGCATCTTGGATAGGTGGGATAAATCGCGGGATGTGCTGCTGGCAGGAATATGGAGCATTTTCCCCCGCTGGATATAATTGGTGAGCAGAGGGACGTTTTTGCTTTCCAATGTAATTGCCTGCAGAGTTTCCTCGCGGATTAAATCATATCCGGCAATGATACGGATTTTTCCATGTTCATCGGGAGTATCAAGAACCAGAGTCAGGTCGGCAAGAATTAGATAACATGTTGTTTGAGCGATTTTATACAGGATTCCGGTCGGGTCTTTTTCATTAAATAATTTCTGGATCATGTCCAGGGTTTGGTAGTTTACACTAACGCGTTGTCGCTGGTGATCAGCATCTTCCAGTTTGTGTTCAGGGGAAGGTTTATCCCCGATGGGAAAACGCTCTCCTAAAATCAGCAGCAGCGGATACGCGGTTAGCTGAACCAGATGTAAATATTCCGAACTCGAAATCAACAGGGACAAAAGGGATCCAATGAAAAGGATACCTCCCATAATAAGTCCATATACCCAATAGTTTGGTTTGCGGACGGCAATCAGGCCACAGCCGAAAACAAGCAGCAGGATGGAAAAAAACTGCCAGAAGGGGAAAGTTCCCAAAAAGCCTTCTAGAAGTGAGGGGAGAAAAATTGTTTGCAGGATAACAACGATGGCAATAAGAACTGACAAAACAGTAACCCCGATATCAATTTCGCGGCTGGGTTCAGGAAATGCCCATAACCAGAGGATCAAGATCAATCCCAGAAGGTGAGCAGCCTGGTCCAGAACCAGGAGGGAATGAGTAAAAGCCGGTTCCGCTTGCCAGGAAAAATAAGTGATCAGGAAGACTATGATTCGCAATATGGTTAATCCCGTCAGTCCCTGGACCATACGGAAACCCTGGGGGAACCTGCCCTGCTGCCATTTCTTGAAAACCTTCACTAGAGATATGGAAGATATCAGGATAATCAGCAGTGAATATCCTAGATAGGTTATTGGTATATTGGTTGGATTAATTTCGGTTTGAAGCATGATCATAAGGGGCACCTGCCTGAATTATAGCACGGGTTGCAGATAGGTAAAACAATCATCAATGAACTTGGCGAGTCTCGGAATTGCCGGCAAGAATTGAGAAAGAAGCCGGCAGGTTGACAAAATGCTAAATCGGGGTAAAATTGCGCCTGCAAGAGGATTTGTTATGCCGAAGTGGCGGAATAGGCAGACGCGCTACGTTCAGGGCGTAGTGGGATTTACTCCCATGTGGGTTCGACTCCCACCTTCGGCACAGAACCAGTCTCTAACTTGAGGTTAGAGACTTTTTAATATCCACTATTGGGGTGAAGGGCAAATGTTTTCGAGTTTGGATTGGCACAAGGGTAAGTGATTGCGAAGGCAGAAGTTGTGGGATAAGATAGAGTTATGGATCTGAAAAAAGGCAAAACGATTCTTCTGCTGGGATTCCTGCTGGTGCTGATCGTGTGGATGATAATATTTGGCGGCAGAATTTCCGATTTAAACCGCCTTACAAGTGAGTTTGAGCAAGCTCAAGAGACAATGGCTGCGCTGACAGCCACCACACGTGCTCTTGCCACCGAGGTAGTGAGAGCAGATTCGGATGCCGCGGTCGAGGAATGGGCTTATGAAAACCGCCGATGGATAAGGGAGGGAGACCACCGGATTGCGGTAGTGCCGTTGGAGGGAACGCAAGTTTTGCCAACCTTAATTCCGACAGTCACCCAGGAGCCGCAAAACCTGTTTCGGGTATGGTGGGATCTGTTTTTTAACACCAAACCTTGACTGAGGTATACCCTCATGCTATAATCGGCAACCTATAATTAACGCGGGGTAGAGCAGTGGCAGCTCGTCGGGCTCATAACCCGGAGGTCCCAGGTTCGAATCCTGGCCCCGCTACTCAAGACAAGACGCTCATTAGGGCGTCTTTTGTTTTGGAAAGATATCCGGTTCGCCCCGGCGCTCATGCGCCGGGATTCCAGGCGAAAAGGAATCTCCTCCGCCATCGCCTGATCCCTAGGCAAGAGCATCTGGGCGAGCGAGCGCGAGTTGATAGCGCTCTCGCTCTTAAATCCTGGCCCAGCTGCTGGATAACAAGAAACCGCCAACAAGTGAAGTTAGGCGGTTTCTTGTTTTAATTGGTGATTCTCCCGGGGAGAGAAAGGGATTTCCTTGGGGGATTTTCACGCCAGGGAGGAGACCTGCTATAATTACGCAATATTCAAGAGGAGAACACCAACAATGCAATATCGCAAAATGGGATCTTTGGATTGGGAAGTTTCGGCACTTGGTTTTGGCTGCATGCGTCTACCGTCACGCAGATTCAGCTTGATGGGAGCGGATTTAGAAGAATCAAAACGCATTATCCGCTACGGCATTGATCGGGGGATCAATTATATAGATACTGCCTGGCCCTATCACCTGGGCGAAAGTGAAAAGGTGGTCGGTGAGACGTTGAAAGATGGCTACAGGGAGAAGGTGAAATTGGTGACCAAACTTCCTGTACCGGTAGTAAGGAAAACTGAAGATTTTGACCGTTTCTTAAACTCCCAGTTAGAAAAGCTGCAGACAGATTACCTGGATATCTATCTTCTTCATTCCTTAAATGCCGGGACCTTTGAGAAAGTGAAACGGTTAGGGCTGATCGATAAGATGGAAGAAGCTCAGCGGCAGGGGCGGATCCGCCATATTGGATTTTCTTTTCATGACACTTATCCCGTTTTTAAAGAGATCATTGATTACTACGATTGGGACATGGCCCAGATTCAGTACAACTATATGGATACAGCTGTCCAGGCAACCACCGATGGCCTGGAGTATGCCCACAGCAAGGGGATTGCTGTGGTAATTATGGAGCCGATTAAAGGAGGCACCCTGGCCAACCCGCCGGCTGAAGCAGTTGAAGTAATGAACTCAGTCGCTCAGGAACGAACCCCGGTGGACTGGGCTTTGCAGTTTCTTTGGAACCGCCCAGAAGTTGCTACTGTGTTGAGCGGCATGGGAAACATGCAGATGGTTGAGGAAAATTGCGACAGCGCGGAACGCTCAGGTATTAATTCCCTGAATCAGGAAGAAGAAGATCTGATCACCAGGCTAGCAGAGATATATCGTGAAAAAATCCTTGTGTCATGCACTGGTTGTGAATACTGCCTGCCCTGTCCTGAGGGAGTCAATATTCCTCACAATTTTGCCATTCTGAATAATGTGTCCATGGAGCAGAGCCGTATCAGACGCTTCCAGGTCCGCAGGGGATATAAGAAGTTAGCTGGCACACAGGAAAAACTGGATAAAGAGAATCCGAACGGTAATGGATCCCTGTGCGTCATCTGCGGGGAATGCCTGGATAAATGCCCCCAGGAGATTAATATCCCGCTGGAATTGGAACGGGCCCACGCTATCCTGGGGAAACGGGAATCAATCACGAAATATTATTCTTGAATTTATCAAGTAATATAAAATTTCAGAGGAAAACCCAGGAAATAGATATTCCACATCGCCCGGTGAATACCCTTCAATACGCTGCCGCTGTGAGTTAGCTACTCGGGATGCTGCGCAAATTCACGGGCTAATCAAGTTAAGTCTCTATTAAGAGCCCCTACATTTGTTATTGCCCCTTGATATTCCCCTAAGATAGCTATATAATTTAGTTCGCTTAATTATTAAGAGAGGTGAAGTATGACGAATACGGATCCATTTATAGCTACATTTCAGCAATGGACAGACATTTTTATGCACCGCTCCATGCGCAAATTTATCCACTTTGCCCGGGAAAGCGGGTTATCCATGTCGATGATTGGCACCCTGTTCCATCTCAACAAAAAGGGCTGCGCTGGGGTTACTAATCTAGGGGATCACCTGGGAGTGACCAGCGCTGCATCCAGCCAGATGCTGGAGCGTTTGGTGCAGCAGGAGTTAATCTTGCGCACAGAAGATCCCACCGATCGGCGTGTAAAGCAAATTGTTTTGACTGAAAAAGGATCTCACCTGCTGGACGAAGGTATCCGAGCCCGCCAGGGTTGGCTGGATGATTTGGTTGGGATTCTGTCCCGGGAAGAAAAAGAATTGATTAAGGGGGCGCTCGATCTTATGATAAGCAAAGCCAATCAACTTGAAGGTTCGATTGAATAACAAAACGAATTTTTGTTTACGAGGAGCATCATCAATATGCGACGACTGAGTAAATACTTAAAGCCATATACTCTTATGATCCTTTTGTCTATCACATTGCTGTTTGTGCAGGCCAATGCGGAGCTGGCCCTGCCAGATTATCTTTCCAGGATTGTCAATAACGGCATCCAGCAGAATGGAGTGGAAAACGCTGTACCTATCGCTATTCGGCAAAGCGAGATGGATAAGCTGCTCATTTTCATGAATCTTGAGGAAGGGGAACTTGTCCTCGATTCGTACAATTTGCTGGAGTCAGGCTCGGCTGAGGCGGAAGGATATCTTGAAGATTATCCAATTCTGGATGTTGAAGCAATTTATATCCTCAAGGATCTGGATCAATCCCTGACCGATCAACTGAATCCCATCCTTGGAAAGGCTCTGGTTACCGTAACCGGTATCAGGCAAATGATGGAAGATCCGTCCCAGGCTCCACCTAGGGAAACGGGATTTGATTTTGATCTTTCCCTGATTCCGGAAGGAATGGATGTTTTTCAAGTACTGGGTATGATGCCGGAGGCGCAGCGTGCTCAGATAAGCGCCAGCATCAGTGAGATGTTTGCCTCCCTGGGAGAAAGCATGATCACCCAGATGGCAGTTGGGGCTGTCAAAACGGAATACGAAGCCCTGGGCATGGACGCTGTAAAAATCCAAAGGGATTATATTTTAAGCACTGGCGGCATCATGCTGTTGATTTCTCTAATTGGGGGAGTCACTACAATTGCTGTGGGATACCTGGCTGCCAAGACCGCTGCCGGAGCGGCTCGGGACATACGTAAGGATGTATTTGAAAAGGTAGAAAGCTTTTCCAGCACAGAATTTAATAAGTTTTCAACGGCATCGCTAATCACCCGCTCAACCAATGATATTACCCAGGTTCAGACCGTGACTTATATGATCATCCGGTTAGTCTTTTATGCTCCTATTATTGGTATTGGTGGTGTTATCCGGGCGATAGATAAAAGCCCAAATATGTGGTGGATTATCGCTGTAGCCGTGATTGCCCTGCTCGGTATGATTTTAATCATTTTCTCAATTTCACTGCCGAAATTTAAAATTATCCAAAGCCTGATTGACCGCCTGAATCTGGTAACGCGCGAGAACCTCTCAGGCATGATGGTCATCCGGGCTTTTAATAAACAGGATGATGAAAAAGTGCGTTTTGATAAAGCCAACCGTGAGCTGACTGATACCAGCCTCTTTGTTGCCCGGGTGATGGTAACAATGATGCCGGTTATGATGCTGGTGATGAATGGATTAACATTAGCCATTATCTGGGTAGGATCACACCAGGTCGCCGAAGCAACCATGCAGGTGGGCGATATGATCGCTTTTATGCAGTATGCTATGCAGATCGTTATGGCCTTCCTGATGATGTCAATGATGTTTATCTTTTTACCCCGGGCAGCAGTATCCGGCGAGCGTATCGCCGATGTTCTGGAAACGGAAATTGTTATCAAAGATCCGGATGACCCAAAATCATTCCCAGATCCATTCATTGGCCAAATAGAGTTTCAGGAAGTCTCTTTCCGCTATCCGGGTGCCCTGGATGATGTTATCCGGGATATTAACTTCACTGCCCGCCCGGGGGAGACTACAGCGTTCATTGGTTCAACAGGATGCGGCAAATCGACTGTGATTAACCTGATTCCGCGGTTTTATGATGTCACCCAGGGAAGTATTCTTCTGGATGGGGTTGATATCAGGGAGGTCAGGCAAAGTGAATTGAGGGATAAAATTGGCTATGTTCCCCAGGATGGCACCTTGTTCTCAGGCACCATAGAGAGCAACCTGGCCTATGCTGATAAAAACGCCAGCAGGGAAACACTGAAAGAATCTGCTGATATTGCCCAGGCGAGTGAATTTATTTTTGCCAAGGAAGAAGGGTTTGAGGCGGAGATTTCCCAGGGCGGCTCAAATGTGTCCGGCGGGCAAAAACAACGCCTGTCAATTGCGCGGGCTCTGGTCAAAAAACCTCCAATCTATATTTTTGACGATAGTTTTTCAGCCCTGGATTTCAAAACCGACTCTACATTGCGTAGAGAACTAAAGCAGAAAACAGGGGAAAGCACGATGCTGATCGTTACCCAACGGGTAGCAACTGTAAAAAATGCCGATCAAATCATCGTTTTAGATGAAGGTCGGATAGTTGGCAAAGGGAAACATCATGAATTAATGGAAACCTGCGAAACCTATCAGGAAATAGCGTCTTCGCAGTTGAGCAAGGAGGAATTGGCATGAGTGACCAGAATAGAAAGACTGAAACACCCCGTAAACCTTCCGGTCCTATGCGTGGAGGTCCGATGGGACGCGGCGGTCACATGTCGATGATGAAAGGGGATAAAGCCCGCAATTTTAAGGGCACCATGAGCAGGCTGATCGAGTATCTCGGTTCCTACAAGACTGGCATCCTGATTGTGATGATCTTTGCAGTTGCCTCGACAATATTCAACATTGCCGGTCCAAAAATTCTCGGTCGCGCAACCACCATTCTTTTTGAAGGTGTAATGGAAAATATTGCTGGGATCGGATCAGGGATTGACTTCGATGCTATTGGACGGATCATCCTGATTACTTTGGCTTTGTATCTCGGATCCTCATTATTCGGTTATATCCAGGGATGGATTATGTCTGGCATCTCCATGGATATTACTTACCGTTTTCGCAAAGACATAGCCGAAAAAATCGATCGTATGCCTTTTAAATACTTTGATAACACCAGCCAGGGTGAAGTTCTCTCGCGGATTACAAATGATGTAGATACAGTTAGCCAAACGCTGAACCAAAGTCTATCCCAAATAATCACCTCGGTTGTGACTGTAGTTGGTGTGCTGATCATGATGTTGACCATCAGCTGGCAGATGACATTGGTTGCGCTGTTGATCATTCCTCTATCTATGGGGATTGTTCTCCTGGTTGTCCGTCAATCCCAAAAGTATTTTACCCAGCAGCAAGAATATCTCGGCCATGTCAATGGGCATGTCGAGGAAATGTTCGGTGGGCACCTGGTGATGAAGGCTTTTAATGGTGAAGCTGAAAGTGTAAAACAATTTGAAGGGTTAAACGATACTCTGTACAGTTCGGCCTGGAAGTCACAATTTCTCTCCGGTTTAATGATGCCGGTAATGAGGTTTGTGGGTAATTTGGGGTATGTCGCCATTTCTGTCCTGGGGGGATACCTGGCAATCCAGAAAGCCATTACCGTGGGTGATATCCAGGCGTTCATCCAGTATGTCCAATCGTTTACCCGGCCGATTACACAGATCGCTAATATCTCCAACGTCCTCCAGCAAACCGCTGCTGCATCAGAACGAGTCTTTGAATTCCTGGACGAGGAAGAAGAAATCCCTGATGTGGACAACCCTGTCCAGCCCGATGAGATCAAAGGCCAGGTGGTTTTCCAAAATGTGCAATTTGGATACGATCCTGACAAAATCATTATCAACGATTTTTCTGTCGATGTACAACCGGGACAGAAGATCGCCCTTGTTGGACCAACTGGTGCCGGCAAGACCACCATAGTTAAGCTGCTGATGCGTTTCTATGATGTAAATCAAGGAGCAATCCTGGTGGATGGGCACGATATCAAAGATTATAAACGAGCGGATTTGCGCTGCTTCTTTGGCATGGTGCTGCAGGACACCTGGCTTTACAACGATACTATTATGGAAAATATACGTTATGGACGCCCAGGCGCCAGCGATGATGATGTGATCAAGGCTGCCAAAGCAGCCCATGTGGATCACTTTGTGCGTACCCTCAGTGATGGTTATGACCTGGTACTAAACGAGGAAGCCAGCAATATCTCGCAGGGGCAAAAACAGCTTCTCACTATCGCCCGGGCTATTGTTACTGATCCCAGTATGCTGATTTTGGATGAAGCGACCAGTTCGGTCGACACCCGCACCGAAGTGTTGATCCAAAAAGCGATGGACAATCTGATGCAGAACCGCACAAGTTTTATCATTGCTCATCGGCTTTCCACAATTCGCAATGCGGATTGGATCCTGGTGATGAATGAAGGTGACATTGTAGAACAGGGGGTACATGAAGACTTGCTGGAAAGTGGCGGTTTTTATGCCGAACTTTACCAGAGCCAGTTTGAGTTCGCCGAGGTTGACTAGCGGTATAAGTTAAATATCTCACGGTCACAGGCTAACGCCTTCTTTGTAGACTCAAAAACCGCTCAATTGATCTTGTTGAGCGGTTTTTTTTATATAAAGAGGATTTTTAACTTTTTAGCGACTCTCTTTGTCTCTCGCTCCCCCTGCCTTATGTCTATTTTGCTTTTTTCTCCGTTTTAGCGGTATACATAGCTGCGTCTGCTTGCTTGTATCCTTCCATAAGTGATTCGTCAGACTGGATTACTGCAAAACCGTATGAGAAAAATATTGGGCGGTAGAGACCATCGTTTTTGGTACTTCCATTAAAATCAATAATTGACTTATCTAGCCTTTCGCGGATGGCAGGATTTTCGTTAATATCAACATTTGGCAACAGGATCACGAATTCATCTCCCCCTGTTCGGGCAACTATATCTTCTTTTCTAAACACGTTTGATCTCAGAATATTTGCTGCAGCTTTAATTGCCTGATCGCCAACATCGTGTCCCAGAGAATCGTTGATTTGTTTCAGATCATCAAGATCACAGACGATGATGCTGACAGGGAATTGACGGCTGGATTTCAAACGTTCCATTTCTTCTTCAAAATACCCCCGGTTGTAAAGCCCGGTCAGCGCATCGTGGAAACTTAAAAAGCGCAGTTTCTCTTCAGTTTGTTTGCGATCTGTGATATCTATTATTGATATGTAGACTCGCTCCCAGGTCTCTTCATAACCCGGGGGCAGTGATAAACGGAGCAAGCCATCTATGATCTCACCAGATGATTTTTTTTGTTTTATCTCGCATTCATGAGAGTTCTTTCCGGTGGCTAAAGAGATTAATTCTTTTCGAAATTCAGCAATAGATGCTTCAACTAAAATTCGAGGTAAACTTGCAAGTAAATCCGGTTTTGATTTGGCATTATATAAATCTAAAGTAGCCTGATTGACATCCAGAATTTTTATCAATTGAATGCATTGATTTACCAGGTCATCATCATTCTTTATACGCTCTACGACATCTTCGTTTTCAGCAATCTTGTCTAAGACCTTCTTTACTTCTGAAAAATCCTCTTCCCAAAGAGATATTGGTGACTCATTAAACAAACTTTTAAAACGCCCCTCGCTTTCTCTTAATTTCTGCTCAGTCTCCAACCGCTGGCTGATATTATGGTAAAGACCCAAAATACCGATTTGCTCTCCCCCAACAAAGACCGGCACGCCAACTATCTCAACATCCACAAGGCTGCCGTCTTTCTTCATCCGCTGGCTTACCTTTCTGGTGATATTGCCCGTTGAGACCAATTTGGAAATTCCAGAAGCCTCTTTTAGGAGATCATCAGAAGCAATTAAAGTGTCCAGATATTTCCCCGTGATTTCTTCATTTGTATAACCAAAAAGTTCTTCAAAGGCTGGGTTACTGGATATAATTATGTGATTATTATCCAGGCGCACCACAGCAAAGAAAGAACTATTAATTAATGCTTCAAGAAAATAATGTTCGTTTTCTAATTGAGCAGCTTTTCCTTTTAATTGCTCATCCAGTTGTGATGTTGTCTCCTCGTGGCGTGCCGTTTGATCACCAACCATAGCAAAGAATGGCGTAAATATTAATGGAAAAAGGGCGATGATAAATAGTAGTGGTTGATTGGCATGCAATGCCCACAGGGTTGATAAAGAGAACTTAGACCCTGATTGCACCAGCTCGTAAACGATACTGATTAAAGGGAAAAAAGATCCAAGTATAAATCCATACAGAGCACTGGATAGGATTTTTCTTTGTTTATTATCCAACTTGCCACGAAATCCTTATCTTCAATAGATCCTTCAGTGAAAAGGTAATGTTTAACAAATACAGCAAATGCCCAAGCTCCAGTATATTGGAATAAGTGAGGGGAGAATGGAATAGATCTAAATTGACTAATACACTAAGTATATATTAAATTAACAGGATCGGGTAATTAATAACAATCTTGTGAAGAGTGCTTAGAATGCACTCGATATTTTGGGATACGATTTGTCCTGCTAGCAGGATGTTTTGAAAGAGCAATCCTTTCAATTGATAACTATCTGTAAGTAGTTGGACTTTCTTTCTTGGATATGTTTCTTAATATCATTTTCCTTGAAATACACTTTTTCCTATCCCGGGCCAGATCCGCAGTAAACCGAAAGCAGCCCGCAGAGAAATCCAGACCCCGATCATTACCCAGACCCAGGACAGCGATCCATTCCCCTTGCTCTCCACCAGCCAGAGTCCGCCGATTCCAATTGCGGAAGCAACAATCATTGCATTGCGTAAATACCGGTAATCTCCTGTTCCCCAATGGACGCCATCAGTTAAGAAGGCAAGGGAATTCAATGGTTGGCTAACTGAGGATATTGCCCAGGCAGTCAGAAAAACGCTGACGGAGGCTGCTGGGACCAGAAATTGGATCACTGTCCCTCTTCCCCACCACATTAATCCTCCGAGAAGGAAACCGGTGCCGAGGCTCCAGCTCATCGCCACCTGCACTACCTGCTTAGCCCAGAATATTGAGTTCTGTCCAATAAAATATCCCACCAGCGATTGTACTGTTGAAGCATAAGCGTCTAGGGCTAGTGCGGTAAATACCCACACCTGGCGAATGACCTGGTGGGCCGCTCCTGCATCAGGACTGATGCCGTTGGCTGCCCGGGTTGTGTAAGCCAGGAAAAGGTTCAATATGCCTGTGCGAATAAATAAGTCTCCGCCTACCTGCAGCAGTTTTACCCCATCTCGCAGGACAAGCGCTCTTGATAATCTGATTTTTTTTGCTACCAGGACAATCCCTGCCAGTGCGCCCAGCCATTGGCTGACTGTGCTTGCCAGGGCAGAACCCCCCACACCCATGGCGGGGATTGAACCCCTGCCGAAGATTAAAAGCCAGTCAAGGACAAGGTTCAGGATATTGACCCCCAGCGCGATCCACAGCGGGGTCCGCATATCCTGCAGGCCGCGAAAGGCGCCGAAGATCACCAGGGTCAGCAGCACCGCAGGGGCGCCGAAAAGCCGGATCTGCATGTACTGAACTGCATTGACCTGTACTGAACCCGATGCGCCCAGCAGCCCGGCTAGCCAGTTTGCAGCAGGTCCAAACACCAGGATTAGTAGAATGCCAAATCCGGCTGCCAGCAACAATGCCAGACTTAAGATTTTTCCAGCTCCTTCCCGTTCCCCCTTGCCGTGGATTTGAGCAATTTCCGTTTGGATGCCGATCCCCAGGAAGTTAAACATCCAGAACAAACTTGAGAGGGCGGTGGTGCCCACTCCGAGCGCCGCCAGGGGAACAACACCCAGGGAGGAAATAAAAGCAGTGTCCACCAGGGCGGTAATTGGCTCAGCGGTCAGGGAAAGCAGGACCGGGATCGAAAGTCCCAGCAGGGTGCGGTGAGGGCGGGTAGTGAAAGGGTGAGTAGAGGAGTTCATGGATTGATGTTTTTTGGTTTACCTTCAGGGGCTTATGGATAAAGATGGCTGTGTAGGGAAGTAATTATAATCTACCCCCGGGAGTGGAGGATATCCTTCTTGTCTTGATAACCAGCCTGTTCTATTCCATCAATGATTTCACAACACGTGATGAATTTTGTTTATCTGTTCCTGTTCTCAAAATGGGGTAACCTCTCTCGATTGTTACTATTTGTCTAATCAATGTAACGAAGATGTAATATTAAGCCCTTGACAATACTGTGTAATACATTGTATAATGCGTGCATGAGTAAAGAAAACGAACTTTCCGAAATGTATAACAAGCTGACCCAGGAGCTCCGGCGGGGTATCCTGGTCCTGGCCGCGCTCAGCCAACTTAAGGAGGAAAAATACGGCTATGCATTAATAAACAGCCTGGCTGAAAAAGGACTGGACATTGAACAGGGTACCTTGTATCCCCTGCTGCGCAGGTTGGAATCCCAGGGTTTGCTTGATAGCGAGTGGAATGTGGAAGGCTCGCGCCCCAGACGTTACTATCTCATCAGTCCTGAAGGAACCAGAACCCTCGAGGATCTGGCCGGGGAGTGGAGAAGTCTGACAAACGTAATGGAGAAATTATTGGATGGAATATCCATTGAAGGAGAACAAAATGAGTCTAATTGATCGTTATATCCAAGAAGTAGGGCGGCACCTGCCGCGAAAAAACCGGGCTGATATCAAAACTGAACTGCTGTCCTCTGTTGTAGATACACTCGAAGATCGCTTTGGGACTGAACCATCAGAATCTGAAGTTGAAGACTTCTTAAAAGAATTTGGTCAGCCCAGAGAAGTGGCAGCCGCATATTTTCCGGAAGGACAATATTTGATTGGCCCCAGTTTATACCCTTTGTTCCGGATGATTGCCTGGATTGTTGTAGCAGCCGTGTTGGGAGCGCAGCTCCTGGCCTGGGGAGTAGCTGTCTTTATTGCCGGGGAAAGCTTTTCGATCCTGGAATTACTGGGATCCATGCTGACCAGCATCCCCGTTTCCTTGGGTTGGTTGGTGCTCACTTTTATAATCTTGCAGAGGTTTGAAGTCAAACCTGATCTGGATGATGAGCCCTGGGATCCGCAATCTTTGCCCCAGGTCAACGAGGAAGAGGATATCAAGCGCGGTGAATTGATTTTTGGCTTGGTATTCGGTATTCTAATCCTGGCTCTAGTCTTCTTTTTCCCGCAGTGGATAGGATTTGTGACTGCTCCGGGTGGAAAGTTTTATCCTAATCCAGTAATTATTCAATACCTGGGTTGGGTCAAGGCCTCCTTGGTGGCAGGCATCGGGCTAAACATATACTTGCTCTGGCAGGGACGGCGGAGCCCGGTTTCCCGGCTGGTGAAAATTGCTGAAAACCTGTTCAGTATTTTTGTCCTGGCCTTACTGGTTCAGGGTCATAATACCTGGCTGGCAGCGCGGGGCGCGGGTGGCTTTTTTGACACACTTGAATCAATCTCCAGTATCACAGGAGGAATATGGGAGCTGGTTGGTATGCACGCCTTCCGGATGGCTTTCGGGGTGGCGTTGATCGTTACAGTTATAGAAACCCTGGTTATGTTGTATCGGATAGTGAGAGGTAAAGTACAAGCCAGAACAATTACAGTTTTGCCACCAGCATCAGCCTGAACCGAGCGCGGGAGGTTTGGAGAGGAAACGGTTTCTATCAAGGAAACCGTTTCTGTATTTAAATATAGATGGATAGACTATAAAACTGATAAGATTACAGGCAACGGGTATAATCCAGCCAGGAGGAAACTATGTGTGATACTTTGATTGCTGCTGCTGAAGTCACCAAGAACAAAACGGCGATATTTGCCAAGAACTCTGACCGCCCACCCAATGAAGCCCAGTACCTGGCTTGGTTTCCAGCTCAAACTCACTCACCGGGAGTGAAGGTTCAATGCACGTATCTTGAAATTCCCCAGGTGAGGGAAACTCATGCGGTACTGCTATCCAAACCCTTCTGGATGTGGGGAGCAGAAATGGGAGTGAATGAGCATGGTTTGGCTATTGGTAACGAGGCGGTTTTTTCAAAAGTCCCGGCCAATAAGACACCAGCCTTGCTGGGGATGGATTTGCTCAGGTTAGCGCTAGAGAGGGCGGTAGCCCCCGCAGAAGCGATCAGTATTATTGTCGATCTGCTGGAAGAATACGGGCAGGGAGGAAATTGCTTCCAGAAGAGCGAGTTTTATTACCATAATAGTTTTCTGATTGCCGGACCAGATGATACCTGGGTACTGGAGACCGTGGACAAACACTGGGCTGCCAGGGAGATTTCGCCGATATATACCATTTCCAATCTCCTCTCATTGGAAGACCGCTGGGATCGATCTTCTGAGGGTTTAGAGGATTTTATTCTGGATAAACGCTTTGCCAAGTCGGAAGAAGATATCAACTTGTCAAAAGGTTTCTCGGATTTCATATTTACAAAATTCAGCGACGGACGCAGGCGATGTGAGAGATCAAGAGAACTGCTGGCATCCAATGCCGGTAATATTTCTGTCCAGTCAATGGCGGCGATCCTCCGCAACCATCAGGTTCATCCGGACCCGGTTACCGGTCTCGCGGGGGCGGATATTTGTATGCATGCCAGTTTGGGACCTATTCGCGTCAGCCAGACCACTGGTTCGATGATTGTCTCTTTGGAAGAAGGGAACCCGCTGGTATTTACCACGGGAACGGCTGCTCCCTGTACGGGTATTTTTAAACCATGTTGGGTGGATGCTCCTCCGAGGGAACAACCACCCTTCCCGCAGGGTCATTATGATCCAAAAACAACCTTCTGGGCTCATGAACGCCTGCACCGGGAAGTGCTGCTTAATTACACTGATAGATTGGCATCCTATCAGCTCGATCGCGATCAACTGGAAGAGGAATTTATTCAGGGTGCCCTGGCGCTCAGCAAGGCATCGACCGAGGAGAGAAGGGCCTTCTCCGAGAAGTGTTTCCGGCAGGCTTCTGAAGCAGAAGAGAGCTGGCTGGAAGGTGTCCGGCTTTTGCCGGAGAAGAAATCCTTCCTTCACTCTGCTGCCTGGCGAGGGTTTAATCGGGAGGCTGGGTACTTTCTGTAAGGTGACTAATCCAATTGTTCCTGCAGCTCAGGAGATGGCATCCTCGCAGGATACCTTTTCCTGTTTTGCAACTAACATCTGATTTTGACGTAATTATTCAGTGAAGGACATGGAGGCGGATTAAATAATATTCAAGATGTAGAGGTCAAATTATGGCAATACCAAATTTCATAGATAAGATTAAATCTGCGATCGATCATGAATTTAAGAGAAATCTTTATAAGAATCTGGTATTTAAAGGCGGCGGTGTGCGGGGAATTGCCTACATGGGAGCCCTGGAGGTACTGGATGAATACCGCATTGTGGAAAATATTCAGCGGGTGGCAGGGACTTCTGCAGGGGCAATAGCAGCTACCATTGTCAGTTTTCGATTAAGTGTCCTGGAATCGAGAGATCTCTTTAATACACTGGATTTTTCAAAAGTACCTCAAAGTGAAACAAAAAGACGCGGTAGAAGGCTATTAAGGTTTCCAGAAGAAGAAAATTACCGCCGATTTATTAATAAGTATGGCTGGTACTCCACTGAATACTTTTATCACTGGCTGGAAGATATCATTGCCGCTCAATGCGACGGGAATGGGAGAGCAACTTTCACAGATTTTCAGGAAAAGGGTTTTCGGGAGTTGTATATCGTGGCTGCCAATATTTCCCGGCAGCGGGCTGAGATATTTTCCGCTGCTCATACCCCGGATGTTGCTGTAGCGGATGCAGTTAGAATGTCAATGTCTATCCCGATCTTTTTTGAGTCCCTGCGTTTTGATGGGAAGAAATTTGGTGATGGAGATTACTATGTTGACGGGGGGTTATTTGATAATTTCCCCATGCATATTTTTGACCAGGACGAACTTGCAGGTAAGAGCTGGTTCTTCCGCGAGGGAATAAACTGGGAAACCCTGGGTTTATTCCTTTATCCGGATAAGTATTTACAGCCAGTAGAACCAGAGATTCCGGAAAATGTTTGGGAGTTCCTCACTCTGGCGTTCCGGAATTTGTACCAATCCCATGAGATTTCCTATTACGAGACTAGTGCAGTGGACCAACACCGCACGATAGAAATCAGCGATTGTGGGATTTCATCGACAGATTTTGAGATCGATATAGGAAGTGAAAAATACCAGCTTCTTTATGAATC
>JAIORG010000217.1 GCA_021108255.1 Anaerolineales bacterium | reverse complement strand
CTCTAATTCTTGTATTAGTTGCAGTCGTAGTGATCGTTATTCTATCCCTTCTTGGTCCAGCTATTGGAAATATTTTCCAAAATATCGTGGACAATATCTAAAAGAACCGTATAGGTTCCAGGCGAGTGACCGCCTACTAAGTCACATATGCTAAACCCTACCATACGGTAGGGTTTTGCTTATGTGAGGAAATTATTGATATTTGACCTCACAAGATTGAAAATAAAACTACTGGAAAATAAGAAAAATATCCGTTAAACTATGGTAGAGAAATAAACAGGTCTAATGGAATTATTTATGAGGTAAAATAAGGATGCATTATTCAGGCAGCAAGCTAGGAGGTTGAAATGCGACGTGGAAGAGTATTCCTTTACTTAAGCTTGATCATGGTATTGTTAGTCGTGGGTGGTTATTTCCTTTATCAAAATTTCTTGAAACCCGATACGACTTCAGTTGGTGCGCCGGCGGAAGTTGCGGTGCCAGACAGAGTAGACATTGTGGTGATAACCCAGAAAGCGCCGAGAGGGACAGTACTGAACGAAACCGTTTTAGGTTTGATATCCCTGCCGCGTGATCTGTTAATTTCTGGCATGTTTACCGATTTGGCCCAAGTCGTTGGAAGGCAGGCTAAATTCGATCTGGACAGCGGGATACCTTTGACGGTAAATATGTTGGTTGATAGCGCTGCGCAGCTATCAGACGCCGGTTCAGTAGCCGCTCTGTCGATCCCTGAAGGAATGGTAGCTAAGGCTATCCCTATTAGCAGATTGGCAAGTATCTCGTATGCGCTTAGGCCTGGTGACCGGGTTGTGGTGATTGCTTCGATGCAGTTTATTGATTTGGATGCGGATTTCCAGACCAGGTTGCCAAACCAGACTGCACTACTTATTGGCACCAGTATTATGTTAGGCGCAGATAGTGGTACTAATGCATTGGCAGCTCATGCAACATTGGAAGATTATTATACTTATGACGGCAGAATAGACGAACTGGATGGAATACAAGAAGAAAAGGTTTACGTGATCCCGTCGGAATCCCAGAGACCAAGGTTAGCAACTCAAATTATTATTCCAAGCGCAACTGTATTACATGTCGGTAATTTTAGTTTTAGTGATGGATCATTGGGAGCTGGAGAATTGCCTGCACCTGAGCCTACACCAATTGCGGCGGAAGGGGAAATTGTCGCACCTGCGGTTGAAGAACCACCAGACAACATTACTCTAATCGTTTCTCCTCAAGAAGCTGTGAACTTGACATATTTAATTGACAGCGGAGTTGAAATTAGCCTTGCGTTACGATCAGCTGGAGACAGTACGGTAATAGACACAAAAACTGTAACGATGCAGTTTTTCTTGGATGATTACTCGATCCCACTTCCTGGAAAATTACCTTATGGACTGGCTCCCAGGGTAGACGAAGTACCAAACTCGGGAAATAGTACGGGTGAATCTGAAGCAATTCCTTAAAATAAGACCTACAACGGTTAGTTGGAAGTAATCTTATGTCAGATCAAGAATTCAACGTATTGATCGTAGACGATCAAGATGATACACGAAAGAATATTGCCCGGCTCCTGCAATTTGAGAATGATATCAATGTTGTAGGAACTGCTCGGACGGGAAAAGACGCAATCAAACAGACAATTTCCCTGGATCCGGATGTAGTGTTGATGGATATCAACATGCCTGACATGGATGGTATTGAGGCTACAGAACGGATCCAGGAACAAGCGCCAGTTTCGCAGATTGTAATCTTATCCGTGCAGGGCGACACAAACTATATGCGAAGAGCTATGCTCGCGGGCGCAAGGGATTTTATAACCAAACCGCCCAAGAGCGATGAATTGGTGACTGTCATCCGCCGAGCAGGGGCCAAATCAAAAGCAATTCGGAAAGAAGCACAGTTTATTGGTAGAGGCACAGGTAGTTTAATTGATCCTCGGGGCACAACAATAGCCCTCTCAGGTTTAGGTAAAATTGTTGCAGTATACAGCCCGAAAGGTGGAGTTGGCACAACGACTGTAGCTACTAATTTGGCTGTTACGTTGCACAGCTCGGAAACCCCTGTGATAATTGTAGATGCCAATCTGCAATTCGGAGACGTGGTAGTGTTTCTTAATGAGCGGGGTAGAACGTCAGTTGTTGATCTGACTCCTATTGCTGATCAGTTGGACCCAGAAATTGTGAGAGACGTAGTTATTCATCACGAGTCATCTGGAATCGATATTTTATCTGCTCCTCCTCACCCTGAGGATGCTGAGAGAATTGCAGGAGACCAATTTGTAAAAGTCTTGCAATTTTTGGCAAGACTATATTCTTATGTGATCGTTGATACGGACTCGGGATTATCTGATGTGACATTGGATACACTTGACTCCAGCGATTTATTGGTAATGATTTCCTCTCAGGATATCCCGGCAATAATCAATACTAGAATGATGTTAACTCTATTAACTAACCTGGGTATAGATAAGCAAAAAATCCTCTTAGTAATGAGCCGATTTGACAAGCAGCTAGCTATTACGCCTGAAAAGGTTGGGCATAACCTGGGACACAAAGTCGCTGCTGTTTTACCAGAAGATAGAGAAATAGTCGTGCCGGCAGTAAATCGTGGAATACCATTTATGATGGGGGAGGGAAAAACAAAGGAAATAGGCAAGAGTATTCTTGAATTAGTAGGAAAAATTCGTGAGAGGCTTTCAAAATTAGAAGAGGAACCAGCTGACTAGAATTAGAACATCCATTTCAAGTTAATTAACAAGTACCAGGAAAAAACACATGTCTCTACTTAAAAGAATTGAACAAGGAAAACCGTCTGGCGATGAGGATCCTTCATTGGGCGGAGGTGGCTCAAGATTAGGGACCTTGGAGGCACGGAGGGTATCACCTCCAAGGAAAGATGCTCAGGATGAGACCTATGCTGATCTGAAAGTGCGGGTCCAAAATAGGTTGTTAGCTGAGTTGGATCCCTCTATTGATGTTTCCGAAGTTGAAAAAGTTAGGGGAACGATCCGTGATTTGTTTGAGCAAATCCTAACCGAAGAGAGTATAGTGCTCTCCCGGCAGGAGAAGCACCGCCTATTTGAGCAGATTGCCGCGGAAATACTTGGTTTTGGGCCTTTGCAACCATTGCTGGAAGACGATGCCATAACAGAAGTTATGGTAAATGGAGCAAAAAGCGTTTATTTTGAAAAAGCGGGAAAGATCACCAGGGCTCCGATAACCTTTGAAAGTAACGAACACGTTATGCGGATCATTGACCGAATTGTGGCCCCATTGGGCAGGAGGATTGACGAATCGAGTCCATACGTGGATGCCCGTTTGCCTGATGGATCACGTGTTAACGCTGTTATTCCTCCAATTTCACTGGTTGGTCCCTGTTTAACGATCCGAAAATTTGCCAAAGATCCATTTACAGTTGAACAGTTAATTGATTTCGGGACTTTGACGCCTGGCGCAGTATTGTTCATGGAGGCGGCGGTAAAATCGCGGTTTAATGTCATCATATCCGGAGGTACTGGTTCAGGAAAAACTACATTGCTAAATGTTTTATCTCAGTTTATTCCCAATACCGACAGGATAATTACAATAGAAAATGCGGCAGAACTCCAGATGAGGCAGGATCATGTAGTTACATTGGAATCCCGACCGCCGAATATTGAAGGACGAGGGGAGGTAACAATTCGCCAGCTCGTGATGAATTGCCTCCGTATGCGCCCCGATCGAATTATCGTCGGTGAGATCCGTGGTGAAGAATCCTTGGATATGCTCCAGGCTATGAATACAGGCCATGACGGATCACTCACAACTGCACACTCTAATGCACCCAGAGATACACTTTCAAGAGTAGAGACGATGGCATTGATGGCAGGGATGGATTTGCCCATAAGGGCTATCAGAGAACAAATTGCTTCTGCGATTGATTTGATCATTCATCAAAGTAGAATGCAGGATGGAACCAGGAAGGTAACCAGCATTACAGAGGTTGTAGGCATGGAAGGTGAAGTGATAACCATGCAGGATATTTTCCGGTTTGAACAAACTGCGATAGAGGATGGCAAGGTTCTAGGCGAACTGGTTCCAACGGGACTTAGGCCTAGATACATGGACAAGATCGAAGGCGCTGGCATACATCTGCCTCCTTCAATTTTCTCAACAAAAAGAGGATAGTTAAAACTATCTAGATCTGCTATTGAGACTGATCTCTATGAATATAATACTCATTATTGGCGGCGCACTATCAGTGATTTTACTTGTAGTCGGGATTGTTATTACAGTCCGGGATGAACAATCTGTTCTTGATGATCGCTTTTCTCACTACGTAGAGGAAGAATTTGAAGATGCAGTTGCACTGGCTGAAGAACAAAAGATTTCAGCTTTTTCAGTATGGCTGGATAATAAGCTGGAAGGATCAAAATTCGGGGATAGGATCGCTACCAGCCTAGCCCAGGCAGATTTGAAATTACGGCCAGCTGAATATGTCGCGGCTATGGTTATTGCGGCTTTCCTTCTTGGATTTTTTGCCTGGGCAATAGGCGGTCAGAATATTATATCCGCTTTGATTGGTGCCATATTGGGTGGAATGGCCCCTAGAATATATATGAAACGGCAGCAAAATAAGCGCATAACTACCTTTGGAAATCAGCTTCCTGATATGTTAAACCTAACAGTTAATGGTTTGAGAGCAGGTTATTCAACCTTGCAAGCTCTAGAATCTGTAAGTAAGGAATTACCACCTCCACTTTCTGAAGAATTCAACCGTGTTGTTAAAGAGATGCAGTTGGGTATTGCTATGGATGACGCCCTGAATAATATGCATCGGAGAATTCCCAGTGATGATTTGGATTTGATTATCACTGCGATTAATGTTCAGCGAGAAGTTGGTGGAAACCTGGCTGAAATTCTTGACATGATTTCTTATACAATACGCGAGCGAATTAAAATTAAGGGAGAAATTAAAGTTCTTGTCTCACAGGTAATTTATTCAGGCAGATTCCTTGCTTTGCTGCCGCTAATCTTGATGGGACTGCTCTGGTTTGCAAACCGTGAATATCTAATGACTTTTTTCAAGCCAGGCAACTTGCTTTGCGGAGGAGTTATGTTAGGTATAGCGGCAGTCATGGTGGCAAGTGGATATATGGCCATGAATAAGCTGGCAGATATCGAAGTCTAATCAGGACGGAGGATGAATGTGAATGTTTATATTTGGATATTTGTAGGAATTATCGTTATTCTGGCTGTAAGTCTTATTGTTGTAGGCATGCGGAACAGGCAGGAAGATACACCCCTTGAAGAACGATTGCATGAATATATTTCCAGTGGAGAACAGATCACACTGGAGGAAATTGAATTATCACAACCCATTACAGAACGTGTATTAGTGCCGATTGTAGAGAAAGTTGGTGAGATAACCGAAAGATTTACTCCTCAAAACGCAATTGAACAAGTAGAAAAACAATTAGAGTTAGCTGGAAATCCTCCCGGGATTGATCCAACAATCTTTTGGGCATCAAGATTTATTGCTGCTATAGGGATCGGAGGTCTTTTGTTGTTCGTGTTTTCTTTGGGATCGATGGATTGGTCCTGGGGAAAAAAATTACTCGCAACGGGATTGTTTTCCATTGTTGGTTATTTTATGCCTCAACTTCTCCTCCAGAGCAAGATAAATTCCAGGCAGGATATGATTAGAAAATCTATGCCAGACGCTTTGGATTTATTAACTATATGCGTCCAGGCAGGGTTAGGTTTTGATGCTGCTATGTCCAGGGTTGCTGAAAAATGGGAAGATGAACTTGCTGATGAGTTCGGTAGGTGCTTGAGAGAAATTCAGCTTGGTAATGTTAGAAGGGTTGCTTTGCGTAACATGGCAGACCGGATTGGCATTATCGAGATGACAAGTTTTGTTGCGGCAATTATACAAAGTGAGCAGCTTGGCGTGAGTATGTCAAAGGTTCTCCGGATACAGTCTGATCAGATGAGGACCAGGCGCAGGCAAATTGCCGAAGAGAAAGCACAGCAAGCTCCTGTTAAAATGCTTTTTCCTATGGCTTTGTTGATATTTCCGTCAATCATGATCATTTTGCTGGGACCGGCAGGATTGCAGCTTAAGGACTCTGCTTTATCTGGTATGTTCGGCGGATAAAAATAGTACTGGCAATAAACATTATCGAGACAAAAGGAATAGGTTTAATCCGGGAGGATTAAGCATGAGGTCTCGAATTCATACCTGGGGTTGGGAAACCCTGGATTTTTTATTCCCGCCCCGGTGTGCGGGATGCGATAAGTGGGGAGAACGTTATTGCGCATCCTGTCAAGAACAAACGAAAATAATTAGCTCTTCAATTTGTCAGGTATGTGGCGAACCCCATCCTGGAGCGATTAGTCTTGTTTGTCAGAGATGCCAAACAACAGAGATATTTTATATTAATCTCAGGTCCTGGGCTTATTTTGAGGGACCAATTCAAAAAGCGATACATAAACTAAAATACAAGAGAGACTTGGGCTTAGGCGAAAAACTAGCTCTACCGTTGGTAAATTTGCTTCAAGTAAACAATTGGGACATTGATTTGATCACAGCTGTTCCGCTTGATGCTGCACGCAAGAGAGACCGAGGATTTAATCAATCTTTGTGTTTAGCTCGGCCATTAGCCTGGAAAACCGGGCTGCCGGTTGTTGCCTCAATAATAAAAAGGATCAGGAAAACAAAGTCGCAAGTAGGATTATCCCTGGAAGAGAGAAAGATCAATGTGACTGGTGCTTTTCTGGCAGAAAAGAAACTGGCAAAGGGGAAATCAATTCTGGTTATCGATGATGTTGTAACGACAGGATCAACCATAAATTCATGTGCCGAAGCATTAATGAAAGCTGAAGCATCAAAGGTTTATGGGATCACTCTTGCGAGATCTACGCGATTATGAGATGCATTGGTGTTAAAATTAGAAAAAGGAGGCATATATGACAATTGAAGTTAATATATTTAGCCGCAATTTAAAAGTTACTGATAATTTAACTGACCAGGTATACAGGAAGGTGTCCGGACTGGATCGCTATCTGGAAGATATAGTTGAAGCGCGCGTGGATCTTGCTTCAACAAATGCGCGAAGCGCAGAAGAAAGAGAAGTAGTTCAGATTACTGTCAAGGGTAAGGGTTTTATATTAAGAGCTGAAGAGCGATCTGCTGATATAGTCACTGCCTTAAATATAGCAACTGATACACTGCAGCGGAGAATAAAACGATATAAGGGAAAAAGAAATCAACGCTGGAAACAAGGCATTGATGGTAGTGAAGAGATAATTGAGGAAATTGACGAACTGGAAAAACCAGTGATTGCCAGGAGAAAAAAGTTCCCCTTGCGCCCAATGGATGAGTGGGAAGCAATAGAACAAATGGAGTTACTGGGGCATAACAGTTTTTTTGTATTTTACAATGCTCAATCAGAATCGATTAATGTTCTTTATAAAAGATTTGACGGATCTTTTGGTTTAATTCAACCAGAAGTTGGCTAACTGTATATAAATTAAAATAAAAAGCGAAGGAATTTCCTTCGCTTTTTATTAATAAATGATAACTAAATCAATAGTACTTATTGATGAATCGAATAAAAAACAAGAAAAAAAGCAAATGTACTTGGATGAAGGAAATGACTGGAACAGTGTAAAAGACTTTTGTTGTAATGGGGAGAGGCGAGGATATAAAGATGCATGAAGATAAAGAAATACTAGAAAGAATTGCAGGACTAATTTCAGAGGAATTAGATCATGACAGTATAGCGAAAGCTGTGCATGAGATATTGAAATCCATTGGGGAAGATCCAGAGAGAGAAGGACTATTAAGGACCCCTGAGCGAGTCGCTAAGGCATACCAGGAACTGCTTAGCGGGTATAGGACGGATCCTATCGAACTATTGAATGAGGCAATATTTGAGGTTTCGTACGATGAGATGGTCATTGTTCGGGATATCGAATTTTACAGCATGTGTGAGCATCATATGCTGCCGTTTTTAGGGCGCGCTCATGTAGCTTATCTACCTAAAGGAAAAGTAATTGGGCTATCAAAAATTCCCCGTATCGTAGATATGTTTGCCCGGAGGTTGCAGGTTCAGGAGCGAATGACCAAGCAAATTGCCGACCTGGTCGATGAATTGCTTCACCCCAAGGGAGTTGCCGTAGTCGTTGAAGGTTTGCATTTGTGTTCTGTGATGCGGGGTGTGAAAAAACATAATGCCCGAATGACGACTTCGTCCATGTCTGGCGCATTTAGAACAAATTTGTCAACACGGCAAGAATTTTTGGATAATATATCCCGGGGATCTACACCTTTGCAGTTTTAAGTAAAAGGCAGATTATCTATTTCTGTTTCCCCAGGAGAGATCGTTCCTCTTGAAAAAAGGTTTTCCAGAGACTAAACGCAAAGCTGCTTGACTAAGTGTTTCGCCTGTCTGTAGATTTGTGAAGGCAGGGAATATTTCGGCAGCGGGGACTGCGACGTGCGCCTGATTCCAGAGATCATCATCAAGGCAAACGCCATCATACATTAATATATCAAGATCAATAGTTCGATCTGAGTTTTTGTCATCTGAACGGAATCTTCCAAGATCGTGTTCAATTCCAGAAAGTAAATGATTCTTTAGATGAGTAAGGTATAAAAAGCTTTCAATCAGAACTGCTGAGTTTAAATAATCAGGACCATCGCTCCCGACAGCAGGTGTTTGCCAGATGGATGCAAGCTGCTGGATAGAAACCTGTGCAGAAAGCCTGTCAAGTGCTAAATGGAGATTATACTCAGGATTGACATTACTTCCGATGCCGATTAGAGCAAGAATAGGTTTTTGATTACTTTGATCGCTCAATTTCCACTCCGACAGATTCGGCAAAACGGACAGCGCCTGGTTTTTCGACCTTGACAATAACCCTTAAAACACCATTCACGTCCAGGCAATTGGCCGCGATATCGGCTGCAAGGGCTTCTACGGTTAATCTTTTGCAATTTTCTGCAAGAGATTGCGCTTGTTTCGCGATCGTTCTGTAATTTATACTGTCATCTATGTTGTCGGTATCACCAGCTTTTTTCAAGTCCCCAAAGAGCGTAATATTGATTAAGATTTCCTGAGGTTTTACACGCTCCCATTCATTGATGCCGATAATTCCCCGGGCTAATAAATTCTTGATCAGAACTTTGTCCATTTTGACCTCCTCGGAGGATAATAAGAGGATCTGATATCAATTTAAATGTCGGCCACCATCAAGGTGGATAATTTCACCGGTGATATACTTTGGGCCTGTTAACAAAAATAAAAGGGTATCTTCAACTTCGGTTGATTCTGCCCATCGCGAAAGGGGAACAGAGGATAGGATATTTTCAGCGCTACCTCCATCGCTAGGCGGCAAGACAGCACCAAAGGCTATTCCATTTACTGTAATGTTCGGAGCAAGCGCTAACGCCAGGGATTTAGTTAGAGCTGCAAGACCGGCTTTGCTTATGGTGTAGGGTAGATGATCTGCGCCTGGTTGGAGGGCTCTCCAGTCAAGAATGTTAACGATTCTTCCGTCTAGATTATTAGAGAGATTTTTCCTAAAGGCTTGGCTAAGCAAAAATGGAGCAGTGAGATTAATTGCCAGGTGATTATTCCATTGGGCAATTTGGGTGTCAGCCCAGGAAAGGTCAGAAAAGACTGAGGCGTTGTTAACCAACCCGTCTAGTTTCTGTGTTGAAAAAACTTCCTTGATAAACTCGTCTGTAGATTTGGGGTCTGAAAAGTCAGCCTGAATGATTGTGGCTTCTTGTCCTAATGATACGATTTCCTGCTTGGTTTCCTCTGCTTCTTTAGGAGAGTTGCTGTGGTGAATGATGACGTCTCCGCCGGATTTTGCCACTGCTAAAGCTAAAATCCTGCCTATTCGCCGAGCGGAACCTGTGATGAGAATAGTTTTACCCTTGAGATTCATAAGGTTTCACCATCTGAAGCGGAAGCTTGTGTTTATTTAAAAGAGAAAGAGATATAGCCAGAATAGTCCAGAATATTAGCTGGGGAATGCGTAAGCCGCCACCGACTAAACTGGCAGTTTCCTGAAAACCGCTGAAGAACAACCGGAAACCAGATGTAAGAGAAACGAATAATAAGAAAGAGAAACCGGACTGATGCTCATTAATTTGTTTTCTGATTAAAATAATAAAAAGCGTGACGAGACCGCCTAAAAAATAATAAATTTGAACTGGATGTCGGAGATCACCCCAGAGTGATATACCCCAGGGTAAAGTGGTTGATGTTCCAAATCCTGTACCTGAAGCAAAATTGGAGAAGCTCAAAGCTATAGCCATCACTGCAAAAAACGGTGTTAAGGAATCAAGAAATACCCACAATGAGATTCGTTGATGGGAAATATACACAAATCCAACAGCAGCTGATATGAGTAGGCCGCCAATGGGATCGAGCAAGTTCGGGTTAAGGGAAAAAACAGAAAGAAAATTTTCTTGAAAAGCACTGGGGTGTCTGGCAATATAAGCCAACCTGGCGCCAATTAATCCTGACAGCAAGCAAGCCCAGAGAACCTTTTCAACCAAGTTGGGATTGACCTTAAATAGCTTTGATTTTCGTTCTGCTAGGAGGGAGCCCAGCCAGAAACCAAGTAAGAGAATAAGCCCTGACGCTGGCATTGATAAAGGACCGAGATTGATAATAGGAAACATTAGGGCTCATCCTGGAAAAGCTTGTCTGCTTGGACTCGAATGAGCGCTGTTGGAATTGGACCGCCTATGATAATCTTCCGAATTATGCCCTGGTTATCTATGAAAACTGTGGTGGGGAGTGAATAAAGATTGTATGATCGACTGGCAGATCCTGTTTTGTCCAGCGGAATGGGAAATGTCAGATTGTTATCAGAAGCGAAGGCAGATGCCTCGGATAACGAATCTTGGTTGGTGGCATTAACGGCGGCGATGATTAATCCCAGGTCCTCGTATTCAGCGAATACTTGCTGGAACGCTGGCATCTCGGCCCTGCAGGGAGGGCACCAGCTGGCCCAAAAATTTATTATTACTGGAGATCCACGAAATTCTGAAAGGGAAAAATTTTCTCCTGAAAGGGTAGTTAAGTTAAAATCAGGGGCTAAAAAGCTTTCCTGTGGAGCAACTATAGGCTGTAAAGATCCAGAATCTGTCGGGATTCTGGAAACCCAAACCCAGGCCAAACCAGCTAGAAGGATAAATATTGACACTAATTGTTGACGTTCGAAACGGTAAGAAGTCACAAGGCTATCCCATCAAACATAATAGATAGAGTTTATATCCATGAGTATATCGTGTCAAGACATGGTATGGGCGTGATATTTATGAGAGGTCAGTTGAAATTCAAAATAATGAATGTTGGACAATTGATTAATTCCCAGTAGAAAAAGCAAGGAGGAGGTTATGAAAGATAACCGAAAAAAAAGATTCTGATTACGTGGTAACTTTTTCCATAGTTTCGTCAATAATTTTGTAGTAACTAGAAGAGATCATGCAGCAAAAGAACTGTCCACGGATTCAGTAACCAGAGTAAGTCCTATAGATGAACTTGTAGCCGAAAATGCTGAATCTGTTGAAATTACAACCGATTCAAGAGCAAACCAACCAATGCGTGATGTCCAGGGTGTTGTAGATGCATCACCTACAATCCAGGCAGACTTGGAAAGCACAAATCCCGAAATGGTTAAACTGGCATCAGGAAACATTCAGCTTGTAGAGTTATATGCATACCGATGGCCTGCTTGCAAGAGCATGGCACCCATCGTGAATGGGTTTGCTTTATCTCTTCAGCGGGGCGTAACAAGGGCGGTGGGGGCACTTGACACATTGTGTGTTTATGTAGTATTCTTTGCCCAACCCCTAAGGGGGGGGTTAAGAATGAATAGAAAACAGGATAATAAAAGGCGTTTAAAAACAGTGGAAGGGCATATCCGGGGAGTGCAGCGAATGGTAGAGGAAGATTCGTATTGCATTGACACTATACGTCAGATACATGCCATACAATCTGCCTTGAACAAAATCAGCATAAATATTTTGGATAACCATTTAAATTCCTGTCTCATTTCAGCGGTACGGGGAAATGATTTGCAGGAGCAGGATCGTGTACTTAAGGAAATAATTGATGTGTTTGAAGCAGCTACGAAAGTTTAATTAATCGCAGACGAGGAAAATATGACTAAAATAACTTATAACATTCCAAGCATCTCTTGCAACCATTGTGTAAGAGCCATAGAACTAGAAATAAATGAAGTCCCGGGAGTGGAAGAGGTAAAGGCAGATACGGAAACAAAAACAGCGGAAATTATCTATACGGATCCGGCAACTGAAGAACAAATAATTAAAGTTCTGAATGAAATTAATTATCCTGTTGTTGTCTAGGATATACCTAAACAAAAATTGACCAAGTATATTGAGGAGATATGTCAGATATTAAATTGACTAGTTTGCCGATTACTGGAATGGACTGTGCAAACTGCGCGACGGCAGTTGAAAGAAACATAAAAAAATTATCAGGTGTAAATTTAGCAAATGTTAACCTAACTACAGAAAGAGCTGTTGTTGAGTACGATCCAGAAATCACAAAAATAGATGAAATTGTCACCAAAATTGAAAAGGCAGGATACGGCATCGCTGTGGGCGAGGCAGATTTGCTGGTTAAGAATATCAGCGATGACCGGGATGGATACCGGCTTGAGCAAGTTTTAAATGAATTGGAAGGGGTGATCAGTGTAAACGCAAATTGGGTGACCGGGAAAACCAGAGTACAGTACATCCCTACTATTCTCACTCAAATTGATATTAGAAAACAGATCAAAAAAATTGGTTTTGAAGCATTGATACTTGGAGATCAATTTGAGGACACGGAAGGGCTGGCACGCGACAAAGAAACAAAAGAACAGAAACACTTGCTGTTTATTGGACTTTTGTTCACTGTGCCGTTGTTTGTTTTGTCAATGAGCCGAGATTTCGGGCTGTTAGGCAGATGGGCTCATCAACACTGGGTTAACTGGTTGATGTTAATCCTGGCAACACCGGTCCAGTTTTATGTAGGGAAACAATATTACAGAGGAGCAATTCAATCTTTAAGGAATGGTGCTGCAAACATGGATGTATTGGTAGCCATGGGTTCAACCGCTGCCTATTTGTATTCTCTGCCAGTGTTATTCGGCTGGATTGTAGGACATGTTTATTTTGAAACATCGGCAATGATAATAATATTGATAAAAACAGGAAAATTTCTTGAATCGCGAGCTAAGGGGAAAACAAGTCAAGCTATTAAAAAATTGATGAAACTAAGTCCAAATAAAGCGCTTGTCATCCGGGATGGAGGAGAAATTAATATACCCGTAGAAGAAGTCCAGGTGGGTGATATTATCTTGGTAAAACCAGGGGAGAAAATTCCTGTTGATGGGGTAGTTATAGATGGATTTTCAGCTGTAGACGAATCTATGCTAACTGGCGAATCTCTCCCAGTCGAAAAATCGATTGGAGATGAAGTCGTTGGAGCAACCTTGAATAAGCACGGATCTCTGAAATTTGAAGCTACAAAAATTGGTAAGAACACAGCATTATCACAAATTATTAAACTTGTGGAAGAAGCTCAGGGAAGCAAAGCCCCTATCCAGCGAATTGCGGATAAAGTTTCGGCTATATTTGTACCAGCGGTTGTATTAACTGCTTTGGTCACTTATTTAGTCTGGCAGTTTGCTGTTCCATCTGCTCCAGGGCCGGAATCCAGCCAGTTTGCCCGAGCCATGTTGAATGCCGTAGCTGTTTTATTAATTGCTTGTCCCTGCGCAATGGGATTAGCAACACCAACCGCAGTCATGGTTAGTTCAGGTCGAGGAGCCTCAAGCGGTATATTATATAAATCCGGGGAGGCTTTGGAAAGAGCGGGGAAAATAACAACAGTTGTTCTGGATAAAACTGGAACTATAACTAAAGGACAACCCTCATTGACTGATATCTATCTTGTACCAGAGAAATCAAGAGATTATTCAGATGATTGGATAATTAAGATAGCCGCGTCTGTAGAAAAGAGATCAGAACATCCTCTCGGGGATGCTGTTGTAGCAAAAGCTAAAGAAAGAAATTTGGAGTTAAGTGAACCTGTAAAATTCCAGACGATTGTCGGAAAAGGTGTAATGGCGGAGGTAGATGGTAAAAGTGTGATTGTTGGCAGTACTCATTTGATGGATGAAAACAATGTAGATTGGCAAAACGCGGAAGCAAATATAATTTCGCTCAGGAAAGATGGAAAAACTGCAATTTTAGTCGCCATTAATGGCGAGCTGCAAGCCATCCTTGGGATATCAGACACAGTCAAAGAAAATGCCGAGGAAGCAGTGGAGGACCTGAGGGATTTAGGACTTGAGGTAATAATGATTACGGGAGATAACCAGCAAGCTGCCCAGGCAATTGCTGCTCAAGTTGGCATAACTCAAATTCGTTCAGAAGTGATGCCGGGAGAAAAATCCTCCGCAATTGAATCCATGCAGGAGAACGGCGCTGTTGTAGCGATGGTGGGAGATGGGATTAATGACGCGCCGGCACTGGCTCAAGCTGATGTAGGGATATCTTTGGGAACTGGAACTGATGTAGCAATAGCGGCAGCATCTATTACCTTGATTAGCGGAAATTTACGCGGAGTTGGTAATGCAATTAAACTTTCTCAAGTAACGCTGAAAACAATAAAGCAGAATTTATTCTGGGCTTTTTTCTATAATATAATTCTAATTCCAGTAGCTGCGGTAGGATTTCTTAATCCAATTTTAGCTGCCGGAGCAATGGCTGTCAGTGATGTTTTTGTTATTGGAAACAGTCTTAGACTGAACCAAAAAAAACTGAAATGAGAAAGAAAACCTGACAGCGAATAATCAAATCTAACAAGAATAGTTAATCATTTCTAAAAACCTTAAACAAGAAAATTTGGAGGGATTATAAGTTTCCTGGGAAAAAAGAATATAATAAGATGCGGCCCAGTAAACTGGAAAAAATATGACACATGAAAAAGTTCGTGTAGCAATCATCGGTGTGGGAAATTGTGCTTCTGCGCTTGTTCAAGGCGTACATTTTTATCAGAATGCACCGGAGGATCAATTTATACCAGGTTTAATGAATCCGGTGCTTGGTGGATATCATATTTGTGATATTGAATTTTCAGCTGCGATTGATATTGCTAAAAACAAAGTGGGAAAGGACCTGAGCGAGGCAATTTGGGAAAAGCCAAATAATACTTTTCGATTTGCAGAGGTTCCTGAGTTGAATGTCCCTGTAAGCAGAGGAATGACTCATGACGGATTGGGCAAATATCTTCTTGATCACGTAGAAAAAGCGACTGGTTCCACTGATGATATTGCAAAAATACTTAAGGATACAAAAACCGATGTCGTAATAAATTTCTTGCCTGTCGGATCAGAAATGGCGACAAAATGGTACGTTGAGCAAGTTCTCGACGCAGATTGTGCTTTTGTAAATGGAATACCCGTTTTCATTGCAACGTCTGAATACTGGGGCAAAAGATTCCAGGATCGAGGATTGCCAATTATCGGCGATGATATAAAGAGCCAGGTGGGCGCGACAATAGTGCACCGGGTTCTGGCAAATTTATTTCAGGATCGGGGTGTAAAATTAGATCGGACATTCCAGCTTAATTTTGGCGGGAATATGGATTTTTACAATATGCTTGACCGGGATAGGTTAGAATCAAAAAAAATCTCTAAAACCCAAGCAGTCACTAGCCAGATAGCATTTGATCTTGGTGAGGAGAATATTCATGTAGGCCCAAGCGATTACGTTCCCTGGCTGAATGACAGGAAATGGGCAAATATCCGTTTGGAAGGCAGGGGATTTGGTGATACTCCCCTGAATATTGAATTAAAGCTTGAAGTTTGGGATTCGCCAAATTCTGCTGGCGTAATGATTGACGCAATAAGGTGTGCTAAGTTAGGATTAGATCGAGGATTAGCTGGACCACTTGAAGAACCGTCAGCTTATTTTATGAAATCTCCACCAATTCAGTACAGCGATGACGTTGCGAAGCAAAAAATGACAGATTTTATTTCAGGCCAACACGATTGATTGTAGGAAAACTATATGAGTAAAAATAATCCGGAGAAAACAAAGAAACTTTCCAGGCGCGATTTCATCAACACATCGGCCCTGATGGCTGGTGCAGCAATAGCCAAGCCCTGGATCAGCACAGGGGTGCTTGAAGAATTTCCAATTTCTGGCAAATTGGGCCGTATAGCAGCCGGCATGGTGGATATAAAAATTCGTCCTGATTATAATGCGCCAAATGTAGGAACGTACTATGAAGACAAGGTAATCCCTTGGCTGCGGGAAGTTGTCGGTCCTTGGCCATTCAGGAACAATCAACGTTGGGTCGAAACGCCAGAGGGATATATTTGGGCGCCGAATGTACAGCCGGTGAAGAATTTGCCCAATTCTCCGATAAGCGCAATCCCTGATGGGATGGATGGAATCTGGGTTGAAGTTACAGTGCCTTGGGTCAATGTAAATCTTGCTAATCCTCCAGCTCGTTCATCTTGGTGGTCATGGCAGGCAAGCAATAATCTGCCACCAAGATTTTATTACAGCCAGGTGTTGTGGGTAGACCAGATTAAAACTGGAAACGACGGAAATTTATGGTACAGGATTAACGAAGAATTTGGTCCAGGTGATTTGTTCTGGGCCCCAGCTGAGGCGTTCCGGCCAATATCAAGTGCTGAAATGGCTCCCATTAACCCGGAAATCGAAAATAAGCAAATTGTTATAGATGTTACTGCCTCTCATCAAACCCTGTCCTGCTTTGAAGGAAATTCTGAGGTTTATTTTTGCCGGATTTCTTCAGGAAAAGGGACAAATAGTACACCGTTATCAGCTTTTGGTTCTCCTGGATTTCCCATCTGGCGGAAATTGCATTCAATTCAAATGGCTGGAGGAACAAACCAAGCCGGCTGGATGATTCCTGGAATTGGATTTGCGACTTTTTTCCTTGGTAATGGGGTTGCGATCCATTCTACTTTCTGGCATAACAATTTTGGCGAACCATCATCGCATGGCTGCGTGAATGCTGCTCCCGACGATGCTAAATGGATCTTCCGCTGGGCAAATCCTATCACGCCTTATCAAGAAGGGGACATTACTGTTTCTGGAACTATTGGGACTCCCGTAAAAGTAATAGAATATTGAATTTTGTAGCTATTGGGAAACTGCATTTTAACAGGAGCATTCATGGATGGTTTAAATTTATTTAGCCTGGGAACAGCATTTGTTGCAGGGTTAGCCTCATTTCTGTCACCTTGTGTGCTTCCTTTGGTTCCTGCCTATATCGGGTATCTCGGCGGTAGATCAGCTTTTGAAGATGTTGATGAAGAACCAAACAAGTGGTCCGTGTTTTCTCATGGATTGGCGTTTGTTATTGGTTTCAGCCTGGTCTTTATACTTCTGGGAATTGCAGCGTCCGCGTTAGGGAGTTTGCTTAGCGAAGCGAAATATTGGCTGGAAAAAATTGGTGGAATTGTAGTGATCCTTTTTGGACTTCATATGACAGGGATCTGGCGCATACCATTTTTGCAGTATGATACGCGAAAGCAATCCCAACCTGACAAAAACAAGGGATACCTATCATCGCTAATGATGGGAATATTCTTTTCTGCTGGTTGGTCACCTTGCGTGGGACCAATCCTGGGAGCGATTCTCACTCTTTCGTTAAGTGGAGGATCGGTGATAACTGGTGGTACACTATTGACAGCCTATTCTGCAGGCTTGTCCATCCCATTTTTAATTGCTGCTCTTGGTGTGGGCTGGGTGACTACAGCTCTAAGAAAATACGGAAAGGCAATGCATTACCTGGAAATCTCCATGGGAGTGGTGATGATTGTTATCGGAAATTTGCTGCTCTGGGGTTTGTTTGAAAAAATTACAATATATTTAAGCCGTTTTGGAAGTTTATTTATAAACCTATAAATTGGGAAATAAATACGAATGTTAACTGTCACGTTGTACACCCGGGATGGGTGTAAATTATGCCAAAAGGTTGAGGACGATTTAAAGAGCCTTCAGGAAGAGTATCCTCATCGTTTAATACTTATTGATATCGAAAAAGAAAACCTGACGGAATTTATTGAGAAAATTCCTGTTTTGGAAATTGGACCATATAAAATCAAAGCTCCATTTGACAAAAAATCCATAAAAGTGACAATGGGGGCAGCCCGGGATAGGCTTTTTCAACTTGAGAAGGCAAACATTGAATCTCACCGGAAAAAAGTTGAGAGAGGAAAGAAAATTTCTTTTGGAGATCGATTATTTCGTTGGCTTTCTAACCGGTATATGCTTGTATTTAATGCATTTGTTTTCCTTTATTTAGGATTGGCTGTTCTAGCCCCGGTTCTTCAGTCAACCGGGTACACTGGGCCTGCAAAGGTTGTTTATGTTGTTTATGGAAGGTTATGCCATCAATTAGCCTTCAGATCCTGGTTCATTTACGGTGAGCAAAATGCTTACCCCAGGGAAATCGCGAATGTAAACTTGCCTATGACATTCGAAGAAGCCACTGGAATCCATCCAGATGATATCGATGCAGCTCATCAATTTGTTGGGAATGACAAACTTGGCTACAAAATGGCTCTATGTCAGCGAGATATTGCAATCTATGGAGCTATCCTGGCGTTCGGAATACTCTTCTCTATTTCTGGGAAAAGAATACCCGGTTTACCGATATGGGGATGGTTTATCCTGGGGATAATACCAATTGGCCTGGACGGCATAAGCCAAATCATTAGCCAGCTGCCCTGGGATATTGTTCCAGTGAGGGAAAGTACGCCACTGTTGAGGACTATTACAGGTGGTCTGTTTGGATTTGCCACTGCCTGGTTTGGTTACCCGATTGTAGAGGAAACGATGGCTGATACACGAAAAATTTTGACAGTGAAATTCAAGGCTGTCCAAATAGAACAAAATAGTAAATGATCGCCAGAGGAAAAGCAGGACTAAAATATTTCCAATTCGAATCCCTTATTTCTAAGAATTTAACACAAGCTGTATTTTCCAGGCATGGGGGAGTAAGCCCAGTTCCCTGGAACTCATTGAATCTAGGAAACACAGTTAGTGATGATCCAGCTCGGGTCGAAGAAAATTTATATAAATTGCTTTCATCAATCGGGTATTTTCCTAATCAGTTGGCCCAAATCCGACAGGTTCATTCTGCACATGTTGAGATAGTTGATAAGCCGGTGGACGGAAATGCTGTGCTTGCACAGGGGGACGCAATGATCTCCAACACAACAGGTTTGCTGATGCTTATGCGGTTTGCAGATTGTGTTCCAATTCTGTTTTTTGATCCGGTAAATAAAGCAGCGGGCATTGCTCATGCCGGCTGGAAAGGAACAGTTAAGGAAGTGGCGATAGCGGCAGTGGTAGAGATGAAAAACCATTTTGGCACAGATCCATCTAATCTGATTGTTGGTATTGGTCCTTCTATAGGTCCTGATCATTACGAGATTGGTGAAGATGTTGTTGAGGAAGTAAAGAGAACTTTCCCTCATCGTTGGGATCAAATACTAAATACAGTTCTTGATAGGGTAAAATTAGACTTGTGGGAAGCTAACAGGATTTCACTAAAAAAGGCGGGAGTAAAGCATATTGAGACGGCTGAGATATGTACTGCATGCAATGTAAACGATTGGTATTCGCACCGGGGCGAAAAAGGGAAAACTGGTAGATTTGCAGCAGTTATAGGATTGAAGTAAAATGAAGAATTATGAGTGAGCCAAACGGAGACAAGATTTTAAGGGAAAGGATCGAGCAGATTCAAGAAAGGATTGACAAAGCAGCTCGAAGATCAGGGAGAAAATCATCTGAAATTGAACTGATCGCAGTCACAAAAGAAAAATCTGCCGCTGTTGTAAAGTCGCTTTCGGAAAATGGAATCAAAAAAATTGGTGAAAGTTATCTGAGCGAAGCCTTATTTAAAATAAATATTCTTGCCGAGTATAAACTTGAATGGCATATGATTGGTAACATTCAGCATGGTAAAGAGACGCAGATAGCACTTAATTTTGCAGAAGTTCATTCTGTAGGACGATTGCAAATAGCCGAGACGCTGGATAAAAAGGCAAAACAATTTAACCGGATATTACCCGTTTATCTGGAATTTAATGTAAGCGGAGAAGACACGAAACACGGTTGGAATGCCTGGAAAGAAAGCCAGTGGGAACAAACGCTCCCAGCTTTAGACCAGGTTATGGGTTTCTCTTCACTAGAAATAAAAGGATTGATGACTATGGCTCCTTATTCGGTCAATCCGGAGGATGCGAGACCATATTTTAAAAAGCTTAGAAAGTTAGGAGATTACCTTTCTCGGAATTATCCAGGAGCTAATTTGAATGGATTTTCGATGGGAATGAGCGGAGACTTTGAGACAGCTATAGAAGAGGGTGCGACCGCATTGCGCATTGGTTCAGCGCTGGTTGGTCCCCGATAAGGAAGGAAAACCCATGGTTTTGGAAACAATTATTACCGTTATAGAGCAGACCTTGCTATTACTGATATTGTTAAATGTGGTCTTATCTTATTTTATGGATCCCTACCATCCTTTCCGGCAATCAGTAGATAAACTGATAGAGCCGATGCTCAGGCCTATACGGCAGGTAGTACCATCTTTTGGCAGATTTGATTTCAGCCCAATAATATTAATGATACTAGTTGAAATACTGGCAGCAATCCTGCGCAATATTATTTAAGTTGACTATGTCTTGTGAAATCACTGAGGTGAGAATATGATAGGCAGAAAATTTAACTTTCACGACGGAGAAAAGGGTTCTGCTCTAGCCGTAAGGATTGCAATAGGGAAAGAAAAACAGAAAATAGCAAAAATATTGGATGATGGTACAGTTGTGGTAAATCTATCTGGAAAAACAAAAAATTTAAACCAGGAATTAATTAAATTTCTATCAAAAGAATTGAATATAGCCCAGAGGAAATTTGACATTATAGCCGGCGCAGAGAGCAAAGAGAAACTTATTTCAGTTCTTGATGTTGGGTCTGAAGAAATTCAAGAGTTGGTTTTAAGTAACCTTACCTGAGTTGAGAGAAAGTTAAACAGATAAACTCCTGCCCGCAACAAGGCAGGAGTTTTTGATATTATGTGTCAAGTAGAGCGAGTGTTGAGATTTACGAGATTTTTCTTGGAACAGATGCGTTCTTATACCCTGGTGGAGTACAGAACCAGAGTGTAAGGGCAGCCAGATGACTTACGTCTGCGCTTGAATCCTGCAGCAAATCAAGAAGAGCAGGAATCGAATCGGAATTAAATAGCCGACGCAAATAGACGAGAGCGGCTTGTTTTTGCTCAGCTGACCCCTTTTCTAGGACAGCTAAGAGCAATTCTAAGGCAGAATCAGAGGGATTGACAGCTAGATTGTGCTGTTTTGAAAATGTATGCAGCCAGGAAGCTGTCTGCAATGGGGGCAGTGGAACAGGCAGGTAAGGAGATCCCGTTTGAAAGCTTTCGAATACATGTTGAGCAAGATCTCGGACAACCCATTCGTTTTCGTCAATGCGCATTTTGTCAAGAATTTCAATTGACCAAGACTCGTTGATTAAGCTTAAACCGTGGACTACGGCGTAACGGACAAGTAAATCATCCATCGTGATGCCTTCTCGCAGAGAAGGATGACCTTCACTTCGGTTGTGAGCCAAGGATTCGGCTGCAGCTCTGCGCAGTAATTCGTCTCCTCTCAGCAGGCCGTCAGCAACAGCTTCAAGCGCGTTCGGTGAGGCAATTTTCCCTAAAGCGTAACAAGCTGCGATGGAGCTGGAGAATTGGTCATTTAACTGAGTTATGAGAAGAGGAACTGAGTCGAGATCAAGAATGAAACCTGAACCAAGAGCGGCAGCTCTTCTGGTGTCAGGGTTCTTTGATTGCAGCAAATGGCGGAAAATTGCACCGGTATTTGGGTTTCCTGATTTTGATAGCTCAATAACAAGTCTTAATTTTACTAGATAGATAGGATTGGAATAAATTTCTTGGGTTACAGCGCGCAGAAGTTTTTGTTCATCAGGGGGAGAGGATTTGATATAAGTAAGCCAGGAGCAAGCTCTTAAAAGGCTGGTTTTTAGGAGACTCGCATCTGATAATTGTCGATCCAGAAAAGGCTGAACGGAATTAAAAGCTGAGAAATAGCGCATGGTTTCGTGAATGAGCGACCAATCAGGCTGGTTTAGAATGCGCTGGATAGCATTGTTGCTGGATCTGCTCAAACCTCTGGCTGCCAGGAATCCAGCAATGGTAGAGTGGGAAAAATAAAAACTATCAGGACCGGTTTTTACCAGTAATCTAGAGTTAAGGGCGATTTGAACTGCACGATTTATCGGACTGGTTTTCTCGTCGGTTAACTCAGGAGAAGCAGTGTCGGTTATATTGGAAAGCCAAGTGTTGATATCACGCTTAGTAAAAGAACTTTTTTCTTGATCAAGAGCGTGCAGGGCAAGATTTTCAAGAGCCCGAACAGTATTTAGGGATAATGGGGAGAGGATTCTGGTTAAATAGGAATCTATCGCATTAGCCGCAGTTGAGCCGGCAAGATCGCCAGCATGGGCTGCCCAGGCAAGCATGGTGAATTCCAGCGGTGTGAAGTATTTCCCACTGATAACAAGCAAAGAATTACGGATATTTAATTGATCCGCAGTATCACCGGAATCGTCCGGAACTGAAGGTGAGGCAGATGTAAATTCAAGTTTTGACCATTTCTCAAGGAAAACGCGTTTTTCTTTTTGACCCCAGGGGGCAATTGAGACTGTTTCAAGCGGCGCTTTTATCAAATTTCCAAGGTAGGTTGGTGATGCAGCTACAACAACCTGGAGAGAAGGGATGGTTTTATTTAAGGCAATTATGTAATTTGCTACCCTGTTGGTATCGGTATGGGAAAGGGTATCTAATCCATCAATAAATAAAATGGCATTCTCTTTGTTGATAGTAGCTGTGAGGTATTTTGGGAAATTGGGAATAGTTAAGAACACAGGATTTGCCTGGAGTGCCGCCAGGATAATTCCTAGAATATCGCTGTCTGGAAATTGCTGCAGGATATGCTGTGCTTCAACATAAAAAGGAATCTTGGATGACATTCCAGTATGTTTGGTTTCGTCTTTAACTATAGTCGTAATGCAATCCGCAATCGCAACACTCTTTCCAGTCCCTGGAGTGCCTATAAGGCAGATATTCGCACCTTTTGTTAATGCGTCCGCCAAGGTGAATGTAGGAGCGTGATACTCTATAGCAAATTCCGGAAATGCGGGATCGTGTCCCAGCGTCTGCTGGAGCAAGCTGGGGTCTATTGTTGAATCGCCAGGAATGATTGAAGGGGGAGGCGCGATGCATTGAGGAGTTACAATGATATTTTCTAAGGGAGCAAAATCTGATGCAAAGTGCAATCCTTGTACATATTTGTATAGAATCCGGTTGTAATCGGATTCTTCAGTAACTGAAAGGCTGTCCCGGAAAAACCTGATGCGTTTAGCGGTTCTAAAGATAAGGTCTTTTAATCTTGGGCGATACTTGAAAAACAGGATTAAAAAAATAACTGTAAGAAGGACTCCTGCCCAAAAAGAGGGATAATCTAAAAAAATATTTGGCAAAAATTGAAACATAAGTAATCTCTTTTACCTAACTGGATCCTGGGTGAAGGATGCGTCTACAAGCTGGGCAGAATGAGAGTTTTTTAGGTGAGCGGGCTTCTTGTTCTATCGCCGAGGGAATATTGGAACCACAGGCAGAACAGCTGCTGTTTTGCATGAGCGTGACTGCTATACCGCCGGAGGATTTGCGCAAATTATCGTAAACCGGCAATTCCGAGATCTCAGCGTTAGCTAAAAATGCTTCGCGGTCATTCTGAAGGGAAGAAATTTTGGACTCAAGGGAGGAATTTTCAGAGGAAAGGACCTCGCTTTCAGCTTGTTTAGTTTGGGAAACTTCATCCGCGTGGGCAGAGGCTTGATCGTAGATTTCTTGTGCCCGGTCAGATTCAAACATGGTCTCAAGTTGGCGTTCCTCCAAAACAGAAAGGTATTTCTGAAGAGAGGTCGACTCCAGTTGTAAATCTTCCAAATCCTTTGGGTTGGTGACAGCACCGCTATAAAGCTTATTTTGGTTTTGGGTGATTTTTTGATTTTGGATTTCAACAATGTGTTCCGCTGATTTTAATAATTTCTGTTTTTCATCAAGAATTAATTTATATTCTTCCTGTTTTTTTTGGGCGAAGTATAATTCATTGCTATCACTTAATATTGATTCAATCGCTTGAATTCGCTTGATAGCTTGATCTATTCCAGAATCGTATTGTTGAAGCTGGTACAGCATCTGTGATCGACTCATTGCGCGTAAAATCCTTCTGTTTCTAGAGGAACTATGCAGTGATTATAGGTGTGGATTTGCATGAAAGCAAGGGGCAGATTTAAAAGCTGATAAAATTGAACCATGACTGAGAAGCGAGTGGTCCTGATTATAAGCTGCCTGGTTATTGTCTTGATAACTATTCCTTATGTTTATGCTTTCCAAGCTGGATCAGCGGAATTTGATTTCGGGGGATTTTTAATAAATCCGACGGATGGACATTCTTATCTGGCAAAGATGCAGTTGGGATTTCAGGGTGATTGGAAATTCGCGCTTCCTTATACAGCGGAACCTGGCGAAGGGGCCTATTTGTTCCTCTTTTATATCAGCCTGGGACATCTTGCCAGGATCGCAAATCTTTCACTGATTGCGGTATTTCATATAGTGCGTGTTATAAGTGCTATATTCCTGCTCTGGACCTTAAATATTGGTTTTAAGGGAATATTTATTAATAAGCCAAAATTGCAAACACTCGGATTTGCCATCGCTGTCCTGGGTTCTGGTGTAGGCTGGCTGGCAGTTGTGTTCGGAAAATTCACAAGTGATTTTTGGGTTGCAGAGGCATATCCTTTCTTGTCAATGTACACAAATCCCCATTTCAGTCTTGGTCTGGGATTAATGATACTGGCGATTATTCCGGGTCCCGGAAGACAATCCAGGGGTTATGCAATGCTTGGTATAGCACTTGGAATTGTGCAGCCCTTTGCTGTTGTAATTGTAATTTTGGTATTGAGTATTCAAGCAGCTATTGAATTATTAAAATATGGAGATAAAGCATCTGACAGAATCAAGGAATCAAAACCAATAAAAAAACTGTTGTTCTTTGGCGTTGGTGGGGGCTTTGTTTTGCTCTATCAATACTCAAGTATTTTAGCAGACCCTGTGCTCTCCGTCTGGAACCAGCAGAATATCACAGAATCACCGGATCTATTGGATTTGGTAATATCTTTGTCGCCTTGTTTGATATTGGCCATACTGGGCGCTGTAAAAGGTTGGAAAAATCAGCAGGGCAGGCTAATTATTGGTTGGGTTGCAGTTAGCTTGATTCTGATTTTTATTCCCTGGAATTTGCAGAGGAGATTTTTAACCGGGATTTATGTTCCCTTGGCTGGACTAAGTGTATTTGGGATAGAAGCGATAATTGAAAAAATATCAATTAGGTTCCGAACAGTTGCCATCGTTTTGGCTTGTTTGATTCTGCCGACAAATATCATTGTGGTAATGTCTGGAATTCAGGCGGCGTCTTGCCAAGATCAGCAAATTTATATTTCAACAGCAATAGCAGAAGGTATAGATTGGATTAGTGGTAATTCTGAGCAGGAGGCTATTGTCCTGGCAAGCGGAAATAACGGATTATTTATTCCTTCAATGACCGGAAGAAAAACAATATATGGCCACCCATTTGAAACGATTGACGCAGAAAGGGAAAAAAATTTCGTGGAAAAATTTTTCCTTGGTGGTCTGTCAGCGGAGATGAGCCATCTTCAGCTGGCTCTAAAAGGCGTTGATTATATCTTTTACGAAATTGGTTTGAATCAGGATTTAGCTAGCCGAATGAAAGAGATGGGATATCCGCTGGTATTCAGCAACGACAAAGTGGAGATCTACATGGTGACTCAACAATGAATCACTCTAAAGAAATAATGAAAACAAAGAAGATCAATAAAAAATCAAGAAAGATTGATTTATGGAAAGTTCTTCTAATCCTGCCTGCGGTAATCTACATTCCCGGGATGTTGGGTTGGATTCCTTTCCCTTCAGAAACGGCACAGTACACAGATTTACTTC
>JAIORG010000162.1 GCA_021108255.1 Anaerolineales bacterium | reverse complement strand
AGGAGATTCTGTCATGCTCGGGACTGCCACCATGGGTGACGATGCCCGGGATGGGATGGATTTTTTCCCATTGACGGTGAATTATGAAGCCCGGATGTATGCCGGCGGCACCATCCCCGGCGGCTTTTTCCGGCGAGAAGGACGCCCCGGAGAAGATGCAACCCTGACAGCTCGCTTGATTGACCGTCCCCTTAGACCCCTTTTCCCAAAGGATTTAAGGAACACGGTTCAATTAATCCTGTATGCCCTCTCAGCAGATGGCAAACAGCCCATGGATATCATTGGTTTGATCGCAGCATCTGCCTCACTGGTCATTTCCGATATCCCCTGGGATGGACCGATCGGAGCCATCCGTGTGGGAAGGATCGATGGAGAATTCATCGCTTATCCGACCTTTGAAGAGATAAAAGAATCTGATCTGGATCTGATCATGGCCGGCAGCCGGGATGCAATCCTGACTGTTGAAAGCAATTCGAAAGAAGTATCAGAAGAGGTTATCCTGGCAGCCTTGGAATGGGGACAGGAAGCCATTCAACCGCTGATTGATGTCCAGGAACAAATGATCAAGGAGCTTGGTAAAACCAAAAAAGAATACCAATCCTTTAAAATCAGTGATGATTTAAAGGCAGAAGTCCGCTCCAAGGCGTATGACCCGATCACTGACATTCTGGCGAAAGAATATGAAAAAGTGGAATTCAGGCAGGCATTAGATGCACTGCGTGAGAATATTCTGGAAGAATTAACTGCAGATGATGCAGCTCTGCCAGGGGATGTGAAAGAAGCTTTTGAAGCTGCCTTAAAAGAAGCAATCAGAACCCGTGTTCTGGATACAGGAAAACGGGCTGATGGCAGGGATCTGACAAAGGTTCGTGATATCTGGTGTGATGTTGATACCAGTCCCCGGGCACACGGTTCCGGTATATTCACCCGGGGTCAAACCCAGGTGATGACTTTTACTACCCTCGGTACACCGCGAGATGCCCAGATGGTTGACGACCTTTCTCCCCAGGACTCCAAACGGTATATGCATCATTACAACTTCCCTCCCTTCTGTGTGGGAGAAGTCCGTTTCCTGAGAGGAACTTCACGACGCGAAGTCGGGCATGGTGCCCTGGCTGAGCGGGCGCTGCTGCCCGTTATTCCTTCCGAGGAAGATTTCCCATACACGCTGCGGCTGGTTTCCGAGGTGCTGTCCTCTAATGGATCCTCCTCTATGGCTTCTGTGTGTGGATCAACATTATCCTTGATGGATACCGGAGTGCCGATCAAAGCACCTGTGGCCGGAGTGGCGATGGGTCTGGTTATGGCAGGCGACCGTTATGCCGTTCTGACAGATATTCAGGGATTGGAAGATCATATCGGTGATATGGACTTCAAGGTTGCTGGAACTGAAGAAGGTATTACTGCTCTGCAGATGGACATTAAACTGAAAGGAATATCCCCCAAGGTGATGTCAGAAGCGATGGCACAGGCAAAGGTAGCCCGGTCATTCATTATGGGCGAGATGCTAAAGACGATTTCAGAAACCAGATCTGACCTGAAAAACCATGTTCCCCGCATCCAGGCGATCCGGGTTCCCGTGGATAAAATTGGAGCGATCATTGGCCCAGGCGGAAAAACCATCCGCGATATTCAGGAAACGACAGGCGCCAGAATTGATATCAATGATGAAGGAATCGTGTTTATCTCTTCAGATGATGGTGAAAGCGCCCGGATGGCTAAAGAGCGCATTGAAGGACTTACTGCAACCCCGGAAATTGGCCGTATTTATACTGGTCGAATTGTCGGCATCAAGACTTTCGGCGCATTTGTTCAAATACTGCCCGGCATTGACGGGTTAGTGCATATCTCCCAGCTGGATTCCAGTCACGTAAAGAACGTGGAGGATGTAGTTTCGTTTGGTGATGAAATCACTGTGATGGTGACGGAAATCAGCAGGGACGGCAAAATCCGTCTTTCCAGGCAAGCAGTTCTGGAAGGCTGGTCACTGGAAGAAGCTCAGCAGGCAGACCGGAAGAAGTAAACAGAAAATTTTGCTAAAATGGAAGATCCGGTGGAAGTACCGCCGGATCTTTTTTATTTTCAGCTGAAAAGAATTCTTCTCTTTGCTTAAGAATATGGGTTTGCTGGCACTCGGTAATAAATAGCAGTCATTCTGGAAGGAATTGAATGCCGGGATAGAGACTTTGTATTATATATTTATTAAAAAGAACCGCTTTGCTTTTATGAACCCCATATTTTGTTTTAAATTTGGTAAAATTGGTGAGTGAAATTGTAGTTCTATTACTTTGAGAATAAGGAGTTGAGAGCATGAGCAAGAAAGAATTAGGAATAAAACCTTTGGGCGTACGAGTTGTGATTCAACCTGTCGAGGAAGAAAGCAGAACTGACAGCGGATTATACATTCCGGATACCGCAAAAGAAAAGCCGCAATCTGGTATTGTCGTTGCTGTTGGTGAAGGCAGCAAGAAAATACCTATCACTGTCGCAGTTGGCGAGAAAGTCCTTTTCCCGAAATATACCGGCACTGAAATCAAACTAGGAAGTGATGACTATATCATCATGGACTTTGATAAAGTTCTGGCAGTCTTAAAGTAGATCGTTAAATGACTGAATCTTCACAGAATACCCTTCAATGTCTAATTATCGGCTCCGGACCGGCTGGTTTATCCGCAGCTTTATACGCTGCCAGGGCAAACTTAAACCCGATAGTCCTCTCCGGCATGGATTTGGGAGGACAGGTATCAAAAACTGACGCGGTAGACAATTACCCTGGTTTTCCAGAAGGAATTGATGGACCAGAATTGGTTTCCTTGTTTCAAAAGCAAGCGGAGCGTTTTGGTGCTGAAATCGTATTTGACTCTGTTACCGAGGTAGACCTCTCAAAGCGGCCATTTAAAGTTACGACTTATGGCGGAGAATATCTGGCAGAATCCCTGATCGTCACAACCGGCGCTTCAGTCCGGGAACTCGGTGTTCCTGGAGAGACTGAATTTACAGGACGAGGTGTTTCCTACTGTGCTACCTGTGATGGTCATTTCTTCCAGGAAAAAGACCTGATTGTGGTAGGCGGAGGGGACAGCGCATTAAAGGAAGGCATTTTCCTTACCCGGTTTGCCAAATCGGTGACAATAGTTCACCGGAGAGATGAACTCCGGGGAGGCGTTTACCTGGCAAATAAAGCCAAAGAGAATCCAAAGATCAATTTTATCTGGGACACTGTTGTGACAGAAATCATTGGGGATGGAACGGTAAATTCTGTCCGGTTAAAGAATAAAAAAACCGGTGAGGAAGAAGTCAGATCAATGGATGGCGTGTTTATATTCATCGGCCATATTCCAAACACTGACCTGTTTAAGGGTCAGTTGGAAATGGATGAAAATAAATACCTGGTAGTAGATAAGCATATGCATACCAGTTTGCCCGGCGTATTTGCTGCCGGAGAAGTTGGCGATCCCCATTTTCAGCAGGTAGTAATATCTGCCGGGATGGGAGCCGCCGCAGCCATGGAAGTGGTTGAGTTTTTGGAAGAAGAGAGTTAAGGTAATAAGGATTACGCATCCTTGTGTTTAACACAAAAAGATCCCGGAGTTTCTAAAACTCCGGGATCTTACTTTTAACTTCGGGATCTTTAATTTATCAGTTAAGCTTCCTCTGCTTCTCTCATTGCATTAAACGCCGCAATGCTGACTTCGATGATTTCCAGTGAAGGTTCATTAGTAGTCAGGCGCTGCAAGGCGAGATTGGGTTTTAGCAGCCACTTAATAACAGGGTGATGCTGGTTTTCCGCGGTCCAGCGCAGATATTCATATGCCACACCGGCGAGCAGCGGAAGCAGCAGAATCCGGCTGACCAGACGCCAGAACAATGTCATGGGTCCCAGGGCAGTAAACAGCAAAACGGAAAATAGCACTACGATCAGCAAAAATGCCGTCCCGCAGCGGGGATGTTCCCGGCTGAAAGTTTGTACTTTCTCCGGGACCAGCTCAACGCCAGCCTCGTAAGTGTTGATCACTTTATGTTCTGCGCCGTGATAAGAAAACACCCGTTTGATGTCCTCCATCTGTCCGATTCCCCACATATACAAGATTAAGAACGCCAGGCGAACCAAACCTTCCAGCAGGTTCCCCATCCAGGCATTCCACTCCCAAAAACGCTCGACAGCTTGTCCCAGACCGGCTGGGATCAAAAAGAAGACCACAATCGCGATTGACATGGAGAGAGCAAAGGTCAAAAACAGCGCAGGCCCTTCAATCTTTTCGTCTTCGCCAGTTTGAATGTTTGCCGAGATGGTTAGCGCTTTCATACCCAGGATAAGCGCGTCATAAAGACCGATCAATCCGCGCAAGAAAGGTATTTGCATGATCCGGCTTTGATAGATTTTGTTTAATTCTTCCTTGTGGATGATGATTTCCCCATCAGGGGCTCGCATGGCGATAGCCGCTGCTTTTTTGCCCCGCATCATCACGCCTTCAATAACTGCCTGACCACCATAGTTAGGCAGTTTGGTGGTTTGTTCTTTTTGTTTATTCATAACTTATAAATTGAAGAAGAAGTGAATCAGGGCCTCAATCCCTTTGTAGAATGTGGGTAAGTGGATTTTTTCATTGGGTCCGTGAATATTGTCACTGGGAAGACCGAAACCGATATTTATCGAATCCACCCCCAGGGCTTGCTGGATATGAACCACAACTGGTACACTTCCGCCTGTCCGTTTAAACATAGGACGTACACCCCAGGCCGCTTCAGCTGCATTTACATAGGCTTCAATCCATTTGGATTTCCGGTCGCTCTGGGAGGGAAAATCCCCCGCTAACTTATCGAGCTGCCAGGTGACGGTATCAGGAGCGTTTTCCACCAGGTATGATTTAAATTGTTCATAAACTTCAGCAGGATCCTGGTCAGCCACCAGCCGGGTTGAAACTTTAGCCATTGCGTAGGCAGGTAAAACAGTCTTTTGCCCTTCGCCAATGAAACCAGAATACAATCCATTAATCTCCAGGGTGGGCCTGGCACCTGCCCTTTCCACGGCAGTGTATCCTTCCTCTCCCCACAGCTTGGGAACTCCTGCTTGGTCAGAATAAAACTTATCTACCATAGGCAGGCGGCTGAGCTCGTCCCTTTCCTCTGCTTCAAGCGGAATCACTTTATCGTAAAAGCCTTTTAATGTAACGCGCCCCTGGTCATCATGTAAACCAGACAAAAGGTCGGTCATCACCTGGGCGGGGTTATGGATAACACCTCCATATGTCCCCGAATGCAAATCCTGTTTGGGACCCTGGACCCGGAGTTCAAAGTATGCGATTCCTCGCAGGGCATAGGTGATGGTTGGAAGATCCGGCCCGAGCATTCCGGTATCCGGGTTAAGGAAAAAGTCACATGCCAGTAGATCTTTATTTTCTTTGATGAATCCTTCCAGGTAGGATCCGCCGATTTCTTCTTCTCCCTCAATCAGGAACTTGATATTTATTGGTAGATCTCCGGTTTGCATGATGGCTTCCACTGCACTGAAGCAGGCAACGACTTGACCCTTCATGTCCGAAGAACCGCGGGCGAAAAGATTTTCTCCTGCTTCTGTTGGTGTAAATGGATCTGTGTTCCATTCCCCGATTGGATCTTCCGGCTGGACATCATAATGACCGTAAATTAATGCTGTTGGTTTATCTTCACCTGCCTTAAGATTTTCACCATATACAATGGGGTGGCGGGGTGTAGGAAAAATTTCAACACGGGTCATGCCAAGATCGTACAATTCCTTCTCCAGCCACTTGGCAGCGTTCTGGATATCTTCTTTACGCTCTGGATCAGTGGAGACTGAGGGGATGGCAATGATCTCTTTCATTTTCCCCAGGTTTTCCTGGCTGTGATCCTGGGAATACTTCAAAGCTGCATTTAGATGTTCTGTCATGGGGTAAAACCTCCACAAATATTAATCAATTCAATTTTTCACTGGAATGATTTTACCGCAGGTCTGCACTTGTGTGAACTGAACTGCAGAGGAAATGAATACCAGAAAAACAGAATTTCATCTGCCAGGATATAAAGAGTATTATTTTCCGATGATAATTTCATTCTCTCAGGTATAATAATTTGCGCTCTTTTATGATGGAATTGGTCGATGATAAATACCATCTAAAGAGGCTTTGAAGCAGGATTCAGGGGAAATAAATAACTAAATAGATCATTACCGGGCAGGCATCAGGAAAAATCATTCATTTATCATGAGGTCAATTATGAGTTTATTTCAGGAGTATATGCAGCCCGATACGATTGAAGAGGCTGTGGAAAACCTTAAGGATGCACCAGGATCTGTCGCAGTGATCGCCGGGGGGACAGATTTGCTGCTTGATATTCGGCAGGGCCGACATCAGGCGGTGGATCGGGTGGTGGATATTTCCGGTATCTCTGAAATGCAGGAAGTTGCCCTGGAGGAAAATTTTGTTTACCTGGGCGCCAGTGTTACTCACAAACAGATTATAAGCAACTCACTTCTAGCTGAACACGCTCAATGTGTCGTGGAGGGCTGCGGTTTGATCGGTGGTCCCCAGGTTAGAAATGTTGCTACTATTGGAGGTAATGTTTCCCACGCCTTGCCGGCAGGAGATGGAACTATTTCATTGCTGGCCCTGGATACTGAAGTCCGCATCGCGTCAACGGATGGAGTCAGATGGCGGCCACTCATAGAAATATTTGCCGGACCTGGAAAGGTAACGTTTGACCGGAAAAATGAACTGATTGTTGGGTTCCGGTTCCCTGCCAGGGGACCCCGGGAAGGGTCTGCCTTTGATCGGGTGATGCGCCCTCAGGGAGTAGCAATCGCGATCCTGAACATGGCCGGGTGGGTGAAATTGGATGAAAAAGGGGATATTGAAGATGTCCGCCTGGCATGCGGTCCGGCAGGACCAAAACCATTTCGAGCGCGGAAAACTGAAGAGTTTATCAAAGGAAAATCCTGGGATGAGGCGTCTTACCAGGAAGCTTGCCGGATTCTGGCCGATGAAGTCAGCTTAAGGACCAGCGCTCACAGAGCTACGAAAGAATACCGCCATAAACTGCTCCCGGTGTTGCTCCAGAAAGTCCTGGACAGCGCTGTTGAGAGAGCTAAACTTTAACTGGTTGAGATGGAGTGAAGAAATGAAATCCTTGACATTTTGGGTTAATGACAAAAAACAAACGCTTGAGGTTGAAGCTGGAGAAATGCTGGCAGATGTCTTGCGTTACCGCCTGGGATTAACGGGCACAAAAATCAGCTGTGGGGAATCGGAATGTGGTGTTTGCACTGTCCTGGTTGAGGGGGAGCCGGTATTATCCTGTAATTATCCCGCCCTTAAGGCTGCCGGAAAACACGTTACCACAATTGAAGGTTTAGCTCAGGGGGAGAAGCTGCATCCTCTGCAGGAAGCCTTTATCAAAAATGGCGCAGTACAATGCGGTTTTTGCACTCCCGGACAGATCATAACGGCAGCGGCTTTATTGAGCTCAAAGGCGGATCCGACTGACCAGGATATTGAATATGCATTGAATGATACACTTTGCCGCTGTGGGACCTATCCCGCAATTGTGAATGCCATTCATGCTGCTTCAGACAAGATTAATCATAACAAACCAATAGAATTTCCCACTTATGATTTTGTTGGTGGGCTTGAAGTTGTAGGGCAGGTAGTCGCTCGTCCGGAAGCCCGGCAAAAAGTCACAGGTGCAGCAGTATACACCGATGATATTACCTTTCCAGATATGTTGTTTGGCGCAACGCTGCGAGCCGGGATTCCCCATGGCAGATTAATAAAGCTGGATTGTTCCAAAGCAAAAAAACTCCCTGGCATCCGGGCTGTGTTCACTGCAGCGGATATTCCCGGACGAGTTAACCACGGGTTGATTATTCAAGATTGGCCGGCTTTGGTGGGAGTAGGGGAAAAGGTACGCTACGTGGGTGATGCAGTTGCTATTGTTGCGGCGGATACCCCTGAGATAGCTCAAAAAGCCCTGGCATTAATCGATGTGGAATATGAGCCGTTACCCGTAGTTACTGACCCGGTTGAGGCAAAAGCGGAGGATGCTCCCCTGGTTCATGAAGAGGGCAATCTGCTTAAACATATCAAGGTAAACAGGGGAGATATAACCCTGGGATTTGAGCAAGCGGAAATCATTTTTGAAGACACCTACTATACTCCCGCCTACGAACATGCGTTTATGGAACCGGAATGCAGCATTGCCCGGCCCGTTGATAATGGGGGGGTTGAAATTTATGTTGGATCGCAAATTGCCTATGCTGACCGGGACCAGGTTGCAGCTGCCCTGGGTCTTCCCCAGGAGAAAGTTCGTGTGCGAGGGCCCCTGGTTGGAGGTGGATTTGGAGGAAAAGAAGACATCGCAGGCCAAATCCATGCAGCGCTGCTGGCGCAGGCAACTGGAAAACCTGTCAAGGTCCTCTACGACCGTCAAGAGAGCATGCTGGTTCACCCGAAGCGCCATGCTACTCAAATCAGAGTCAAGCTGGGACTTAAGCGGGATGGGACACTCACAGCTGCTCAGACTGAACTCTATGGGGACACTGGTGCTTATGCGTCTCTGGGCGCAAAGGTGATGGGAAGGGCAACTACGCACTCAACTGGCCCGTATATTGTTCCTAATGTGAAAATTGATTGTTATGCCATGTATACCAATAATCCTCCTTCCGGCGCGTTCCGGGGATTTGGCGCCTTCCAGGCGGCATTTGCTATAGAATGCTTGATGGATAAAGTTGCTGAGGAATTGAAGCTTGATCCGGTTGAATTAAGGAGGATGAATGCTCTCCGGAAGGGATCGATCACCAATACTGGACAGCACCTGACGGAAAGTGTCGGACTGCTGGAATGTATTAATCAAACCCAGGCAGAAATGCTGAAGTTCACGGGTGGAGAGGACCCTTTCCTTTCCCGGGAAGTGAATGGAGAACCTGGAAAACGGCGATCCTGGGGATTTGCGGTGACGTTTAAGAATACCGGTTTGGGAGAAGGCGCTCCCGACAACGCAACTGCCGAGATTGAGCTGCTGAAAGATGGATCCGTGGAAATCCGGATTTCATCGGCAGAGATTGGACAGGGATTGGTCACTGTGCTGCAGATGATCACAGCCCAGGAGCTTGGTCTTCCGCTGGATAAGGTGAACGTTTATCTTTCAGATACCGATCTTACACCGGATGGCGGTCCCACAACCGGGTCCAGGCAGACATATATTTCCGGGAATGCTGCCAGATATGCTGCGGGTACCTTGAAAAACGCCATGCTGGATACCCTGGCTGAGAAATTAAACTTATCCCCGGAAGAGATTGGATTTAAGGATGGAGTTATCCAGGCCAATGATCAAAAGCTGTCTTTTGCTGAAGTTGGCGAGTTGATGAGAGCGGAAGGCAGAAAGACCAGGTTGAAATATGAATATGTGTCTCCTAAAACCACACCTCTTGGAGAAAAAGGTGATAAACATTTCGCTTATTCCTTTGCTGCCCAGGCAATAGAAGTTGAGGTGGATCTTGTGACCGGAGAGGTTCGGGCTGTCCGTGCCGTAGGAGCAACTGATGTCGGGAAAGCAATTAATCCCCTCGGGCTGCAGGGACAGGTAGAAGGTGGTCTGATCATGGGTATTGGGCATGCCTTGACTGAGGAATTCATTGTTGAAAATGGAGAAATCTTCACCGATTCTTTATCCCGCTACCGGATGCCATCCATAAAACATGTCCCGGAAGATATAAAAGTGATCATAGTGGAAGATCCGACGGCGGAAGGTCCTTATGGCGGCAAAGGCGTGGGAGAAATTTCTACCATGCCGGTACCACCTGCAATCGTCAATGCTGTTTATAATGCCTGTGGAATCAGGTTAAACCGGATCCCTATAGACCAGGACTGGCTGGCTCTGGAGATTGAGAAAGCCGCTCGTTAAACCAACGGATTTGTGCCTTCGTGGTACAATAAAATATACATGGATCGGTGGTCGTTGGTGGTTATGGAATGACCCCAATGGCGTCGGGAAGAACCTGACGAAAAGTGCTACCGTCCTTATGAGCTGTTCGCCGATCCCATGAAATATAGAAGCTACCTCTCTCCAATTTTGCACTCTGGGTTATTTATTAATCCATTCACTGTATTAAATTATAAATTCAAAATGGCTGTTAATCACAGGATATTTCCCCTGTGATTTTTGTTTTCTGCGGTTTGATTTTGGATTCAGGTTATTGACAAACAGGATTAAGCAAACATGATGATTGAAATGCCGTATTCATTTCCGGGACGGGTTTTTCGCAGTCCGATGCCATTTGGCCCTTACGACAGGGTTAACGTTTGGCAGTCATACCAGGAAGAAGAGATCAATCTAGTCGTTGTGCTCACCGAATCGCAGGAATACCTGGTGTACTCCCGGAGAGATCTGCCGGATTTTTACCGTTCCCAGGGTTTGGAAGTTCTTCATGTCCCGGTTCCGGATTTTGGAATACCTGATGATCTGGTTTTGTGGGAAAAAGCGCTGGATTCTGTTTCCCAAGCAGGGAAAGCGGGGAAAAATATAGCAGTTCACTGTCTGGCGGGGATAGGGCGCACGGGAATATTTCTAGCCTGCCTGGCAAAAGAAAACCTCGAATTAGATGGAGAGCGAGCAATCCTCTGGGTGCGGGAATCCGTTCGGGGCGCGATGGAAAATGAGGATCAGGAGCAATTTGTCAAGAATTATCAACCGGGCGGGATTGATTAATAACTGAAAAAGATAATATTGGGCAGTTTGGAAGTTATTCTGATTGAGGAGGAATTAAGATGATTATTAAGAATGCAAATCTTATAACCTGGGAAGAAGAGAATCGGATTCTCGAGGGTTCTTCTCTGTTCATCAAGGATGGACTGATTAAAGAAGTGGGTTTGGACCTGGAAAAAAAGCATCCTGAGGAAGAAGTATTTGATGCCCGCGGTCAATACGTAATGCCGGGGAACATCTGTGCTCACACCCATTTTTACGGTGCGTTTGCCCGGGGTATGGGAATTCCCGGTGATGCGCCGAAAGATTTTCCCGAAATTCTGGAAAAATTGTGGTGGCCGCTGGATATGGCGCTGGATGAGGATGGAGTTCGTTATTCCGCGTTGGTCTTTGCCGTAGATGCTGTAAAAAATGGGACCACAACCCTGTTTGACCATCATGCATCACCTTCCTTTATCGATGGATCCTTGGATGTTATTGGTGATGTCATTGAAGACGCTGGTTTGCGCGGAGTGTTGTGTTATGAGGTCACGGACCGCAACGGGGAGGAAGGTGCTAAAGCGGGGATAGATGAAAATGTCCGCATGATTAAGAAAGTTGCCGGCAATAACCGGCTGGGTGCTGCTTTTGGCCTCCATGCCAGCTTGACATTAAACGATGAGACACTTGATGCCTGTAGAGCTGCGATCGGTGAGGAAGCTGGTTTTCACATCCACGTCGGTGAGCATCAGGCGGACGAATATGACAGCCTCAAACGAAGCGGATTGCGGGTAGTTGACCGGCTTAAGAAGCATGGGATTTTAGGACCCAAATCCATCGTTGCTCACGGGGTCCATATTGATCAAAGAGAAGCTGTCCAACTTGCTGAATCAGGAACCTGGCTGACTCATCAACCCCGGTCCAATATGAATAACGCAGTTGGCGTTGCTGCCATTGAGGATTTTCTGCGCTTGGGCATAAAGGTTGGAATCGGTACAGATGGTTTCTATCATGCCATGTGGGAAGAATGGAAAACCGCCTATTTCCTGCACAAAGTTCAGCATAAGGATCCCCGCAGGATGAGCGCAATGGATATCATCCAGATGGGGGTTAAAAATAATGCGGCACTGGCTAAGGTCTACTTGCCTGAAACCACCCTGGGTGTGATTACCCCTGGCGCTGCCGCGGATTTGATATTTGTGGATTATCATCCCTACACTCCGCTAAATGCTGGAAACCTGCCCTGGCAGATCATATTCGGATTCCAGGAAGGAATGATCACATCGACCATGGTCGATGGAAAATTCCTCATGAAGGACAAGGAACTTTTAACTCTGGATGAAGAAAAAATAGCCGCGGAAGCGCAAGCTATAGCACCAGGGATCTGGGAAAGGTATCAATCTTATGCAGGTACTTATTCCTGAACCCCAAAATATTAGAAGAATTGATGATTTTAGAGTATAGAACAGGAGATTGTGAATGACCAACAAACCGACCATAGCAATTCTGGGTGGAACCGGACACGAAGGCGCCGGGCTGGCTCTGCGCTGGGCATCCAATGGGTATGAGGTAATAATCGGATCCCGGAAAGAGGAAAAAGCTTTGAACGCGGCCCGGGAATTGAACCAGATTTTAGGAAAAGAAACTATCCGCGGCATGGAGAATCCAGCCGCTGCCCGGGAAGCTGATATTAATGTGCTCACAGTGGTTGCGACCGCTCACGAAGCAGCTGTAACGGGATTAAAAGATGACCTGCAGGGTAAAATCCTGGTTGATGCCACAGCCCGGATTAAATTTCCAAATCCCAAGCCGCCTGTCCCTCCCGCTGCTGCCCGGATTGCCCAGGATATCCTGGGAGAAGGTGTCCGTGTTGTTGCTGCCTTTCAGAATATTCCAGCCAGCGCATTAAAGAACCTGGAGAAAGAATTGGATAGTGATGTGTTGGTTTGCGCAGATCATCAAGAAGATGCTGATCAGGTGATGGAGTTGATCAGGGGCGCTGGTATGAATGCTTATTATGTAGGTGACCTGGATATCGCGATTACCATTGAAGGATTGACTGCGGTTCTGGTGTATCTGAATAAATATAACGATATTAAACACGCCAGTATAAAAATTGTTGGTGACTGAAGGACCTGAGCATGAACTTTGAGGGAAGATCACCACTAACTCTGACAGCCCTGGAAGGGATACCGTTAATCCGGCAGGGAAATGACCTGGCACAAATTCTGCTTCGTGTGCTGAAGCAGAACAATATTGATCTAAATGATGGAGATGTGCTGGTTGTCGCCCAAAAAGTAATTTCAAAAGCTGAAGGACGAAAGGTTGATCTAAAGACGATAACACCCTCAAAACAGGCAGAAGATCTGGCTGCAGAGACAGGAAAAGATCCCCGGGAAGTGGAGTTGATTCTCCAGGAAAGCACAGAAATTCTGCGTAGCCGTCCAGGATTGATCATTGTTGAACATCACCGGGGATTTGTTTGTGCCAATGCCGGTATTGATCATTCCAATGTAGCTGCTGAAGGGGACCGGGATACTGTCCTGCTGCTGCCGGAAAATCCTGACAAATCTGCTCAAGAGCTTCGCCAGAAGATTGAAAAAGCGGAAAATGTCCAGATCGGTGTTGTGATTAATGATTCACATGGTAGGGCCTGGAGGAATGGAACGGTTGGGATCTCGATCGGATTTTCCGGAGTGCCCGGTATTGTTGATTTGAGAGGTAAACCGGACTTGTTTGATTATCAGCTGCGGATTACTCTGATTGCAGCTGTTGATGAATTGGCAGCGGCTGCTTCATTGTTGATGGGACAAGCTGATGAAGGACTCCCTGTTGTGCATGTCCGGGGTTTTCCTTATCCGCTGCGGGAAGGCTCCTTCCAGGAACTTCCGCGGGAAGGTTCCAGGGATTTGTTCCGCTGAGAATTGGTGAATGGAAATTCTCTCTCTCAACGGTCCAGGCTGGAGTTTATTTATATCTAATAAAACGAAATTGGTTCGATGGAAAAAAGCAGGTGTTTAGTTCATGAATATAGTTGCCCTGGCAGGTGGTGTAGGTGGAGCAAAGTTAGCTGATGGATTAGCCCGGTTAAACCCGCCTCCTGCTTTAACTGTCATAGTTAATACAGGAGATGATTTTAACCTGTTTGGGCTGCATATCAGTCCTGATCTGGATACTGTATGTTACAACCTGGCTGGTATGGAGCAGCGCAACACCGGTTGGGGCCGAGCCGATGAGGGTTGGGATGTTTATCAGGAAATTCAAAAGCTGGGAGGGCCAGATTGGTTTCGATTGGGTGACAAGGATCTGGCAACCCATTTGGAACGTACACGAAGGCTGGGTTCTGGAGAACCTTTAAGTAAGATCACAGCGGATTTCTGCCGGGTTTGGGAGATTGACCCCGCAGTGCTGCCCATGAGTGATGATCCTGTTCCCACCATAGTGCTGACAGATCAGGGTGAACTGGCTTTTCAGGATTATTTCGTGAAATTGAGTTGTGAACCTGCAGTTACGGGATTTCGTTTTCAGGGAGTGGAGAATTCCCAACCGACTCCGGGAATTTTGCAAGCGATTCAGGAAGCCGATCTGATTGTGATTTGCCCTTCAAATCCCTGGGTAAGCATTGAGCCTATTCTCGCTGTTCCGGGTATCCGGTCAGCGCTTGAGGAGAAGTTGGTTTTGGCAATCTCGCCGATTATTGCCGGAGAAGCGGTTAAAGGCCCGGCTGCAAAAATGTATCTTGAGATGGGTATTATTCCCTCAGCCACCGCCGTTGCAAAACATTACGGAAATCTATTGGACGGATTTATAATTGATAAGCAGGATGAAGGGTTGATGAAAGTGATAATTAATAGGGAAACACATCCACTGAAGGTATTTTGTGCCGACACCTGGATGAAAACCCGAGAGGACCGCGTCCGTTTAGCTGGCGAGGTATTGGATTTTGGACAGCAGATAATTGAGGAGGTATAAGAATGTCTTTATGGGCAATAATCCCTGTCAAGCCTCTGCGCAGGGGGAAATCGCGATTAGCGAAGGTAATATCTGCTGATGAAAGGGCAGATTTAAATCAATATTTATTGGAACATACTATCCAGGTATTAAAGAAGATAGATGAAATTGAACACATCCTGGTGATCAGCAGGGATAAAGAAGCCCTGGCGTTAGCTCGTGAATTAGGCGCGAGAACAGTTCAGGAGTACGGCAGTCCGGGTTTGAATACAGCACTTTCCCGCGCTGTAGAAGTGGCAAGGTCGTATGGAACCTGTGGAATATTGGTCATACCGGCAGATTTACCCCGGTTAGCAGCTGAGGATGTTAAAGCGATCCTGGCGCACAGTAATGATCCGCCAGTAGTTGTAATCGCACCAGACCGTAAAAAACAAGGTACCAATGCCTTGTTTGTCTGTCCCCCCGGTTTGATTGATTTTGAGTATGGGGAAGGATCTTTTGACAAGCACAGACAGGGCGCCATTGACGCAGGAGCGCGACTTGAGATCTGCAACCTATCCTCGTTGGAACTGGATTTGGATGAGCCGGAAGATTTAGTGTTGATGGAAACTGAATTAAGATTGGATGAACAATAAGAAATTTATTATTAGACTTTTGGAGGCTAGACATGAATGGAAAAGTTGCTTTATATTTACAGGATGCTCATGATCTGAGAGATGGGCTGGAATATGTACGCTATGCTGAAGAGAAAGGTTTTGACGCTGTTTGGCAGGCGGAATCCCGTTTGGTGAGAGATGCTATTGTACCCATGGCGGCTTACGCAGCTGTAACTGAAAAGATTAAAATCGGGTCTGGTGTGATCAATAACTGGACCAGAAATATCGGTTTGCTGGCATCCACTTTTCTTACCCTTGACGATCTAGCTCCTGACCGCATGATCTGCGGAATTGGTGCCTGGTGGGATCCGCTGGCAGAAAATGTGGGTATCAACCGCAGGAAACCGCTGACAGCGATGAGGGAGACTGTGGAGGTCATGCGGCGATTGCTTAACATGGAAAACGTCACTTTTGACGGAGAATTTATCCATGTTAAAGAAATCGAACTGGATGTTGTCCATGGACGGACCGAACCCCGCAATGTGCCGATTATGATTGGCGCCACTGGACCGAAAATGCTGCAGTTGGCCGGGGAAATTTGTGACGGCGTTGTGATGAATTATTGTGTGCCAGTTGAGTATAATAAAATGGCATTAGATAATATTGAGATCGGCGCAAAGCGTGTGGGAAAAACCCTGGATGATATTGACCGGCCGCAGTTGGTCGTGTGTTCAGTAGCAGAGAATCATGAGGAAGCAATGGATTCCAGTCGACAATTATTAACACAATACCTTGCGCAGCAGCCGCATATTGCTATAGCCTCAGGTGTTTCCAATGATGTTGTAGCTGAGATTCAATCGATTTTAGGCTGGCCTGCCACCCATGAACAAATCCAGGCTGCAAAACACCTGGTTACAGATGATCTTATTCATCGCATAACAGCATCCGGAACACCGGAAGAGGCAAAGACCAAAGTTAACCAGTATATCGAAGCTGGATGCACCACACCCATTCTCTATGATGTTGGTGGCGATCCAAAATTATTAATTGATACTTTCGGAACCAAGTAATAAAAATGCGTCACAGTCCTGGAAAGAGAGCTGCTATAGATTTTTTGCTTTCATTCCAGGGCTCCAAACGTGAGGAAAAGCAATCATGATCATTGAATACCACCGCCCAAAAACTATTGAGGAAACGATCTCATTATTATCCAGAGAAGATCCCTGCACGGTAGTCTTAGGGGGTGGGTTATACCTGAATGAGAAAGTGAAAACCCAGATTGCAGTTGTTGATATTCAAAGTTTAGGCTTGGATACGATTGAAACAAAAGGAAATAAGCATATCCTGGGAGCCGGGGTAAAACTGCAGCAACTAATCGATTTTGATCAGCTGCCTTCAGCCCTGATCAGCAGTGTAAAACATCAGGAAACGTATAACCGCAGACAGGCAGCTACCCTGGCAGGAACTGCAATCACTGCTGATGGTCGTTCTCCAATCCCCGCCGTATTATTGGCCTTGGATGCAGAGTTAGAGATAGTTGGGAAAAACAAACAAAGCGAAATGATCCACCTGGGAGATTTTCTTCCTTTCCGAGAAAATAAGCTGGAGGGTAATCTGGTCATAAAGATTATCATTCCATCTAATACAAAAACAGCCTATCATTATGCCGCGCGATCACCAGCCGACAGGCCCATTATTGCAGCTGCGGTTTCTCAATGGCCTTCAGGCAGAACAAGAGTTGTCCTGGCCGGGTATGGCGATCAACCAGTCATGGTGCTGGATGGCCCGGACGCGGGAGGGGCTGAAATAGCCGCGAGGGATGCGTACAGTGAGGCTGGTGACCAATGGGCGAGTGCTGAATATCGAGCGGATGCAGCAGCTGTTCTTGTCCGCCGGTCCCTCAATCAAATTGCTGAGAATAACTAAGGTATAGATGATGATGTTGAATCTTGAACTTAATATAAATAAAGAGACTTATCAAGTAAGCGCTTATCCCGGAGAACGCCTTTTCACCATTCTGAGAAGATTGGGATTCAGCAGTGTGAAATTTGGTGATGAACATGGGAAATCCGGTTCAGATACGGTCTTAATGGACGGGAAACCGGTGAATTCCTACCTGCTGTTAGCGGCTCAGGCAGAGGGACATGAAATAGAAACAATTGAGATGATGGGTGAGCATCCTCACCAGGGTTGGAAAGAAACCCGCGGACTTCATATACTGCAGCAGGAGTTTGTAAAAACCGGGGCGATCCAGTGTGGATACTGTACACCCGCGCAGATCCTGGCTGCAAAAGAGTTGTTATCCCGGGAACCAGATCCGACTGAGGAACAGGTCAGGGATGCAATTTCCGGGGTTCTGTGCCGCTGTACAGGATATAAAAAACCAGTGGAGGCGGTTCTCAGAGCAGCCGCGAGATTACGCGGGGTTGAGGTTCCTCCGATTGAGGATCCCATCGAAGTTCCGCCAGAATGGATCAATAGCCCATTTGATGATTCCATTCCTCAGGAAAAAACCGTTCAGTCTATTGATGGCACAACCTTAACGGCTGAAAAAGTGATCACTACACTTAAAGTGAGCACCAAACCGGAGGATTGGCAGCAGGTTGGAAAACCTAAAGTGAAAGTTGACGCAGTGAAACTGGTTCAGGGTAAACCCGCCTTTGTTGCCGATTTCGAGCATCGAGATATGTTGTATGCCAAGGTTCTCTTCAGCCCCCACGCTCATGCCCTAATCAAGTCTATCCGGACAGAGAAGGCATTGGAGATCCCCGGAGTAGCTGCAGTTCTTACTCACAAGGATCTGCCGAGGGTCGTATACTCAACTGCCGGGCAGTCGGATCCAATTCCAGGTCCGCTAGATTGTTTTTCTCTTGACAATAAAGTCCGATTTGTGGGGGACAGGGTAGCTTTTGTCGCCGCAGAATCTGAGGAAATAGCAGAAAGAGCAACTAAAGAAATTGAAGTTGAATATGAATTATTGGACCCAATCTTTGATTCCCGGGACTCGATGAAACCAGGAGCGCCGGTAATTCACGACGAAAAGGAATATGTTAACTTTGCTGATTCCGATCCTGAAAGAAACCTGGCTGCCGAAATCAGGATTGATATTGGCGATTTGGAGCAGGGGTTTAAAGATGCTGATCATATCTTCGAAGCAGAATATGAAGTCCCCAAGGTGCAGCCAGCACATATTGAACCGCACGCTGTGGTTACCTATTGGGATGAAGATGACCGTTTGGTGATTCGAACCAGCACCCAGGTTCCATTTCATGTGCGGAGGATGATCGCACCGGTTATCGGGCTGCCGGTAAAACGCATCCGGGTCATTAAACCCCGGGTTGGCGGCGCATTTGGTGGAAAACAGGAATTGCTGATTGAGGATGTTGCTGCCCATTTAACCATAGCTACTGGACGACCGGTTCAGTTTGTCTACACCCGGGAGGAAGAATTCATCGCTTCCCGGTCCCGCCACCCGATGCGGATCCGGATGAAAACAGGGGTTAAGAAAGATGGCACGATGACAGCTAATGAGATGTATGCGTTGAGTGACACGGGCGCAAACGGCGCTCATGCGCTAACGGTTACCGGGAATACCGGGCATAAGGCAATGGCGCTTTACGTAGGGAGTGGTCCTTACCGGGAATCCCCAAATATCCGTTTTTACGCCGACATCGTGTATACCAATACGCCTCCCTCTGGTGCATACCGTGGTTATGGTGTTCCGCAGGGTTACTGGCCGCTGGAACGGCATATGGAAAAAATTGCTCATGCCCTTAATCTTGATCCCCTTGAGTTCAGGATGAAAAATGCACTCCGAGCAGGGGAAATTCATCCTTTCAGTGTCGCCTGGAGTGAAGGCAGGGACCCGGTACCGGAAATTATTCAGACTAATGGGTTAGAGGAATGTGTTTCACGGGGAAAGGCAGCGATTGGTTGGGAACAGAAACTGTCTGACAAAAATTGGCAAGATGTTCCCGGGACACCATATTTGAAACGCGGTTTGGGCGCAGCCCTGGTAATGCAGGGTACGGCCATTCCATACCTGGATATGGGCGGTGCAAGTTTGAAATTAAATGATGATGGATCATTTAACTTACTCATTGGTGCGACAGACCTGGGAACTGGGTCTGATACAGTTCTGGCTCAAATGGCGGCGGAAGTTCTAGGAGTCCCTCTGGATGACATAATCGTTTATTCTTCAGATACTGACTTTACTCCTTTTGATAAGGGAGCGTATGCTTCCAGTACAACCTATATATCGGGCGCTGCTGTCGTAGATGCTGCCAATAAGGTTGCAGATAGCATGAGGGATCGGGCAGTTCTTATCTTAAAATCCAGGGCAGGGGAAGTAGATTTTAATCCAGATGAAATTGAATTGTCCAATAGCTGTGCGATAGCGCCAAATGGACAGGCAGTTTCCCTGGAAGAAATCGCTCTGCACTCCCTGCATCATGCCAACCAGGAGCAAATTATGGCGGTTGGATCGTTTGTGTCCCCTGTATCCCCGCCGCCATTCGCAGCTCAATTTGCTGAAGTAACAGTAGACGTGGAGACCGGTCAAGTAGTAGTTGATCGCTTGGTAATGGCCGTGGATGCTGGTGTAATAGTCAACCCGGTCACTGCTTCCGGGCAGGTCGAAGGGGGTATGACCCAGGCTTTGGGATATGCTGTTTCTGAAGAAATGGTCTATGATGAGCTGGGGGTAGCCCGGGAGAAGGATTTCAGAGATTATCATATCTTTGAGGCTCACGAAATGCCGGTTTTGGAGACTCTGTTCATTGAAACCTTTGAACCATCTCATCCATTTGGTGTGAAAGCAGTAGCAGAAATAACTATGGATGGGGTTGCACCTGCTGTTGGAAACGCGGTATTTAACGCTTGCGGAGTTAATGTCGATCAAAATCCGATTACACCAGAGAAGGTCTGGCAGGAATTAACTGGAAAAAAATAGGCAAATGTGCCAGAAAAATCACCTAGGAAGCCCATTTTCCTGGGGTTTTTTATAAGTGGATCATATTTTGTTGAATAAGCGGTATATTCATCAATCTGTTATAATTTAATATTAGTGAATAATCATTAATTATTGCTTTTTGACTTATATTTAGACCAGAAAATGGGTGGGAAATGTCTATGGAGAAGATTACCTATGTGATAGGGCACGTAAACCCTGATACTGATTCCATTGCATCTGCGATTGGATATGCCTGGCTGCTTCGGGAGCGGGATGGTGTGAATGCGGTAGCTGCCAGAGCAGGATCAATAAACCAGCAAACTTCCTGGGTGCTGGACCGTTTAAAATTGGACGCCCCCTATCTGCTGACAGATGTATCTCCCCGTTTTGAATCTGTTACTCAAAAAATAGATACAACCAGCCCGGACAAACCATTAAGAGATGCCTGGGACATTGCAAGTCGAACTGGCGGTGTAGCGGCTATAGTAAATGAGGACGGTACTCCTTACGGTTTGATTACCGGATCAACCTTGTTCTCCTTCATGGCAGAGCTGGTTGGCCCTCATCTGAAACGGCAGGAAATGAGCATTGCTGAATTGCTGGAAATGCCCAGCCTGGAGGCGGCTGATACTGGTGTGCCCCATTTTAAATCCGGAAGCCGGATCCGGGATTCAGTAAATCGGATCTTACGAGAAGAACGCTCCAACTTTTTTGTTGTGGATGATGATGGACAGTACCTGGGACTTTCCCGCCAGAGGGATATCCTGAATCCGCCCCGCGTCCGGGTTGTGCTTGTTGATCATAATGAAAAAGAACAAGCAGTAGGAGCACTGGAAGAGGCTGAATTGTTGGAAATTATTGATCACCACCGGCTTGGCAATCCCTTTACCCGGACAACAATCCGGTTTACAACCGATATTGTGGGCAGCACCAGCACAATCATAGCGGAGCGGATTTTAGAATCCGGTTTGAGCGCCCCGGCAGAAATTGCCGGCATATTGCTTTCAGGAATTTTCTCAGATACTTTGTTCTTTACTTCTCCCACGACAACTGACCGAGATGAGAGAGCAGCAGAGCGATTGGGCCGCTGGGCCTTTGCGGGTACCAGCCCCCTGAAAGGGGAGACCACAAAATCCTTTGCTGAATCAGTGCTTCAAGCTGGTGCCGGTATCTCCACCCGGGATCCGGATGAAATCGTAACCACAGACACCAAAGCCTATTCATCCGGAGGTTTGAATTTTGGAATTGCCCAGGCAGAAGTGACTAATCTGGATCAAGTTAATAAACTTTTGGATGAATTGAAAGAAGCCCTGGAACGCCTGCGGGTAAACAGAGCCTTGGACTTTACGATATTAATGGTGACAGATGTTGTTCAGGGATCAAGCCGATTAATTATTAACAAGCCACCGCCAAATTTAGATGATTTGCCATATCCAGCCAGTCCGGATGGGACCCGTTTTGCAAAAGGGGTTGTTTCCAGGAAGAAACAGCTCTTGCCGGTAATCTTAAGTTTGTTGGAAACCTGATCCAGATGAACGGGATTTCCTATGAATGAAGTACTTGCTTCTTTAGCAGAGATAGCCCGGAGGGGAACTACAGGCGCCCTTTGTACAGTTATTAGAACCAAAGGGTCCACTCCGAGAAAAGAAGGCAGCAAGATGCTGGTTTATCCCGATGGAAAAATCGTCGGATCAATCGGTGGAGGTGAAGTCGAAGGAAGAGTTATTCAGGAGGCAATCGACGCACTGCAATCCGGGGAGTCAAAGATATTATCGTATGATCTTGTCAATTCGGATAAAGGCGATCCGGGTATTTGTGGAGGGACCTTGGAGATTTTTATTGATCCGCTGGAACAGCCTGAGGATATCGTGGTTGTGGGTGGTGGACACGTCGGTCGGGCAGTTGTTCACTTAGCGAAGTGGATGGGTTTCCGGGTGACCCTCTCCGATGACAGGAAAGAGTTTTGCTCAGCTGAATATGTGCCTGAAGCAGACGATTATATCCACTGTAAGCTTGAGGATTTACCCTCAAGTTATGTTTTTTCTGAACAAACAACAGTCGTATTAGCTACCCGGAATAACAAGGTAGACATCACCGGGCTTCCGGAAATCCTGGCTGAGACAACAGCGTATATTGGAGTTATCAGCTCTCAAAGACGGTGGAAGTTAACCAAGAAGCAATTAATTGATTCTGGTATTGATAAAGACAAGCTAAACCGGATTCATGCCCCGATAGGCCTGGACATTCAAGCAGATACGCCGGAAGAGATTGCATTGAGTATAATGGCTGAAATTTTACAGGCGAAGCGCGGAGGAACAGGAGTTTCCCTTTCCACCAAAAAATAACCGGGTTTGATCAAGAACACGTCGGAGAATTTATTTATGTGGCAAGAGTACGTCAACGCAATTTCAACTGAACAGGTGCTCAATATTCTGGCTGATGAAAAAAAACAAGCCCGGATCATTGCTGGGGGCACTGATTTAGTCCTGGAAATGCGTCAGGGAAACCATCAAGAAATCCAGACGCTGATTGATATCTCGCGAATAAAAGGGTACAGCAATATTACCCTCGATCAGGAAGATCGTATTCATCTGGGACCAGCAGTTACCCACAATCAATGTGTTGCTTCTGAGCTAATTCGCAACCATGCGCTGCCTCTTGCTTTGGCTTCCTGGGAAGTTGGAGCACCCCAGATTCGGAATACAGGAACGATAGTTGGCAACCTTGTGACTGCATCACCGGCAAATGATACCATTGTGCCGTTGATCGCCCTGGACGCTGAACTGGTTCTGCAGTCCCTGGAAGGTCAGCGGGTTGTATCTTTGAAGGATTTTTATACCGGAGTAAGAAAACACGTATTAAGATCCGATGAAATTATCCGGGAAGTGATCTTTCCAAAAATGAGTCCTGATCAACGAGGAATTTATCTCAAACTTGGACTTCGAAAAGCCCAGGCTATTTCCCTGGTAAACATGGCAGTTATACTTTCCATGGATGGTGACCTGATCAGTGACGCCCGGATCACCCTCGGCGCAGTTGCGCCTACCATAATCCATGCAGAGAAAGCAGAAGAATATTTGATAGGTGAGAAGCTATCCATTGATACTATTGACGAAGCTGCAAAACTTGCCATGGATGCAGCCAGCCCCATCGATGATATCCGGGGATCTGCTGCTTACCGGCGGGAGATCACCCGTGTCCTTGTGAAGAGAGGCTTGACTGCGTTGTTAAAGGGAGAGCAGGCTGGCCGGCTGCCTGAAAACCCTGTCCTGTTGTGGGGTAAAGCTAGTGAAACTGACTTGTCTGTTCTAGAAAGCAATCCACTTATTGCGGGGAAAGCCCCGATCATCACTCAAATCAACGGAAAAGAATATACTTTTGAAAAAGGGCATGAAACAACCTTAGTTCACCTTCTAAGAGATTATGCCGGTCTGACAGGGTCAAAGGTTGGCTGTGAAGAGGGAGAATGCGGTGCCTGCACTGTCTTCCTGGATGGAAAAGCAGTCATGTCCTGTTTAGTTCCTGCGCCGAGAGCACATCAAGCCCAAATTATCACGGTTGAAGGATTAGCTGATGAAGACCATCTTCATCCGGTTCAGGAAGCTTTCATCGAAGAAGGTGCAGTTCAGTGCGGATATTGTACGCCGGGGTTCATCATGTCTGCCGCCAAACTATTGGAAGAAAATTCTCAACCATCCCAAGCTCAAATCCACACTGCGATCTCTGGAAATTTGTGCCGCTGTACTGGTTATTATAAAATTGTTAGTGCAATTGAAAAAGCTAGTCAAAAAGAAGGTGCTTAAATGGGTCGATATCAGCAGTACCAAAGGGATGTCAAAGACGCAGAAGAAGGGGTCCACCCAATTTGGCGGGGAATTGGGTTTTTATTGATGGGTTTGATCGCGATTATGTCCTATGCCGGGGCAAATTTGCTCGTCGAAGCAAATAAAACCAAGAATTGGGTTAAAGTTCCCTATGAAATTCGGGGAGGCGTGTCATGGGCTCCTGATTTATATGCGGAGTTGATTGTTATGCTATTCCTGGCCATGATTGGGTTTGGCATCATGACAATTACCTATTCCATCATATACAAAATCACTCGTCCCCGGGATCTCTTTGACCTTCTGAAATAAAATCCTGCGGGAGGTAACCGGGAACGTGTCTTATAAGATAGAAACCATTAATATTTATGCCGTTTAATATTCGTTATTACCTGATTTATTTTTATTACAGTTTTTTCCGATCGAAAGGAACACCAGGAAGGTTATCTGGAAAGCGGATTTCCCTGATGTTATTCCTTTTTTTTGCATATCCGATCTGGAATATTTATATTCGTCTTGGGTATTATCTTGATAACTTGATTTTTTCTGAATTTAAACAAGTTCAATATCCAGACCCAGTATTTATTATTGGAAATTACCGTTCTGGGTCTACATTCTTGCACCGATTATTGCTTCGTGATCAGCAATTTACCTGCTTGAAAGCCTGGGAGATATATTTTTCTCCCGCAATAACCCAGCGATGGTTTATACGCCTGCTCAATCGAATCAGCCGTCGAATTGGGAATCCAATAGGAAAATTTGTTGACGCTTTTGATCGATCTCTGAATGATATTTACGCAATGCATAAAACCGGGATGTTTACCTATGAACAAGATTCCCAGGTGTTTTACCATATCTGGTCTTCCTACAATTTATTTGCAGCATTTCCTTTTCCCGAATTGGCAAAAAAATATATATATTATGACCAAATGGTTCCTGATGCACAGCGGAGAAAAGAATTCACTTATTATCGGGATGTAATAAAAAGACAAATGTTTCTGCACCCGGGAAAACAATATATCTCCAAGAATCCTGATTTCTCGCCTGCTGTTGAAACGATAAAGGAGTTTTTTCCGAACGCGAAATTCATTAATCTTGTCCGGCCTCCAGAACAGATGATTCCTTCCACGGTTAATCTCTGGGCAAATAACTGGCGGGCATATGGGACCCCTGAAGAATCTTATCCGCTGGTGGATATCTTGGAGGAACATGCCAAACATTGGTACCAATATCCTCATCAGCAGTTATCGACATTGCCTCCGGACCGTTATCTGGTGGTTGATTTTAGAAAATTGGTCAGCAATCCGAAAAGGGAAATTGAACGGATTTACGAACAATTTGGATTTGAATTCTCTGCTGAATATCATAAAATAATGGAAGAGGAAACAATTAAATCAAGGAATTTTACTGGCGGCAATTCATATTCCCTCTCTGAGATGGGATTGGACATTGAGGAACTTAAACAGCAATATAAATCAATTCTAGAGGACTACAATTTGAACCTCCCGGAGCGGGAGGATTACACAGAAAGAACTTGAGGGTTATCCTTTATGGAAAGAACCGTACCATATACTGCTTCAGAGGAGGTAGAACTTTATCTCCGGACCTATTATTCGCTTTTGCGGACATCGGATGCTGTCCAGATCCTTACTTTAGAGGAAGTTCACTCCGGGATGAACTCGCTGCTTCACCAGCATGCCAGGGATCGCGCTCCCGATATGACAGCCTTCATCTATGCCTTATTAAGACTTCCAGATTGTATAAGAGAAACCAAAGAGATTGTCCTGGGGCAGAGCGGCACAATCTTCCGGGAAGCGGGGATGGGAGATGTTTGGTCCTGGGAACAGGTAAATGGGAAGGCTCGGCGCAGGCGTTGTTTTTTCAACTCGGAAAAACAAATCCTTGCCTGTATTGTTGCCAGTCGGTCGGATATAGACGATGTCATTCCCTTGCTGACTGCCTATCAAATTGAGTGGAATAAACTCCACCGGCTGCTGCAGCATCTGCCGGACGATATTGATCTTGCAGAAGCGCATAAACAAAGCGATGCCTGGTATAACCTTGCGGAAGGCTTAATGATGTCTGTCAGCGATCTCACCCGCTGGCGAGCTATCAGTGGAAATGATTTTGTCAAACGTGTTCAGGAAATCAAAAATTGTGAGCGCTTTTTCCAGGTGCAATTATTAAACGGCTCACTGATCGAGTACAACAGGGCGACCAATTCCTGGTGGAGTAATATTGCTGAGAGAGTACCCGATCTGCTGACCCAGCCGATTTACTTCATATCCAGCAATACCCATAGTTTTGTAAACCTGTTATCTGGTTTTGCTATAAAGAGTCAAAAGGAAATTAATCAATATCTCATTGATTCGGACCAACAGGAGTTAATTGACGAGTGGCGTCAGATCCAAACTCACGATGTGCCCTCAAGCAGGGAGAATTTTTGGTATTACGCATTAAAAAAATATCTCCAGCAACCCAATAGTGAAAAGATTTATAATCGCAGAAACGACCATGAAGTGGCCTGTGGTATTCAAAGGATTAATAGCGAACACTCCTTTGATGTGGATGCTCAAGTCATCCGTATCTCGGACCTTATTCCGAAGTGGATGGATGAAAGAGTTAAAAGTGATCTGGGAGATCTGGGATTTTTAAAAAACAGCAATGCGCTGATCTTGAATATTGATTATCCGCTGGGATTGGCTGCGTACAATATCCTGATGGAAGTGGCTGAAAATGCCGGAAAAGTTCTGGGTGTTTACAGCCTTGGAAAAGCAGCAACGCTGAATGGCGTAGTCGGTGATGTCATGATTCCCTATGTAGTTCATGATGAACACTCAAGAAATACCTATTTATGCCCGAGAGCGTTTGAAGCCAGGGATGTACGGCCTTACCTGGTCTATGGGACAGTGCTTGATAATCAAAAAGCAGTAACTGTCCGGGGAACATTCCTCCAAAACCGGTCATATATGGATGTCTTTTACCGGGAAGGATACACGGGCATTGAGATGGAAGCAGGACCCTATCTTTCTGCTGTATATGAAATGTTCC
>JAIORG010000184.1 GCA_021108255.1 Anaerolineales bacterium | reverse complement strand
GGATAGTATTTGCCCGCTACGATGATCAATATCCACCCCAGGTGGAACAAGTTGAAGGAAATATTGAAATCAAAATGAAAGAACAGATGCTGGACCGCGAGCTGGTCCTGCACCCGGATCTGCTGATTCTCAGCACTTCTATTCAGCCCTCAAAAGGGACAATAGAACTTGCCAGCCTGCTTAAAGTTCCGATTTCAAATGAAGGTTTTTTCCTGGAAGCCCATATTAAAATGCGTCCCATGGATTTTATGGAAGAAGGGATCTTTATCTGCGGTATTGCCCATTATCCAAAATTCATTGAAGAGAGTATAAGCCAGGCACAAGCAGCTGCTGGCCGGGCAACAACCATTCTGGGTAAAAATCCTTTTCATTTTGGCGGCACGATCGCGGTTGTAGATCCGGAAAAATGCGTCGGCTGTTTAACATGCACCCGGACCTGTCCGTTTGAAATTCCCTACATAGACTCTCAATTTACCGGTGTGGGAGAACTAGGCGGAGCGGCGTACATTGAACCCACTCTCTGCCACGGCTGCGGTACCTGCTCAACAGAGTGCCCCGCCAATGCAATCCAGTTATTAAATTACACAGACGATCAAATTATGGTCCCGGGATTCCCCGTCTTGGGAAGCTGGGTAGAATTATGACCACAAAAATATTTGAGCCTGAAATAACCGCCTTTATGTGTATCTACTGCGGCTATATGGCAGCTGACACTGCCAGCGCCCTCCGCATTGAGTATCCAGCTAATGTGAAACTCATTAAACTGCCCTGCACCGGGAAGGCCGACACAAAGTATATATTAAAAGCTTTCGAGGACGGCGCAGACGGTGTTTACATTATCGCCTGCCCGAAGGGTAATTGCCATCACGTCCGGGGGAATGAGCGTGGTGAGCTCAAGGTGGAATATACGAAGAAAATACTCGATTCAATCGGCCTCGGTGGAGACCGATTGAATATGTACTTTATGTCCGGCGGCCAGGGAAAATCTTTTGCAGATGCTGCAAAAGAAATGACGGAACGCATCCGCGAGTTGGGACCCAACCCGCTAAATAGTAGATCATAAACCCGTTAATATACAAAGCAACCAAATAACTAGATAGCGCCAGAAATTATCTTTCTCTGGCGCTATCTTTTCATTTTTAATATTTCAGAAATTACATCATCGGAAAAATATAGTGTTTACCTGTGCGGGGATGGTTAAAGCTCTCCACCTTAGTTTGATAGGTTTCATTAATGTTCTCAGGTGTAAGAACCTCCTCTGGTTTGCCAATTGAATGCAAACAACCATCTACCAGCAAGGCAACTCGATCTGCAGTGCCGGAAACCTGGTTGAGGTCATGCATTGCCATCAATACTGTCAAATTCTGCTTATTAACCAACGATTTCAACAAAGTGAGTAAATTTACCTGGTACTTAAGGTCAAGATGATTGGTCGGTTCATCCAGAAGCAGAACTGGTGTATCCTGTGCCAGCGCTCTGGCCAGCAGCACTCTCTGTTGTTCTCCTCCACTAATTTCTGCCAATTTCCTCTCGGAGAGATGGGTCACTTCTGTTTGTTCCATCGCCCAGTATGTTTTTTCCAGATCCAGTTTACTGGGTTTGCCAAGGAAGCCCAGATAGGCTGTTCTTCCCAGCAGCACCGCCTGCTCTACAGAAAATGCTCCCCCGAGCTGGCGAGCCTGCGGAACGACCGCGAGCACACGAGCCCGTTGAGATGGCGTGTAGGAAGTGATATTCTGTTTATTTAACAGGACTTCTCCAGCTTTTGCTTTCAGGATTCCACTTACAACCCTGATCAATGTTGATTTTCCAGCGCCATTAGGACCAATTAATCCCAATATTTCCCCACGGTTCACTGAAATGGACACCCTGTCAAGCGCAGTAACTTCCCCGTATGCTGCAGACAAAGACCTGATATCTAGAACGGGGTTCCCTTGATTTCCAGATCTCACCAGAACACCTCTCTCTTTGCCCTTCTCAGGATCCAGAGGAAAAACGGCGCACCAACCAGCGCTGTCACTATTCCAACCGGCAATGAGCGGGGAGCCATCACAATTCGCGCGGCCAGGTCCGATATCAGCAAAGTAAAACCTCCTCCCAGGATAGATAAAGGTATCAGTTTCTTGTAATCTCCACCCCAAACCATCCGGATTACATGGGGAACTACCAGGCCAACAAACCCTATCACACCAGAAAAAGAAACGGCAGCTGCTGTGGTCAGGGACGCCGCCACAATAATCAATATTTTAACTTTTTCAACGGGCAGTCCTAACTGCTGGGCCTGCTCCTCACCAAATTGAAGCACATTTAATGAATGTCCGCTTATAACCAGCATAGTCATACCAGCTATTAAATATGGAAAAGCAATCTTCAACGGCTCCCATCCGGCTACCGTTGAACCGCCTAATAGAAAGCTCATTGCCTGCAGAATCATTTGATCCGAAACGAGCATCAAAAACGAAGTCAAAGCTGAAGCAAAAGATCCGACTGCTACTCCAGCCAGGATCAATGTTGTCAGCGGAACAATACGCCCTACTTTTGCTAAAGCATAAACTGCATAAATTGTTCCCAAGGCACCGATAAACGCACCTATCGGAACCAGGTATTTACCTGCCTGAGAGAAAGACATTATCGCAATTGCACCCAATCCAGCGCCAGAAGCGACCCCAATCAGGTATGGATCAGCAAGTGGATTCCTGAACAATCCCTGAAAAGCCGCTCCACTTCCTGCCAGAGCCGCGCCGGTAAGAGCAACCAGGATAGTATGCGGCAGCCGCATTTCCCAAAGAATTGTTTCAAAATACTCGGGCCAATTTCCAGAAATTTCAAACCAGGGTAGTTTTCCCAATAGAATCCGGAGAGCATTGCCTGGAGGAATGGTTACTGCCCCCAGGGCAATACTCAACACAAATGCCAATACCAGCATTCCGGAAACTATCAGGAAAGAACGTTTTTTTATCAATTAATTACCGAATAACTCAGGATGGATTATCTCTGCTAGCTGTTCAAAGCCATCTACTAGCCGCGGTCCAGGGACACTGAGGATAAACGGATCGAAAGGCAGCAGGTTTCCGTTTATTACTGCAGAAATTTCACTCCATCCAGCCCGTTCTGCTACACTCTCTGGAGTAATTCCATACAGCGCATCTGCGAGCAATATATACTCTGGATTTTGAGCGACAAGCTCTTCTGAGCTAATCTGCACCCATTCGCCTTCTAAAGCATCACCCAGGTTTTGTCCTTTGGCTTTATTAATGATATAGGAAATAAAGGTTCCCGCGCCAGTAGTCCAGGGATTGGCAGGGTCAGATGCGTCCAATTCATAGAAGACCAGTGGTAAATTCTCAACCCCTTCCAATTTTCCTTCCAGTGCAGAAACTCGTTCCTGAAGAGAAATAATCAGGGCTAGTGCCTCATCCTCTGTTCCGGTGAGTACTGCAATATCTTTTATATTCTCAAATAAACCGTCAAAATCCTCCGGGTTTTCCTGCCAATACACGGTCAATCCTAAATCCCGCAGCTCCTGAATTGCATCAGCAGCATATATTTCTCCAGCCAAAACCAAATCCGGTTCCAGGGCCAGGATATCTTCAACGGGAATTCCATCCCACATGCCGCCTAAATCTGCAGCCTCCAGCGCTTCTTCTGGAAATTGGGAATTGGAATCCCTCCCAACCAGTCGATCTCCGGCGCCGATCCCAAATAGAATTTCAGTCAGGTTAGGTGAAATAGAAACAATTATTTGCGCTGGCTTTTCCAGGATAATTTCCGTTCCTAGATCGTCAGTAACAACCATAGGAGTTGGTTCTGGTTCTTCTGTTGGAACCGGTGTATCAGGCACATTGGTAGGTTCCACTGGCGCAGATGTGGGTTCCGGTGGTACGGATGTAGGTTCTACTGGCGTCGAAGTCCCGCACCCTGCCAGCAGTAACGAAAGAATTATTACCAAACTACTGATTCTTAATATTGTTTTATTCATATTTTCCTCAAATGTAACTGATAGCTTATTATTAAACAAAAAATCCCTGTCTCGGACAGGGAATGCACATCGGTTATTAATTTTACTTAACCAAGTTCACACCTCCTTACCGCGAGAGTATCATGAACGGACAGCAATGGCGGTCGACCTGGCTTATCGATTTCTTGAAGGATAATCGAATTACAGTTGCGGGTCAGCGTCTGATTCTCACAGACTTCGCCTTTAATCCTTCCCTTTCGGGAATACAGGCACCTTTGCTGTATTCTGTTGTTAAACTGCAGGTTTTCTCCGGACATTCAATATTCTAATCTGAAAACTTATAGATGTCAAACAAAAAAAGACCGCTGATCTATCACTTCATCAGCGGTCTCATCTAGAAGGTTCCGGCTCAAGGATTTACAAAGTGTCATATTCCAAACCTCGAACTGTCTGCTTCTGCGCCTGGAAAACTCGTTGAATAATTTTCTTCAAACTTAAGTTTTTCTCCTGGCTGCGCTTTGCGGACTTCAAAAGACGTCCATGTTTTGCTTGTCTAATTAGCTCATTTTGATAAGCTTTACATTCTGCGTAATTTGTCGTAATCATTTCTTCCTCCAAATCAATTATTTTGATTGCAATATCAACTTATGTGAACATTGTATCAATTTTCTTTAGTTTGTCAAGTACCAATTTAAGGATTTTAGGCATTTATTGTCTAAATATTAATCTTTTATTGAATTTTCTTGTCCTTTTGATAAGAATTTCTGCCAATTTTTCCATTTTTAGTGGTTTTTCAACCCTGCCCGCAGTTATTCCCAGAGATTTTGGCTGACTAATGAGTAAGGAAATGTTACACTTTATCTAAAGTCTGGTGGATTCCACCCCCACCCCTGACTAAGGAGACCATGCTCCATTACGATGTGATAGTTATTGGCGCCGGACCTGCCGGATTAATTGCTGCCGGGCAAGCTGCGTCTCTGGGAAAAAAAGTTCTTCTGCTTGAGAAAATGAAATCCCCGGGCAGGAAATTGCTGCTCACGGGGAAAAACCGCTGCAACCTGACCAATACTGCTCCTGTTCAGGAAGCGCTGGGACATTTTAACAAAGGCGGCCTATTCTTAACTCAGTTGTTTTACCGTTATTTCACGGATGAACTGCGGGGGTTCTTTGCTGAATTGGGGCTACCAACAGTAGTTCAACGCGGTGGACGAGTTTTTCCTGAAAGCGAAAAAGCCCGGGATGTCCTTGAAATACTGATTTCCTGGTTACAGAATTCGGGTGTGGAATTAATTACAGGCACAGCCGTGACTGATCTAATCATCCAGAGAGGAAAAATCCATCAGGTCGTGACAGAAAACCAAACATACCAGGCATCAGCTGTAATCCTGGCAACTGGCGGGAAAGCATATCCCGGCACAGGATCCACCGGGGATGGATATGCTTTTGCCAGGCGATTTGGACACAAGATCAAGCCCCTCCGCCCTGCCCTGGTTCCGCTGCTTACGCCGGGAGATACCGCTCAAAAATTACAGGGTTTGAGTTTAAAGAACGTTACTATCAGTGTTTGGGTAAATGAAAAGAAACTTAACCAAATGTTCGGAGAAATGCTGTTCACTCATTTTGGTCTTTCAGGACCGGTGATCTTAACCTTGAGCCGCCAAATTGTGAACTATCTTGAAGAAGGACATCAGGTTGTAATTAAAATTGATCTAAAACCAGCCCTGGATCAGTCAGCTCTCGATTCTCGCCTCTTGAGAGAAATTCAAGCTCAGGGCCGGAAACAATTTAGCTCTCTTCTTGAAGACCTGCTTCCCAAAAAACTGATCCCGGTCTGTATTGAGCAAACAGGGATTCCCAGGGATAAAAAAATCAGCCAGCTATCCAGCAAGGAACGAAAACATCTTCGATCCTGGCTCAAAGATGACTTCCAATTTGTAATCTCCGGCCATAAAGGGTTTGACCAGGCCATAATCACTGCCGGCGGAGTGGATACATCTGAAGTCAATCCAGAGACCATGGAATCCAAATTAATTCAAGGGTTATACTTTGCCGGGGAAATCCTGGATGTAGATGCTGATACCGGAGGCTACAACCTGCAGGCCGCATTTTCGACAGGTTGGGCGGCAGGGAGAGCCGCTGGAAGTATTGGTTAAACAAATAAACCTCCGAGGTTTCTAAAACCTCGGAGGTTTATATATAATTTTATTCATCAGCTTGAGGCGTTAAGCAATTCCCGGTAAAGATGGATCATGCGTTCGGTGATATCTTCCCAGCCAAATTTCTTTGCAAAAGCAAAAGCATCATGGCCCATCCGGTAGCGCAGCGCCTTATCCTCCAGCAGTCCGGATATTCTCTCGCTGAGCGCAGTTGGATCATCCACCGGGACATGATAACCAGTTACGCCATCTTCAACCAGGTGGATCAATCCCCCGACCAGAGAGGCAATTACCGGTGTGCCGCAAGCCATCGCTTCCAGGGCAACCATCCCGAAAGATTCGTAATGGGAAGGCATAATCACCATCTCAGCAGCAGAATAATAATATGGCAAAGAATCCTGGCTCTGTTTGCCAAGGAAAGTGACCATATCCTGCAGGCCATACTCTTTCCGCAATTGATTTAAGAGACGCATATCCTCTGATTCTTTACCATCATGGTCTTCCAGGTCTCCACCGATCACAGCCAGGCAAAGGTTTTCCTTTGCCCCGCCGTTCTCTCGCAGATAGCAGATTGCCCGCAATAATGTCCTTATTCCTTTTAAGGGCTCAATCCTGCCGACAAATAACAGCATTCTTTCGTCCTGTGGTATACCGGCATATTCCTTTGCCTCATCAGGCGGAATGGGGTAAAAACGGCTCAAGTCAACACCGGGGGAAATTATTTCTATCTTGCCGGGTTCCGCTCCATACAAACTCTCAAGTTGAGCTTTTTCAGTTGACGTAGAAGCAATGATTTTATCCGCGATTGAAATTACCCGGTTTTCACCATTAATTCGATACTCCCCCTCTGCCTCTTCTGCATTTTGAGCAACCCTTTGTTTCAGCTTTCCAAGGGTATGAAACATTTGGATTATTGGGACCTGCCAATGCTCTGCTAATTTCTCTGCTGCCAGCCCAGACATCCAATAATGGCTGTGGATCAAATCGTATTTAAGATCCTTTTTCCTGGTAAAATCCAGAATTTGATCGGCAAATTCCGGGACAAGGCAGGCCAGTTCCGCTTTGGGCAGCGGGTGTTCCGCACCGGCAGTGATATGAGCAACTCGGTTCCCAAAACCTAAATCGTGCAGTACATGTGGAACATGTTCATCTTGCGAGCGAGTGAACACATCCAATTGAATTCCTTTTCTGCCAAGATATCGAGATAGATCACGCACATAAACATTCATGCCGCCTGCATGTTTTCCTCCCAGAGTCGCCAGGGGACAGGTGTGGTATGAAATAACTGCGATTCTCAAGTAATCCTCCGATTTATCTTATCCGAGATTCCAGGCCATGTTGACCCTGGCGGGTCCCTTCTCACCCACGTATGATAGCTGGTATAATTTCTGCCGTCAACTAAATCATCTGCATGCCACCGTAGCTCAAGGGTAGAGCAATCGCTTCGTAAGCGATAGGTTATGGGTTCAATTCCCATCGGTGGCTCTCTTAATTTCCCTGGTTACCTTCAATTAAATCATCCAAACCTCTATTTATCAGTTGACGTATAGAACCGGATTGGATATATTTATAGTGACCTTTTCAATCGACCCCACTCTGCTTAATCCGGGATTCCCCTCCCGGAATCTTTGAACCAAAAAGGAGCATAAGATGTCAGAAGACCAGGTACCTTTGGAGTACACATCCCAAGGCAAACTCAAATCAACCCATTACAACCGGGAGTTGGCAAACTTGCAGCAAGAGCTGGTCAAGCTCCAATACTGGATCAAAGAGCAGGGTTTAAAGGTTTGTGTAATCTTTGAAGGCAGGGACGCAGCGGGAAAAGGGGGAGTGATAAAAAGAATCACTCAGCGACTTAATCCCCGTATTGTTCGTGTGGTTGCTCTTGGTATTCCCTCTGACAAAGAAAAACAACAGTGGTATTTTCAACGTTATGTACAGCATCTTCCCACCGCTGGTGAAATGGTTCTCTTTGACCGCAGTTGGTACAACCGGGCGGGAGTAGAGCGGGTAATGGGATTCTGCACCGATGATGAATACAGAGATTTTATGCGCACCTGTCCGGAATTCGAACGAATGCTGGTTCGTTCCGGGGTTCAATTGATAAAATATTGGTTTTCGGTAAGCGATGAGGAACAGGAACGCCGCTTCCGAGTCCGCAACAATGATCCAGTCAGACGCTGGAAGTTGAGTCCCATGGATTTGGGATCCCGATCAAGGTGGGTAGAGTATTCCCGGGCAAAAGATGCCATGTTTATGTATACAGACACCGAGAAAGCTCCCTGGCACGTGGTGGACGCAAACATTAAACGCCATGCCCGATTAAACTGCATCAGCCATATGCTCAGCTTGATTAATTACCAGGATTTAACCCCCGATCCGATTGAACTGCCTCCCAGACAGCGGGACCCGGGATACAAACGTCCCCCAATTACCAGTCAGAAATGGGTTCCTGCTATCTACGGCACAAATGCGGTAGAAGAAACCGGTCCTGGTTAAACGTCAATCGTGCTTCACAAAATTAGATCAAATCCGTGATAACAAAACGAAATTTCATTATCCGATCCTATCAACCTGCAGATTGGCAATCAATCTGCCAGATTCACGACCTGGCGAGGCCTGATGAATTAGCCGGCTCTTGTGATCCAAGAGCTTTTGTCCCCATTGAAGAAGATAAGGAAGTCGAACACCTCAAACTCTGCCAAAAAATAGTCGCGGTTTCAAATGACCGGGTAGCTGGGTTTATTGGGGTGGATGAAGGATATATCGGATGGTTATATATCCATCCGGATTATTACAAGCAGGGTATAGGCCGTGAGCTTCTAAAAGAAGGACTTAAGCTTATTAAGGAAAAGGCTTGGACAATCGCCCTGGCAGGTAATTCTCCCGCGGTAAATTTGTATCAAAGTGAAGGATTTATTGAAGTTAACCGGTACAAAAGCGACAATGCGGGATATCCTTGCATCTGTGTACGTCTGGAAAAAGAAATCTAATACTTTTTTAATTTTTGTAACTGATTACCAATCAATTTACTCTTTTTCCTAAAACCTGAGAAATCGTCATTCCCCCTAACATCAGAAAACTGCCAAACAATGCCCTGGGAGTGAGAACTTCCCCAATTAACAGCCAGCCCCAGAATACCGCAAATACGGACTCAAGACTGAGCAAAATTGCAGCATGAGCAGGTTTAGCATCTTGCTGAGCAATCACTTGTAAAGTATAGGCAAGTCCGATGGAAATCACTCCTCCATAAAGGATAGGAATCGCGACTGCTAAAATCTGCTGCAGTTGAAATTCCTCAACGAAAAAGCCAATCCCAAAACTGATCAAAGAGGTGAATAAAGCCTGAACAAATGATAATCGGATTGGATCAACTCGCGGTGAAAATCTGGCAATAAACTGGACATGTCCAGCCCAGAACAAAGCCCCCAACAACACATAACTATCGCCCTGATCAAGTTTTAATCCCTGGGTTGCGCTGAGAAAATATAATCCAACTACAGCAAATACTGCGCCCAACCAGGTTTGAACAGGCGCTCGGTCTCCCCAAAGCATCCCCAGAAGAGGCACTATGATGACATATAATCCGGTTACAAATCCTGCTTTTCCAGCTGTGGTGTAGACCAATCCAAGCTGTTGAAAAGTGGCTCCGAAGAACAGGAATAATCCCGCTGCACTTCCTATTAAAAGTGTTCTCTTGAAATCAGCCTTATTCCCCGGGTTTCTATTTTTCCTGATGACAATTATTGGAACCAGCGTCAGGGCGCCAACCAGGAACCGGAATCCGTTGAAAATATACGGTCCCAATTCCTGCATCCCCAGCCGTTGCGCCACGAAACCACCGCCCCAGATTACAGCGGTAATGAGCAATAGAGAGTTAGCCCTAAATTCCTTAGAACTTTTCGATTTATTAGATTTTTCCATAGTAATCTTTCTCAGTATACCCCAAGAGAAAATTTTATTTCCACCATGAAAATAATCCCAAATAACAGCCAGTGTTTTATCGTATACTTCTTCTATGTATTAGAAAGCTAAAAAATCCCGGAGAAAAACCATGAATGTGATTGAACAAATCCATGAACACCGCTCTATTCGTGAATATAAATCAGACCCAATCCCGAAAGATCTCCTGGATGAAATTCTGGAAGCCGGAATCCGGACTTCATCTTCTGGCAATATGCAAACCTATTCAATCGTTGTCACCCGTGATCCCAGTTTGCGGGAACAACTCCTGGTACCTCATTTACAACAAACCATGGTAGTTGATGCTCCAGTCCTGTTGACTTTCTGTGCTGATTTCCACCGTATGCGGCGCTGGCTTGCCCTTAGCGATGCGCCGGATAACTTTGACAATTATTTCAGCTTCATGGTTGCGGCAATTGATGCTGTCCTGGTTTCTCAGACAGTCGCACTGGCCGCAGAATCGAAAGGTCTGGGAATCTGTTATCTGGGAAGCACCTTTTCCAACGCGGATCAAATTGGAGAAATATTAGACCTTCCAAAAAACGTGATACCCGTGACTGGATTTTCGCTTGGGTATCCGGCGGAAGACCCTGATCTAAGAGACCGGTTGCCAGCGTCCGGACTAATTCATCAAGAAAAGTATCGATCAATCAGCGATGCAGAAATCCTGGACATTTACGAGAAGAGAGAAGTAGCAGGCTGGAAGCGTTATATGCAATCCAAGCGGTTAAAAACATTAATCCAGGAAAGCGGTGTGGTAAATCTGGCTCAACTTTATACCACCGTAAAATATAACAAATCTTCCCACCAGGCTTATTCGCGGAAGATATTGGACTATTTATCTCAGCAGGGTTTTATGAATAACGCGCCAGAATAAATCCAACCAGACTGATGCTGAGTGGCACAATCCTTTCAGTCAACCTGGTCTTTTCTATCGCTGCAGGCATGCCGTTTTCCACAATTCAGGAAGTTTTCTCCCATAAAGCAGTTATCAGGCCTGTGCCTAGCAGTCCCAAATCAGCCGCGTCTCTTGCTTCTGCAGGCAGCTCCGCCACCGCTGCCGCCAAAGGTCATCGAAGCGCCCACCAGGAATCCAAAGGTATACCAACCGCCATTATTATGCACTTCAAACACATAGATGGCTTTGGAAAATAAAGACAGAATGAATGTAATGGGGGATATCAAACCATGCCAGATCCCAGACCAAAAACCTGCCACGTCACCATCTTCATCTGGTATATTTCGCAGTTGATTTGGACCTGCAGTGCAGGCAGCAAGGATCACAGCCATCCCAACCAGGACTAACAACAAAGTTGATTTATTCATCAACCGTTCCTCCTTTGTAAATTTCATTATCTATATTACGGCAAAACTGCGTTAAAGTTGTAACCCAGTTAAAAGTTAACTATCCAATTAACCACCCATTGAATTTCATGACAGAAAATTATCAAAATCGAACCTTAATTACTTTCAGATGAACTTATTTAGCCCATAAATCCTGCTTCCTTCAAGTATAATACTTCATAATGATAAACAAAAAAACCTCTCTAGTATTTGGCATCGCCGGTGGTACAGGTTCAGGAAAAACAACCGTCGCCAACTACGTCCTGAAGACTGTCGGACATGAAAAAATCGCCTTTTTACCCCATGATGCCTATTATCGTGATCAAACCGACCTCACCCAGGAAGAACGAGCCCAGGTCAATTTCGATCACCCTTCCTCTCTGGAAACTGAGCTATTAATTGAACACATAACAAAACTCCGAAACCAGGAAACCATCCAGCTCCCCACCTATGATTTTAAGACCCACTCCCGCAACCAGGAAACGATAACTATCCACCCCCAACCCATTATTGTAATTGAAGGTATTTTGATCTTTGTCGAGCCAAACCTCCGGGATTTATTTGACCTAAAAATTTACGTAGATACCGATGCGGATATCCGCTTTATTCGACGGCTAAAACGAGATATCGAAGAGCGTGGACGGACAACTGAGTCTGTAATAAATCAATACCTGGAGACTGTCCGCCCCATGCATCTTGAATTTGTAGAACCTTCAAAACGCTACGCCAGTGTGATTATCCCGGAAGGTGGATATAACACTGTAGCGTTAGATTTAATCGTCGCCAGAATTGAAGCCATGCTGCAGGAGTAAACCAATGACCGATTTCACCGCTGTTGATAATTACCTGGAATCCAATTTGCACTCCAGCTTAAATGAACTAAAAACCCTCTGCGCTCAACCCAGCGTAGCTGCTCAAAACCTGGGAATGACAGAAACTGCTCAGATGGTGAAGGATATGCTTAAAGCCAGGGGATTTGAAGCTGATTTATACGAAACAGAGGGTTATCCCGTGGTGATTGCTCACCGACAAGGAATCATCGATAAAACCCTGTTGATCTATAATCATTATGACGTTCAACCCGCGGAACCATTTAACTTGTGGACTTCTCCTCCGTTTGAACCAGAGGAACGAGAGGGTAAAATTTATGGGCGGGGGATTAGCGATGATAAGGGTCATTTTACCAGCAGATTATTTGCGATTGACGCTCTGCTTAATGTTTATGGTGACCTGCCCTGCAACGTTAAATTCATCCTGGAAGGAGAAGAGGAAATCGGCAGCGTTCACCTTCCCCAATTCGTTGAGACTCACCAGGAATTATTGGCTGCCGATGCCTGTATCTGGGAATTTGGAGGAGTAGATCACCGTGATATTCCCCTGCAATACCTGGGCCTTAGGGGTATATGTTATGTTGAATTATCCGTCCAAACTGCGGCAATGGATGTTCATTCAGGACTTGGCGGGTCTCTATTCCCCAATGCCGCCTGGCGCTTGAATTGGGCCTTGAGTACCCTCAAGGATCAAGAAGAACATATCCGGCTGCCAGATTTTTATGACTCAATCCTGCCCCCCTCTGAGAGAGATCTTCAAATGCTTTCAGAACTTCCTCCCGTCAGGGAGGAGTACCAATCCCGTTATGGTATTGACAAGTTCCTCAAAGACTATCAAAACGAAACCGAACTAAGGGTTGCAAGTGTGTTTGAACCAACCTGCACAATTTGTGGTTTAACTTCTGGATACCAGGGGCCAGGGTCAAAAACCGTTTTGCCCGCTAAAGCATCGGCAAAAGTTGATTTCAGATTGGTACCAAATCAAACACCTACACAGGTATTAAAACAATTACGGGAGCATCTCGATCGAGAAGGATTCCCCGATGTAGAAATAGAATTTTTAGGGGGAGGACCACCTGCCCGGACAGACCCGGATCATCCCTTCGTTAAACTGGTAGTTGAGACATCTACAGATGCTTTTGGGGAAACCATGCAGCTTGTGCCAATGGTAGGCGGATCCGGTCCTAACTATGCCTTTGTGAATACATTAAATTTGCCAGTTGTCACAACAGGAATTGGTTATCCCGGGGGTAATGCCCATGCGCCAGACGAAAATATCCGGATTGATTTGTACCTCAAAGGCGCAAAGCATATTTCCCGTATCCTTCACGCATTTGGCCAAACCTAAAGGATTAAATCTATTTTGCACCAGCAAGTTATAGATCTGCATTACTTCTAACAAATAATCGCAGGAACTTTACCTGAATCATTATGAAAAACACACTGGTTGCTCTGGATATTGAAACTACCGGACTTGACTCACAAAATGACAGAATCATTGAAATTGGAGCGGTCCGTTTTTCAGGTTCAAAAATTGAAGAAGAATTTAACTCTCTGATAAATCCTGGAAGAAAAATTCCTCCATTTATCTCCCAACTGACCGGGATCACAGACGCTATGGTCCGCGGGGCTCCCCCGGTTGAAGAAGTCATTGAACAATTGGCTGATTTTACCAAAGACACACCGGTCGTGGGACATAATGTCAAGTTCGACCTCTCCTTCTTGAGAAAACAAGGCATCCTTAAGAAGAACAAAGCCATCGATACTTATGAAATGGCCTCCGTAGTTTTGCCTGCTGAAGGGCGATATAACCTGCGAGCTTTAGGCCAGTCGCTTTCAGTTCCAATGAGGGCGACACACCGGGCGCTGGATGATACCAAGGTTACTCAAGCAATATATCATCTCCTGTACCAGCTAATTCTGGAGCTGCCTCTTGGTTTGTTGTCTGAAATTGCCCGTTTGGGAAAAAACACTAACTGGGAAGGAAACCTCCCATTTTCCTGGGCTCTGCAGGAAAAACAGTCCAGTAATCCGGGGGTATCTTTAGAGGCCTATCAGAATCCCCTGCTGGTCATGCCCCCTCCCCAGGAAACAGCACCGCTGCAGTCCAATACCCGGCTGAAAGGCTTAGACCTGGAAGAAGTATCTTCCATTCTTGAACCAGGAGGTCCATTCCATAAACAATTTCCCGAATATGAGCATCGTTCTGAACAATTAGAAATGTTAAGGGCAGCTGCCAAGGCTATTTCAGAAGGCCGCCATTATCTAATTGAGGCAGGAACCGGTATCGGAAAATCTCTGGCTTATTTAATTCCCTCTGCTTTATGGGCAGTGAAGAATCAGCAGCGTGTGGTTATCTCTACAAATACAATCAATCTTCAGGATCAGCTGATCACCAAAGATATCCCTATGCTTTTGGAAACCATGGACCTGAAATGCAAGGCCTCAGTTCTTAAGGGCAGGTCCAATTATTTATGCCCCCATCATCTTGAATCCCTGCGGAAAAGCAAACCAAAGTCTGCTGATGAAATGCGCGTACTGGGCAAGATTTTGGTTTGGCTGGAAACCAGTCAATCAGGTGATCGGGGTGAAATCAACCTTAACGGACCCCAGGAACGCCGAATCTGGAACCGGATTTCCGCTGAACACGAAGATTGTTCAACAGAAGGATGCCTAAAGAGAACCGGTGGGCGCTGCCCTTTCTACAGAGCCCGGCAGGCAGCTCACAGCTCACATCTCATTGTGGTGAATCATGCCCTTTTGTTGGCAGATGTGGCAACCGGAAACAGGGTCCTGCCGGAATATGACACCCTGGTGATTGATGAAGCTCATCACCTCGAGAGCGCTACAACCAATGCGCTCAGTTTCTACACATCACAATCCAATCTTCGGCGGACTTTGAAGACCCTGGGAGATCAGAAAAAAGGTATATTAAGCTGGATAATCTCTCTGGGTCAAAATACCCTCTCGCCAAGTGATTACGGGGCATTAAATCAAATAACTCAAAATATTATTGACCGCTCCTTTAAAACAGAAAGCCGGATGGACGAGTTCTTCCGGTCCATTAACACATTCTTAGAGCGGAATCGGGGAGGGAAACCAATTGGACGTTATACTCAACAAGTCAGAATTCAAAATTCAACAAGATTACAGCCCGATTGGGAGGAGATAGAATCTGCCTGGGACCAAGCACGTCAATCGCTTCATGGACTGCTTGAAGACATCCAAAAACTGTGGGAAGGCATTAGCGAGATACTGCAGGCTGATCAATCAGACGAGAAACAATACGAGCCCATACTCAATGATCTGAGAGAAGCTTCCCGAGAACTATACGAAATGTATGAAAATATTGATGACCTGGTTTTTGAACCAGATCCGAATATGATTTACTGGGTCGAGAGCCATCCTCAAAGGCCTGCCGTAGCTATCCAGGCTGCTCCTCTGCATATTGGTAACCTGATGGAAAGGTATATCTGGTTCGAAAAAAGAGCTGTCATATTAACCTCTGCTACGTTAACCACCGCAGGTAATTTTGATTATATCCGCAGCCGCCTGCAAGCTGATGATGCGGAAGAACTGGCACTCGGCTCGCCATTTGATTATCAAAACTCAGCCCTTCTTTACCTGATTGATGATATCCCTGACCCGTCCGACATCAGGGGACATCAAATGAACATTAACCGGGGATTGATTGACCTCTGTAAAGCTACCGGTGGTCGCACATTGGTTTTATTTACCTCGTACAGCCAACTACAAAAATCTTCAGAAGCCATCACCGGACCCCTGGCCCAGGAAGGAATTATTGTCTATGAACAGGGAAGCGGACCATCGCCACATACCTTGCTAAAAAGCTTCCGCCAGGCTGAACAAGCAGTTTTGCTGGGAACCCGCGCCTTCTGGGAGGGTGTGGATATCCCAGGTCAAGATCTATCTGTTCTGGTCATCGCAAAATTACCCTTTCAGGTACCATCTGACCCTGTCGTTGCCGCCCGATCAGAAACCTATCAGGAATCTTTCCAAGAATACATGCTCCCTGAAGCAATTCTCAGCTTCCGGCAGGGTTTCGGCAGGTTAATTCGTTCAAAACAGGATGTTGGGGTCGTTGCTGTTTTTGATAACAGACTGCTCAATAAAAGATACGGATCATTATTCCTGAGCTCCCTACCAGACTGTACAATCCAAACTGGCCCTTTAGCAGAACTAGCGGAAGCTGCCAGCAGATGGCTTAACATCTAAGCCCGTTAAATAGTCAAATCTTGAAATCCATCCCAATATTTGTTATAGTGAAATCAGGCGAGTACTTTATCTGTCCTTTCATCGGGCTCGTGATACCTCAGGCTTATAATTTTTTATAATACCCATGCAGCTCGGAAGTACCCCTTCCGAAGGAGGTGTCAGATGGTTCGCTACAAAGATACTTTCTGGTGTGATGGTTGCGGCATAGAGATTCGCTGGGAACCAGTGTCAATAGATGATCTCATTTATTGCTGCAGGGATTGTTCAGAGGGAAACCAATGCCAATGTGAAGAAATAGAAGACGAATTCCCGCCGTCGGAGGAAACAACAAAACTCACCTTGGATCCATCTTTTTAAACAATCAAAGGGCCGCCCCCTGGTAATTGGCATTGTTGGACATAAGAATTCAAACCAATCTCTCCTCCCCCTGTGCTCTTATCCAGGTGACAGGTGATGCCAGAGCGAAAATCGCTTCGCCCAGAATCCCAACACGGGAGTGTTGGTTCAATTTGAAATTGAAAAATATTTCGTTTACCTCTGGGTGAAAAGGAAAATAATTACTTTAGATACTACCGTTAAGGAGTTTTATCCAATAACGCGATCATTTCTTGCAGCATTTTCTCATTGCGAGCTTTTTGGTCTGATTTTTTTCCGGATACTATCTCTCCGTCCATTTCTGTTAGACAAATTGTCCCATAATCATGGAAGAATGCTCTGCTGGTAGATTTAATTGCTGACGATACAGCCGAAAGCTGCTGCATGATTTCCCGGCAGTCCCGTTCTTCTTCCAGCATAGTTTGAATTCCGCGTACCTGCCCCTCAATTCGGCGCAGACGTTTGATTAATTTGTTCTTTGTCTCCAGATTCTCAATTTTCATAAGGTGGTTTGGTTATTAAACAGCACACGGCTGGGATTGTCACCCTGCTCAGGTAAACTGGCCGCCCGGTGCGCACCCGCCAGAAGACATGCTCCCGCTGGAAGAACTGCTGAATGATGCTACCGCGGAAATCTTCTTTTGCGTGTCATCTTCTCCGCAATTCGGGCAGGTTGGCGTCAGATCTGCTTCAGAAAAACTTACAAGTTCCTCAAAAGTTTTTCCACAGCTGCTGCATTTATATTCATATAATGGCATTGTAATGATACCTCTCTTCTGAGCTATACTCCCCCCCAGTATACTATATTTTTGCTTCCCTGACAATTCCTCTTGCTTTATTTCATTAAAACTCTAAACTTTACATTCAATCAAGGCGAGTATTTTGTTATCAATATCGCGTTACACTTTATCCAGCCATTCAGATTTGCGCCTTTCCACAGGAGTGAAATCCAGACGATCGATCAATTCGCCATCCACTCGCGCCAGGTATCTTTCACCGCTGAGTTTATCCAGACTGGAGGGCATCAGGATGGTTTGTTTAGGTGTCCAGGGTTTGAATTGTTGTCCTTTCGTTTCCCCCGTTAGATTAAGTTATTAAGGGCTGTTCCAAATGTAATTAGCGCTGCCTTTTTTTCTCTCAAGACTGATTTGGAATCCTACTTTTCTTTTGATTCCCCGTCTTCGGAGGAGGTTTCTTCATTTAAATTCCCCTTAGAACTTTCCTCTACTGACGATTCCTCCTGGTCAGTTACTAAACTCTCCAGTTCTTTATCATCCGGTTTATCTAAATCTCCTTCATCACCAACTGGCTTTTTATCAATGTCTTCCTGAACTTCTTCTATTTCTTCTATAATTTCAGCAATTGGCTCAGCTTCGCCGCCGTCTACCAACAAACCTTCTTGCGCATCTTCAAGGTTCATCATCCAATCCATTTGTTCTGAAACAGGCACCCGCCGCATGCTTAATGAGACCCGCTCCCTTCCTGGGTCAATTCCCATGATCCGGACCAATACTAAATCACCTTTCCTAACAGCACTTTTTGGATCTTCGATATTTTCATAACCGACTTCGCTGACATGTACCAGCCCTTGCAATCCTTCCTTGAGTTCAACAAAAGCGCCAAAATCAAGGACTGAAATTACTTTTCCATCAACCAGATCACCCTCATTGTATTTCTCTACCAATTCATGCCAGGGATTAGGAAGCAGCGCTTTACGGCTGAGGCTGACCCTTTCCTTTTCCAGGTCAACTCCCACAACTTTAACTTCGATCTCGTCGCCTGCTTTAAAGAGTTTTGCAGGTTTATTAACCCGGAACCAATCAATTTCTGATTTGTGAACCAAGCCATCTACTCCTTCAAGGTCCACAAAAAGGCCAAAATCAACGACATTAACAACCCGCGATTTGATCACTGTCCCAACTTCAATTTCTTTTAATCTCTTCTGTTTTTGGTCTTTTTGAGCAACCCGGGCAGAAAATACTAACCGTCCTTCTTTCTGATCCACTTCAATCGCTTTAACAGGCAATAATTTCCCCATTAATCCCGTTTTTATTTCCCCTGTCTTTTGAGCGCTCATCCCTCTGCGAATGGATGGTATGTGTGAATTAGGAATAAACCCTCTTAAGGTTTCGTATGCAACCAGCAAGCCGCCCCGGTTCTGGTCGACAACCTCGAGTTCAATTAACTCACCCCCCTGGGCTAATTCCTCTGCTTTTATCCAGGTTTTCTTAGATAAAGCCTTATGCAAAGAGACCAGTAAATCATCATCCCCCAGAGGAGTTCTGAGAACACTGACAAAAATCTCATCACCAACAGCCAGCCCCTGGCGGATCTCTTGATCTACTTTTTCAAGATCTTGCCCAGGAATAATTGCATCACGCTTGAATCCTACATCAAGCAAAATTGAACTTTCCTGAATACTCAAAATTGTTCCTTTCAGGATTTCTCCTTGCTGGGGTTTATCAACATCATAATGATCAACAAAATCCTTGAACCATCCCGGCTGCTCCATCGAGGAATCTTCTTCCCGGGATTGATTTTCACCCTGATGTTCCAAATTCTCGTTCTCCATAAAACTTTTCTTTTAACTCCCAGATCTGGTGTTCCTGGCGCGTAATCTTTCTTTTTTCCTTCAAAATAGATCAACTGCCGTTTTGTTCTGCAGGCAGTAACTTTTTCCAACTGAGACCATTTTTATTGCCCGCGCTCCAGTTCAAATTATGACAAACTTTATATTTTTTGTCAAACACTCCCCTTTCCTCAGGGGGAAAAAATATATCCCACGCCCCACTTGTTCTGGATTAACCTGGGATTTTTTGGATCATCTTCAATTTTTTTCCTCAACCGCCGCATATGCACAAATAACCCCTGGCGAGATCCTTTCTCAGGACCCTCCCAGGCTCGTTCAATTATCTGTTCATAAGGCATAATTTGCTTCCTGTGCTGTGACATATACGAGAGAAGATTGTATTCTATAGGTGTAAGTTCTACTATCTTTCCCCTTAACCACACTTGCCTGGTTGAATAGTTAATTCTTAGATCACCTGAGTTAAACACATCAGGCGCAAGATCAGGGCTGGATTGTTTTCCTCTCCTGATATGTGCCTCAATTCGGACCAGAATTTCATCTACCAGAAATGGCTTATTCACAAAATCATCAACCCCTGCCTGGAAAGCTTGGATCAGGTCATCTGGATTTGTTTTGGAACTGACCATTAGTATCGGTACTGCTGACCAGCGTCTTATGCCCTGGGTGACCATCAAACCGTCCAGTCCGGCCAGGTTTCTGTCAATCACCACCAGATCTGGGTTAATTACCTGAGCCATATCCAGAGCAGTGCTGCCCTCCACAGCCAAATCCACACGGTAACCTATCTTTTCCAGCTCTTTTTTAAATATTACCTGGTATTCTGGTTGAGAATCTGCCACTAATATTCTGCCAGCCTGAGTGTGTTCCTGGAGTAAATCCCTGTCAGATTCACGTTGATCATGCTCCAAGATAGACCCAGGAAGAATCAATTCGATAAATAATCCTGTATTGATTTCAGCTGGAGGGCTGAAAATCTTAAATTCGCCTCCCTGGACGGTAATTAATTGCCAAATTATATACAGGCGAGGGTTTTCTTCTCTCCTTTCAACCAAATCAGCTGACGCCTGCGTTATTCCACTTTGAAAAGCGATTCTGACTTTGTCCCCCATACCATCACAACTTATCTCTACCTTGTCTGCTGCCGGAGTGTCCTGCAGCATCTCTTCCAAGATATATTCAAAAATTAGCCTGGTCAGAGCAGGATCAACCCGGATAGACAGACCCTCAGAAACATCAGTTTCACGGCGAATTACCCGGTTATTCATACTCTCATTTTTCCTGATTACTTTATTCAATAAATCCCATACATTAACGGATTCCGGGTAAAATGGTATCCGGTCAAAAAACTGAATAAAATTCAAAATTTGATCCAGTTTATTGTTTAATTTACCAATCTGCTCGTTCATCTCGGCTAAAAATTCCTCACTGATTTCTTTAGTCCAGGTCTGAATGTTCCCAGTTAAAGCGCTTATATTGCCTTGAATCCCTGCGCTGATTTTCCGTGTTTCTTTACTCATCTCCCGCAGCATTTTAACCTGGCGTTTGTAAACCAGTTTTTCTACAGACCGGTCAATGATCAATCCTCCCCATTCACTGGCAGATTCTTCAGCAGATTCCATGGGGAACAGGATGATTTCCAGGCATTTTTGCGCTTCGCTTCTCAGATCCAGTTTTACGACAGGCCATTTATGGATACTTTGAACTGCTTCGTTCAAAGCAGATTGTGCATAACCAGGATCTTGCGCTAAAGATACAAGAAATTTGAAAAAATCCTGGTATGATTTACCGGTAAGGCTCTCCTCAGGAATATCAAATAAGTCGTCAAATATCAGATTGACAGCGACGATTTTGTTGTCCTGTGAAATCAAAAATAATCCAAGCGGGAAGAATGCACCCGAATCCTCCCAATGGAAACTATTTCTCAGGTATAATTCTTGTTTAGGTGTTTGGTACTGTCCCGTTTTTGGGAGTTTCCTTTCATTATCCATAAAAATCATTCTAGCACGGCATAAAACACTGGTCAATGTAAGCAATTCGTAAGTTTATGTTGCTATTTGATATTGCATTGTAGGTTTTTAGCGGTATACTTTAGGGGAGATAGGCAAACACGAATCAGACCATATTGTTTGCAGAAAATCAAGTTCAAAGAATATTAGGCCACTACACAGAAAGGGTGAGCACAAAAGGCATCGCCCTTTCTTTATGAGTGCCGAAAAGAAAGGATGTGAGAAGACTTGGCTGTAAGAGTTGACCTACGACAGAATGAATCGCAAAAGCAAATGCAGAAGCGTTTTCGGAAAAAAGTATCCCGCAGCGGTGTGTTAAGCACTATCCGGCGGAAAAGATGGTTTGTTTCCAAAAGCGAACTGGCACGAATTCAAAGAAAAAAAGCGATTCGCCGGCGCAAGCGCCGTTTGGCAAATAAGAGACGAGCGAAGAAGCAAGGTTCACAGACCTATTAAGCAGATCCGCTTACGATCCGGTTTACGGTTTTCAGGTGTTAGACAAATTCAATTGTTTTTCTCCTATGCCGCTAATTAAATAAAGAGGTACCATGGCAAAAAAAGAGGAAAAATTGCGAATGGAGGGGACCATCACAAAGGCCCTGCCAGGAACACAGTTTTCAGTTGAATTGGATAATGGACACGAGATTTTAGCCTATCTCGCAGGAAAAATGCGCAAATACTATATCCGTGTTCTGCTTGGAGATCGGGTAACCGTGGAGATGTCAACCTATGACCTATCCAGGGGCCGGATCGTTTACCGCCACAAAAAAGGGCAGCCCCCTCCCTCTGAGAAAAAAGAGTAAGTTGGTCTTCCCTTTTAAAGAAGGGCGCAGCGACATTTTTAGTACGGTGAAGACTTTACATCTCCCGTATTGATTTAGCAGTGTTTTAAACAACATAAACAACACTTTTATAGTCAGATCTGTTAGTTTCAAAAACTATAATATGAGTAAAAATACTTCTACCTCAACTAAATCTGATAAAAAAATTCTTTTAAATCCCATTCACGAACTCATCGAACTTGGCCACTCCCAGGGTTATGTTACTTTCTCAAATATTCTCAACTACATCCCCGATGCAAAAAAGGATGTTACCAGCCTGGAAAAAGCGTTTGCTTCCTTGCTAAAAGAGGATATTCCCTATCTGGAAGAAGATGACGAAGAAGAAATTGAGTCAATTTTCTCTGAAGATGGCGGAAACGGAAAACCTGAGGACGAGGATGATCTCGACGAGGAACTTGAAAACCGGCTAAGCACGATTGATACCAACGACTTAATTGAACTTTACTTTAAAGAAGCTGCCAGTATCCCCCTTCTTTCCAAAGACGAGGAAAAAGAACTCTCCAAACGAATTGAGCGGGGACGATTAGCCCGCAAGGAGATGGCACGCGGCAATGTAGCTGATGATCGCCGCGCAAACCTGCACCAGATGATTGAAGATGAATGGACAGCTCTCGACCACCTGATCACTGCCAATTCACGGCTGGTAATCAGCGTTGCTAAAAAATACATGGGTCGGGGAGTACCTTTCCTGGATTTGATCCAGGAAGGAAATATTGGTTTGATGCGGGCAGCAAAAAAGTTTGACTATTTGCGTGGTTACAAATTCTCTACGTACGCCACCTGGTGGATCCGTCAAGCTGTTACCCGGGCAATTGCAGACCAGGGCCGGACTATCCGCGTACCTGTCCACATGGGAGATAAAATCTCAAAAATGTTCCGGATGCAAAATGATTTGAAACAATCGCTAGAAAGAGATCCATCCATCGAAGAATTGGCAGATGCCCTGGATGAAGCTCCGGAAAAAGTGCAATATATGATGAAAGTTGCCCGGAGACCTCTTTCCCTGGAAATGCCCACAACCAAAGAAGGAGATGCTGTTCTAGGTGATTTTGTCGAGGATTTAGAGACACCACTGCCAGATGAAACAGCCACTAAACATCTACTTAAGGAACATCTTGAAGAAGTAATGGAAGCTCTTCCTTCCCGAGAAGTTCGGATCTTGCGGCTTCGCTATGGTGTTCCGGATGGAAAAAGCCACACCCTCCAGGAAGTGGGTGAAAAAGTCGGTGTTTCAAGGGAACGGGTAAGACAAATAGAAGCGCAAGCACTTCGCCGGTTACGGCAGCCCCGTATACAAAGAATATTGCGCGACTACTTGGAAAAACACAAAAATACCTAAGCGGCTGTGATAAAATAGCTGACTGGAAAACCTTGCTCTGGTAAGGTTCTCAACAAACGGAGTACAGCATGACTGAAGAACAAAAAACCTTTTCAAAGGGAGATTGGGTTTCCCATCTTCATCATGGAGTTGGGCAGGTCGAAGGTATTGAAAAAAAATCGCTTGGAGGCGAGAGCAAAGAATATTATAAAGTTCAAACCCGAAACGGTGTATACTGGATACCCACCGACAATGTTGAAACCGAACGGATCCGGCCGGTTGTAAGTGAAAAAATGCTGCAAAAAGCCATAGTCATTCTGGAAGCACCTCCAGAAAAAATGGACAGCAAACACACTAACCGCAAAAATCGTATCACCGAAGTGACCACTGATGGCAATTTACCGGGTTTTTGTGCCTTGCTGAGAGATCTTCACGCAAAGCGCGCAGACGATAAATTGAATACTACGGAGCAGCGTGCTCACAGCAATATAAAGAAAAAAATCGCCTCGGAGTGGTCAGCAACCCGAGAAATATCTTTACAAGAAGCAAATAAAGAGCTGAATAAAATATTACGGAGAATTAAACCGCTGGAAAAGAAGTCCAAGAAAAAATAAGAAGAGCAAGAAATCTTTGCCAGGAGAACTTAAGCTATGGGTAAAAAAAGCATAAAAACACATCAAGCAACTGCCAAACGTTTTCGTCTTACCGGCAGTGGAAAAATAATGCGCACAAAAGGACATCACGGTCACTTCCGGCGCCGAAAATCCAAACAGGCATTACAAGAAATGGATAAGATGCATGAAGTGGAAACAACCGGACTGAAGAAACGAATTAAGAGGCTTGCTCCTAATTTAGGCCGCTAGATCAATTTATAAGAACCTTAGCCGTTTCACCTTGTGGAACGGCTTTTTTCATAATACGTGCTTGAAATAATTAAGCGAGGCAAAGATGGTCTCTGAGACAAACCCCTCACCCGAAAGCAATAAACCCCAGGATAAGCCGAAAATTTCTGTCGGGCGGATACTATTACGCCTTATGGTAACTATCTTAGCTGCTGTTATCCTCGGCGCAGTTATCTATTTCAGCGTTGTTGCCTTGATTCCATACCTGGACAATAGAGTACTTCAGCCAATTGATGATAACCAGGCTATGGTGCAGGAATTAAAGGAAACTCAAAAAGCCCTCGAGGATCAAATACTTGAGCTTTCAGAAACCCTGGAATTCAATCAAGCACTGCTTGGCGAGGGGATTTCTGCCTACCAATCTACTCTTGATGAAATGCAACAGAATATTCAGTCGCTCCATCACGACATCATTTCAGTTCAGGAAGACTTTGATTATAGAGGTTACACTATCACTGTCTATCCCCAGATGATGGCAACCTTATCCGCAAAACAAATTTCTAACGCCAACAATCTATCTGCACTGGCTACAGCTCAATTCAATTCTTCGAGTATTATTCATGATCTTGATCTGTTAAGAATCCTTGAGCTTCTCTCCCGTGCCAACCAATTCCTGCTGCATTCCAATTTTGGGCAGGCTGAAGAAGCACTTTTAGCTGCACGGCTTGATCTGCTGAACCTTCAGGAAAGCCTGCCTTATTATCAACGTGAAGTAATTACAAATATACTGAACCTTGTAGATCAAGTTATCGCTGACCTTCCTGCTAAACCAGCTTTGGCTTCTGAGAAACTGGAACTAGCTTGGCAATTAGGTATCAACGGGCTACCCCGGTTGGATGGAGAAGGCTATTCTGGCACAATAACACCAACGCCCTACATTCAAATTAGTCCAACTTCTACTCCTACCTCGCCCTAGGGTTGAATCTTAGAATCCGATTCACCCAAATAATGCTTACTCTCAAGTTATAATTTAACTAAATATATTCGTACAAATTTGTCACCCATAATGCATTCCACACAACCAGCCCTGCTCAGGAAGGAGCAGTTCATATCGAGAATCATTTGCGAAATCTGGAAAGGGCTGGCTGTTGTAAGGTTATTCAAAGAATTAGCCTGAATTGAGCATGAAACGACTTACGATAAAAGCTATCAAATTAGATCCTTCCGAATGGGTCATGCTTACGCTTAGTTGGTTGGTATATGGCGGAGGCTTGATTTTCTTTGCTGGAGCAGACACTTCCTGGATATTTCTTGGCTTTGGTGCTCTTCCTGTCCTCGTGACAGGCTGGACACTTGGCACAAGATTTGGTGCCGGTGCCGCTTTTCTCAGTATATTAATCCATTTATTGTTTCAACTCTTCCTCCCTACTCATACAGAGGTAGTTAATTTATTCCTATTCCGTCATTTGTTGGGGTTCGCTCTTCTGACTATCGCCGGTATGTTGACTGGACATCTGCGGGACCTGCAAAACAAAACCCGTTCGGAACTTGCCGCTCTAGCGGAGAACAACCAGCAATTATTAAAATTATCTCAACTGCTTAAAACCGTCAATCTGGTAACAACTGACTTAATCAGTGCATCAGATTGGACGGATAAGCTTCTTGATTCAATTCGCAAAATCGGTATGGTTGCAGAACTGGATCATATTTTCCTGTTGCAATTAACAGGAAACGGTACTGTAAATTATTCCGGAAGAATTCACCACTTCATGGCCAATCCTCAGGCTGACGGCCCGCAGATATTGGATCAGGATCAAGTAACCCCTTCCTCCGAAATACTTAACTGGATCAAAATCGCAGAAAACGGTATCCCCCTGACGGATGAGATTAGCGAACTTACCCTTGAAACCAGGACCATTTTGGCCTTTCGTGATTCCGGTGATTTTGTTGTATTTCCAATCTTTACCGACACGGCGTTGTGGGGATTTATCGGTTTTGAGAATTATGATCCAGTAGATAATTGGGATCCACAGGAATTGAATACTTACAAAAGCATCGCTCAAACATTAGGTTCCACATTTTACAAGAAACTCATAGAAGAGCATTTGAACCTGAGAGCTAAAGAGCTGGACTCTCTCAAAACAACAAGTACAAATATCTCATCCAGCGATCATCTGGATTCGGGACTGCATACAGTCTTATCGCAAATTCTTGAATTAACTCCAGCATACGATACAAACATTTACCTGAAACGAAACCAGAATCTTGAATTCTTTATTTCATTGGGGGAAAACAAGCAGCAATCTCTTCCTTTTTCCCATCCTGGTGAATTAGAGATCAGTCGAATTGTTGGAGACACCAATCAAGACCTCTATATATCTAACATAGTTGAATTTAGCGGAATCAATACAAAGGCAGCTGATAAACACGAGGCTTTAATCTCTTTTGCTCTTGTAGCTGCCTCAGAATTTATTGGGGTATTAAATATCTGGTTTTCAACTGTGAGGGAATTCCCACAGGAAGAAAAAACCATTCTCAGGCTGCTGGCTGATCAAGCAGCATCCGCAATACTGAATATTCAGTACCTGCAGACTGAGAGAGAACAGCGAATCCTGGCAGACTCTTTGCGGAAAGCTAATCTTCTACTGTCTGACAATCTCGAATTAAAACATGTTCTGGAAAGTATCCTCGATCAGGTATTAATGCTGGTATCTGCCCGTGATAGTCATATCCTGCTGTACGATGGCACGACACTTGAATTCGGCGCTGTAGCATATGCAGAAAGCGTCCAACCTGATCCGGTTCCCCCCCCCGAAAAGAACAGTATCTTTTATAAGTCAGCCAAAAGCGGTGCCCGGATCCAGGTACCTGATATCCAGGCAGAATTGTCTCTCAAGGATACCTGGAAAACCGGCTCCCTGATTAGTTTGCCTCTAATATTTCACAATAAAGTTATCGGGGTTATGAATGTAACTTTCTTTGAACCTGGCGACCTTGATGATCAGCTCCTGCAAGTTTTGGATTTACTCAGTAATCAGGCAGCCATTGCAATCAATAATGCCCGGACATTCGAGGCTGAACGGGAACAAAGAAAACTGGCTCAAGCTCTCCAGCACACTGGTCGCATTATTCAATCCTCTCTTGATCTTGAAGTAGTATTGGATCATATACTGGCCCAGATAGCATCTGTGATTCCTTATCACTCAGCAAATTTAATGCTGGTTGAAGAAGGATACACACGAGTTGTCCGGCATCAAGGATACCAGGAAATAACTGAAGATAATCCAGAAGGTTTCTTCACATCACCTTTTAAAACCACAAAATTCAGTACTTTAAAGATGATGACTGAATCAAAAATTCCGCTTATCATTCCTGATACACAATCTGATATTCATTGGGTAAAAACCAGTACTACAGCAAAAATCCAATCCTGGGCTGGAGCTCCCATTCTGGATGGGGATCAAGTCATCGGTTTTTTGTCACTCAACAATCAAAATCGTCATTTTTACCGACCTGAACATGCCGAAATACTCTCTGCCTTTGCCAGCCAGGCTTCTATCGCCTTGATCCATGCACGTTTATTCCAACAGGTTCAACAACATGCCCGCGAATTAGGAGCACTTCACGAAGCAACATCAACCCTGGTCACAACATTAAAGCTTGAAGAACTTCTCACCAGGATATTAGAAGGAGCAGTTAAAGCAATTTCCGCAACTGCACTCGGATCCCTGTTTCTAATTGATGCGGATAAAAAGTGTTTAACAAAAAAAGCAGAATACGGCAAGAGATCCTCCTTCAACGAAAAATACTCCCTTGATGCAGAGGATTGCCTGCCAGTTACTGTATTTCGACAAAATCAACCAGTTAAGTACGATAACCCAGCCGAATCAATGCAATCAGTTATCGGGGCACCGCTTCCGACTCAAGAAGGAGTACTCGGTGCGATCATCCTGGCAGAAGATGAACCAGACAAGTTTTCCGAAAATGACCTCACTATTCTAACCAATATTGCAGCTACGACAGCCGGCGCAATACGGAACGCGCAGCTGCACAAAGAAATTGAAGCCTTGGCTGTAACAGATCCTTTGACTGGAATACTCAACCGGAGAGGACTTGAGCAATGGGGTCAATACGAGATTGACCGGGCGAAAAGGTTTAACAGCCCTCTTTCTGCGATATTTTTTGACCTGGATCATTTTAAGGGAATAAACGATAATCACGGCCATGAGATTGGGGACCAAGTTCTCCAACAAGTGGTTTCCTGCTGTCAGGAAGTAATCCGCAAAATCGATATTTTTTCCCGATACGGTGGAGAGGAATTTGTCCTTATCCTCCCGGAAA
>JAIORG010000206.1 GCA_021108255.1 Anaerolineales bacterium | reverse complement strand
GACAGCGGAAATCCTGCCTTGTGAAAGAAAGGGGCTAACTTCATTTGGTAACCAATTTATATCCCACACCTGTAAATGTTTCAATCTTTACCCCGGAGTCCTGGATTTTCTTCCTTAAGTGGCCAATATGAACATCCACCGTCCGGGTATTGCCATAATAATCATAACCCCAGGCCAAATCCAACAGCTGATTCCGGCTGAGGACAATGCCGGGATGCCTGGCAAGAGTAAGGAGTAAATCAAACTCCTGGGTTCTGATTTCAACAGGAACCCCATTAATTAAAACATCCCGCCGAAGAGGGTCAATGTGAATGTCTCCTACCTGGACAGGTTTATTCTCATCCGGGGGTGATCCCGCTTTGCCTCTGCGCAGAACAGCCTTCACTCGGGCTACCAGCTCCCTGGGATTAAAGGGTTTGGTAAGATAATCATCAGCACCCAATTCCAACCCCAGGATTTTATCAATGTCCTCATCCCGGGCAGTCAGCATCAGGATGGGAACCGGATCATCTTTTTGCCGCAGTCTGCGGCAGACTTCCAGGCCATCCACTTCAGGCAGCATAACATCCAATACGACCAGAGCCGGACGGTGCTGCTCAACAGCCTCCAGGGCCGATTTCCCATCGGCTGCTGAAACAATTCGAAAACCTTCACGCTCCAGATAAATCTGAGCGAGTTCAATGATATTCGGTTCGTCATCAACCAAAAGCAGGAGTTCACCGGTCATAGGCGAAAATCTTTTTACGTTTTACAAATTTTATCAAGTGATTAATCAATCCAGAAGCGCGACAGCTTCTATCTCTACTGCCCCGTCTTTGGGAAGCCGGGCGACCTGGACAGCAGACCTGGCTGGGTAATCTTCGGTGAAAAATTCTCCATAGATCACGTTCATGACCCCAAAGTCATTCATATCCCGCAAAAAAACCGTGGTTTTAACCACGCATGCCAGCGAAGATCCAGCTGCTTCAAGCACAGCAGTTAGATTATGGAGTGCCTGGCGGGTTTCAGCCTCAATGCCGCCGGGAACAAATTCGCCGCGTTCCGGATCAATACCCAATTGTCCGGCAGTGAAGACCAGGTTTCCCGTTTTGACAGCAGCAGAATAGGGACCAATCGCCCTGGGAGCCTTCTCAGCTACTACAATTTCTTTTTTCCCTGCCATGGATAAGCTCCTTTTTCAGACCTTTTTTTTCGATATATTCAACCAATCGATTTCCGCAAGTAGTATACCTCATTTGCCTGCCTTCCACCCTTGCGACTGAACCTGGGATCTGGTATATCTTGTTGGCTATACGCAAAGAAAGGCTGCAATTTTGGGATATTTGCAGCCTTAGGGAACATCTCTGTTCAGATTATTAGATGCTTACGCATCTAGATAAATCTCATCCTTTTCTATTATATTCTCCTGATTAATTATTTTACACTACTTACTAAACACCGTTCCTCTCCTACACCACGATATTCACCAGGCGCCCGGGTACCACAATCACCTTCCTGATCTCTTTACCCTCCAGGTACGGTGCTGCATCTTCACTTGCCAGGGCTGTCTTCTCAGCCTCTTCTTTGCTGATATCAACCGGGACTACGATCCGGTCTCTCAGTTTTCCATTCACCTGGACGATCAGGGTGATCTCATCTTTTTCCATCATTTCCCGGTCAACTTCCGGCCAGGGTTGATCATGGACGGAATAGGTTTTGCCGAGTACATCGGTCCACAGCTCTTCTGCAATATGCGGTACAGCCGGCGCCATCATCAGCAGATACAATTCCAGAATTTCCTTCCATTCTTTCGATCCTGCAGCCCCTCCCCTCTGAGCCTCATGGAGGGTATTCAGCAATTCCATCAGGGTGGAAATAATGGTGTTAAACTCAAATCCTTCATAATCCTTGCTAATCCGGTCCAGCGCAGTGTGAACTTCACGCTTCAGATCCCGGATCAACTCATCCGACACATCGCCTTTCACCTCGGCCTCTGTGTACAAAGCCCAGGTCCGTTTTAACCAGCGTTCTGTTCCCGTAATGCCCTGGCTGTTCCAGGGTCCTCCCAAATCCCAACGAGCAAAAAACATCAAATAAGCCCGCACGGTATCCGCGCCATAGAGGGCAACCAGATCATCCGGGGCGATTACGTTACCCCGGCTTTTAGACATCTTTTCACCATCTTCCCCCAGCACCATACCCTGATTTCTCAACTGCAGCATTGGCTCTCCAATCGCGGGTTTCTTCAGGTTATCTTCTTTGTCATCCTTTACACCTTCACCATCTCGGCTCTTTGATATTTTTTTCCCATCCTCGGACAAGAGCATACCTTGATTTCTGAGCTGAACCATCGGTTCATTCGCTTCAGCTATCCCCAGATCCCTCAAAGCTTTGTGGAAAAACCTGGTGTAAATGAGATGCATTGTGGCATGCTCAATTCCTCCGGTGTAGGTATCTACCGGCATCCAGTAATCATATTCTTTCTGGTCAAAAGGACCCTCTTTATATTTTGGGCTCAGATAACGCAGGTGATACCAGGAAGAACACATAAACGTATCCATGGTATCTGTCTCACGGGTTGCCTTCTCACCACACTTGGGACAGGTGGTATCTTTCCAGGTCGGGTGCAGTTTCAATGGACTCTCCCCGGTTGGCAACCACTCTACTTCTTCCGGGAGCAGTACAGGCAGTTCCTCCTCAGGAACAGGATTCCAGCCGCAGGTGTCGCAGTAAATCATTGGAATTGGTGCGCCCCAATAACGCTGACGGGAGATCAGCCAATCCCGCAGTTTGTAACTGACGGTTTCTTTTCCCAAACCGTCTTTTTCCAGCCAGTCAATCACTTTGCCCAGGCCGGGATTTGCCCTTCCCTTTTGATCCGTTACCTCTGTCCCATCAAACTGGGCGCTGTTAATCATCGATCCCGGTCCCACATAGGCTTCCGTCATCGTTGCGCCGTCAAATTTTTCCCCTCCCGGTTGAATCACAGGGATGATTTCCAAACCATACTGACGGGCGAATTCAAAATCCCGTTCATCATGAGCCGGTACGGCCATGATCGCTCCAAATCCATATCCCATCATCACGTAATCCGCGATCCAAATCGGGATCCTGGCTTTGTTAACCGGGTTAATTGCATATCCGCCTGAAAAAACACCCGATTTTTCTTTTTCCACGGTTGCCCGCTGGATTTCCGTTTTCTGGTCCGCCTCTTTCTGGTAAGCCTCGACAGGGTCTTTCTGCTCAGGTGTCGTGATTTTCTCCACCAGCGGATGTTCAGGAGCCAGCACCATGAATGTTGCGCCCCACAACGTATCTGGCCGGGTGGTAAAGACCGTTAACTCGTCTCCATCTTCGGTTTTAAAGATTACGTCTGCCCCTTCTGAACGGCCGATCCAATTGGTCTGCAGGGTTTTAACCCGGTCCGGCCAATCAATCTGCGAAAAGTCCAGCAGCTCATCAGCATAATTGGTCGTCTTAAAAAACCACTGATCCAGGTCCTTCTTGATCACCTGGGTATCACATCGTTCACAGTGACGGTCATCGCCATGAACCTGCTCCCTGGCCAGGGTTGTATTGCACTGGGGACACCAGTCCACGGGGGACTGTTTTCTATAGGCCAAATTATTATTAAACAGCTGGATGAAAAACCACTGGGTCCAATGATAATATTCCGGATCCGCTGAGACTGCTTCTCTCCGCCAGTCAATCATGGTACCCATACTCTTTAATTGTGATCGCATGCGGTCAATATTTCCGAAAGTCCATTTCTGGGGATGGATTTTTCGTTGGATAGCGGCATTTTCTGCCGGCAGTCCAAAAGCGTCAAACCCCATAGGAAACATTACATTATAGCCATGCATGCGCTTAAATCGCGCCCTGGCATCAGATGGCGCCATGGCATACCAGTGTCCGATATGCATCTCTCCAGAGGGATAAGGGAGCATGGTGAGCGCGTAAAACTTTTTCTTTGACGGGTCAATATCCGCTTGATAGAGTCCATCAGCCTCCCATTTTTTCTGCCATTTGGTTTCAATGTCGCCGGGTTTATATTCTGAAGTCATATTCCCATCTCCCTGATGAAGGCAAATCATGCTTTACCAGTACCTTTAAATAAAAAATCCTCCGCCGGTCAGGGACGAAGGAAGGAAATCTCCGCGGTACCACCCTGATTGTGGTCTAATATCACCACCTCTTGGGGCTGCTGTATCGGGCAGGACCGTTGCCTCTTACTTGGTTTCAGGGGCAAATCCACGTATTAAACGTGCCGGGCGAGTTCAATTTTCCTACTGTGCACTGCGGGCACATCTGGTGAAATTTTCAGCCGTTGATTTCACCTCTCTGGCAGTTAATCTACTACTCCCGGATATTAATTATTCAGGCACAAAATCAAACTTTAGTGCCGATGTTTGTGGACCCAGTGGGACTCGAACCCACGACCTTCTCAATGCCATTGAGACGCGCTCCCAACTGCGCCATGGGCCCTGATGATGGGGACTATTTTACCTGTTTATTAAACACCCGTCAACCAGAGTGGACCTGGCGGGATTCGAACCCGCGACCTCATCAGTGCGATTGATGCGCGCTCCCAACTGCGCTACAGGCCCTGGAATTTCAGCCTCATCATTTTAGTTGAGGGATAGAGGGATGTCAAGGAATAATAAAAAAAGGGGGTGCATGATCTGGTTGGATACTAATCATCAAAGTACAAATTCGAATCAGATTCCCCTTTCCTTCAGGAAAGGGGCTAGGGGATAGGTCGTCAGCTCCCTTCTCCCGGCTTAATTTGACCCCGAACTTAGGGAAATAAGCTCTTGATATTCTTCCTGGGTGAGAAATTGAGGCTGGTAGGTTTCCCCGGTCTGCCGTTCATAATTACTCACAAAAGAGTTCAAGTGCTTGATAGATCCTCTTAGTAAATTTTCATAAACCTCAATCACTGCACTGTTAGATGTTTGATCCAGGTATTTCTGCAAATCAAGGATATCAATCTCCTCAATCGCTCCCCCAACCAACAGAGCATCTGCTAAAGATATACTTCCACTAACCATTAGCTCATCGTGCAAGTCCTGTAATACTTGATCGGTAAATATTCCCACTTCATTATCCTGAACCGGATCTTCATATCCAAACAGATCGATGAGGGTTTTCACTGCCTCCATGTGAGTATCTTCACTTCTTGAAATATTAGAAAAAATATTCATATTCCACAAATCGGCAAGTTGGATATATACATCCCGGGCCAATTTCTCTTCTTCCCGCATGAACGTGATTCCTTCTAATTCGCTCGTGGAGAGCTCCGTATCAGATAAGGCTGCGATCGTTGCCTGATGGGTTTCCTCGCCGGATCCAGTTTCTTCAGTTACCACCGGATCAGATACTTCGCTTTCGTCAGTTACCAACCCTGTACTTTCCTCAAGAACAGAAACCGTCTCTGCTTGAGGAAGGTCAACTTCTGTTTGATTTATATCAGCCGCCGCAGGAGCTGCGCAGGCACTCATTACAAAAACCACTACCACTAATACCAATATATTTTTCTTCATTGAAATTTTCTCCTTTAAACAACTATTAATGTTAAAAGGATACACTGTCATAATTAACAACTTATTGATTAATTATGAAGAAATTATTTAGATGAGGACAGCCCTAATTGGAATTAATAAACTCAAGCAGGATGGGATTAACGATTTCCGGAAACTCATAATGACCCAAATGACCAGCGTTCTCAATTATCTGGACCTGCATATCTGGTAAAAGCCCTCGGAGAACCTGAATATTTTCTCCTGATATCGTTTGATCTTCTTTACCCCAAATCAACAGCACCGGCAATTCTGATTCGTTTAACTTCTGGTATGCAAATTCCGATTCGAGTTTCACCAAATTGCGGATAGTGGATAGCAGCGCTCTTCCGATCCCCTTGTATTGAAACTGGACCCGATATCTTTCTTCCCAATCCGGAAAATTCTCCGGGTGGGAAAAATCACTGCCCTGCCATTTGGGCAGATAGATAGGTTCCATATAAACCGCCATTACGTACTCACCCACCCCGGGTAAATTCATAGGAAATATATCCTTCCAGGTTACATGGACTACCTCGGGCGCGATCAATGTGACGCTCCTCACCCTTTCCGGATTTTCATTCGCATAATGGGTGACAACAGGACCTCCCATTGAAAGTCCGACCAGGTGAACAGGTTCATCTACTTCCAATTTAGAGAGCAGTTCTTCCAGTTGAGTACTGAGAAGATTAACATCATAGATAACATCCGGGCGGTCAGAATAACCTCTGCCATAAAGGTCAAACCTTAAAACCTGGTGCCCGGCTTCTTCCAACGCTGAAAAAGTCGGATCCCAGATATAGGCAGGAACAGAAAACCCGTGAACCAGTACAACCAGAGGAGAATCTGCCGGTCCTTCCAATTGGTAATGAACCATACCTTCTGACAGTTCAACAAAATCTCCTGCCGCATTTTCACGCGCTGCGTCAGATAGCTCCAATTTTTCTACATTCAGGATCAAGTACAAGCTAGAAAACAGCAGGACCAAGCCCAGCAAAACCCAAAGGAAAATATTTCTCATCTTGTGATTTTTCATTTTTCCCTCTCTTTTGATCAGTGCTCTGGTGATAGTCTTCTTCCGATAAGGAAAACAAAATCAAAATACCAACCTTAATCATTAAACCTTTCAACCTCGGTTGGGTGTTATAAATTTAAGAAACTTTCAATGAATATAATATATCACCGGGGGAACTTTAAAACCTACTTATACGTCTAAATAATATGTTAGGTAAAGGAGCCAAACTATGAAAAAGATTTATTTAATTGTCACAATATCCATAATCAGCTTTTTATTTGTCGCCAGCTGTTCAATACTGCCCGGAACTGGATCAAACCAGCTCATTGGTACAACCTGGAAACTTATCAGCTTTGCCGGTAATAAGCCTCTCGAGGGAAAAGATATGACCGCGGAATTTGATGCCAGGGAAATCCGGGGATCAGCAAGCTGCAACTCATACTTCGGCACCTATAACCTCAAAGGTGATCAAATTTCATTCAGCGAATTAGGTTGGACCGAAATGGCCTGCATGGATCCTGAAGGAATCATGGAGCAGGAACAAACAATCATGAAGATGTTGTCAGAGTCCAGTTCATTTTCTATCCAGGGAGATAGTCTGCAAATTACAACCTCCGCTGGAGAACTATTGATATTTCAACAATTAACCGGAATAGACTAGATAACTTCCCCTTCTCTCCTGGCAGAAGATATCCCAAAATTTTTATACACCTCCAGTTATTTTGCCTACCAGAATAACTGGAGGTGTATTCTTTTACCGGTATCCGCCAAATACATGGAATTCCGCGACACCCCCTCTAAACTCCCCCATGTCGGTGTAATTGCAGTTATTTCCCATTCCTTAAAAGAACCTTGGGAATGAATCAAAATTAAGTTATGATAATTGTAATTTACAATAAGCTTATCAAATTTTTTCATCTCGATGATATACAACAACAAACAAGACGGGAGTATCGATGACCAAAGTAACTATTAAAAACCGACAGCAGCAGCTACAAGAATCCCTGATTAAAAACGGATTCAAAGCGGTTGCCTTGAATCCCGGTCCTGATTTAACCTATTTTACCGGACTTGATTTTCATCTTATGGAACGCCCTATCATCGGGATCTTCCCTGCTGAAGGAATCCCGATTCTTGTCCTCCCTGAACTTGAACAGCAAAAATTAAGTGGACTGGATTATGAAATCCGCGGGTTTTGTTACACAGAAGACCTATCCACCTGGCAAGGGGTGATGACTGATGCGTTCACAGAAACTGAATTGGGCTCCGGAAAATTAGGGGTAATCCCCAACCGGCTCCGGCTGCTGGAATTGAAGTATCTGGAAGAGGCTCTTCCCGAAGCTGATATTACCTCTGCTCAACCCATCATAAGCTCTCTACGAATGGTAAAAGGTGACCACGAAATTGAGTTGATGGAAGAAGCAGCCAGGATCGCAGAATGTGCGCTGACCGCTACATTGTCAGCGATCAAACCAGGTGTAACTGAAAAGGAAATTGCCTCGAAACTGGTAGGCAGGCTGCTGCATCATGGATCCGATCCTGATCTCCCATTTTTCCCAATTGTCGCCTTTGGGCCAAATTCCGCCAATCCTCATGCTGTGCCAACATCCCGGGAGTTAAATTCGGGAGATTTGGTGCTGATCGACTGGGGAGCCACTTGTGAAGGATATTACTCAGACATTACCAGGACTTTTGCCATGGGCGATATTCACCCTGAACTTGAGCAGATAGCTGATTTTGTCCGAAAAGCCAATGCAGCCGGCAGATCGGTTGTGAAAGCTGGGGTTACTGCCAGGTCAGTTGATCAAGCTGCCAGGAAAGTGATTGACGAAGCTGGTTATGGGGAATTTTTCATCCACCGCACCGGACATGGTTTGGGAAGAGAAGCCCATGAAGCTCCATACATAAGCCAATATGATAAAACAATATTAAAATCCGGCATGACTTTTACAATCGAGCCAGGTATTTACCTTCCCGGCCGCGGCGGAGTACGGATTGAAGATGATATTTTGGTGACTGAAGATGGCTGTAAATCCTTAACTCAGCTTCCCCGGGAACTCACCCAGCTTTTCTTTGAAGAATAGGCCCTGATTTTCTGGAGATTAAAATGATTATCAAAAACGCCGAACCGTTCTACTTTCCTGGAAATTCAACCGGCTGTTTATTAATTCATGGTTTTACCGGGGCGCCAATGGAAATGCGGCCCCTGGGAGATTTTTTAGCTGAAAAGGGATATTCCGTTCTTGGTATCCGTCTGTCAGGTCATGGAACAAAAATGGCTGATATTCAACGCTCTCATTGGCAGGATTGGGCCGGGTCAGTTCTGGATGGATGGCATCTTTTGCAATCATCCACTGACAAAATCATTCTGATGGGTTTATCAATGGGAGGAATTCTGGCCTTATATCACGCTTCTTTTTTACCAGTTCAGGGCGTGGTCAGCATGTCTACACCTTATCAACTAGAACCTGACCCGAAATTGGTTCTATTGCCATTTTTAACCAGGATAATTCCCCATGTATCAAAAGGTAAATCCGATTGGCACAATCCTGACGCAGCTAAAGGCCACGTATCCTATGAAAAATATCCTACCCGGGCCATTGTTCAACTAACCCACTTGCTCCAGGCAATGAGAATCTCTTTACCCAAAGTGACAGTGCCTGCATTACTGATGCATGCAAAAGGAGATCTGAGCGTTGACCCGGAAAATATGCGCCGGATTTATCAGGAACTCGGCACAGCTGAGGAAAACAAAGAAATGGTCTTGTTGGAAAACAGCGGACATGTTGTGACCCGGGACCACGAAAAAATGACTGTATTTAACAATGTTCATAACTTTGTACAAAAAATTCAGGACCCAAATCTATGACAAGGGATTTTAAATACGTAGTTATCAGCCTGTTCACCTGGGGTTTTGGTGAGGGTATGTTCATGTATTTTCAACCCATCTACCTGGAAGAATTGGGGGCTTCTCCTCTTTCTATTGGTGCGATCCTTGGCATAGTTGGCGTGGCAATGACTGTAGTTCACATTCCAGCAGGCTATCTCTCTGATCGAATAGGCCGGAGGAAGCTTATCTGGGCTGGCTGGTTAACCGGGATTCTAACTACCGGCATTATGGCTGCTGCCAATTCGCTCGCCGTATTTTCTGTCGGAATCATCCTCTACTCAGTCACACTTTTTGTCCTTGCTCCCTTAAACAGCTATGTAACATCAGCCAGGGGTAATTTGTCAGTCGAACGGGCAATGACGACAACTTCCGCTGCCTTTTCTTTTGGAGCTGTCATGGGACCTCTGGTGGGAGGATGGATCGCGGATAGCCTGGGGCTGAGGTTTATCTACTTTTTTGCCTTTGGAATTTTTGTTCTCTCCAGTCTTTTAATCCTGCAAATAAAATTTCAACCCCCGGAAAAGCATCTTGGAAATCCTTCTGGCGAGCTATTGAAAAATAGAAAATTTCTTGTTTTGCTGCCATTAATTTTTATGGTATTCTTCGCAATGTTCTTTCCTCAACCCCTGGCGCCAAACTTCCTAAAGAACCAGCGAGCGATCTCTTTACAAAACATTGGAATCCTAGGGTCCATAACCAGCCTGGGTAATGTTCTTTTAAATCTCGTTTTTGGATACCTTCCGATACAGCTCGGCTTGGTATTGGGACAAATCTTTGTCGGCATATATGCTGCATTAGTCTGGCAGACAACTCAAATGCCTTTGTTGGCTGCAGCTTATTTCCTTTACGGAGGATACCGATCAACCCGCTCAATATTAATCGCTCAAGTAGAAAAGGTGGTTAACAAAGCCCAACTTGGTTTGGCGTATGGGATAGCTGAAACTGTTGGTGGACTCGCCCTCATCGCGGCCCCTCCTTTAGCTGGAGTTCTCTACTCAAAGAATCCAAATCTGATTTTTAGCACTACTCTGTTGTTGCTAATACCCTCCCTTCTATTAACTATTTTTAGGAGAAAAATGCCATGGAATACCTGACCCAATTCTTTCTGCCTGTCTCAATCTGGTTTCAACAAGTAATGGATTGGCTGATCCCGATCATGAAAGGAATCACCTTCCTGGGAAACATTGAGTTTTACTTGCTGTTTATGCCCTTATTATATTGGTGCCTGGACATCACCCTGGGCATCCGGATTGGGTTTATTTTGCTAGTTAGCGGGGGAATAAACGCTCTCCTTAAGCAAGGATTTCATACGCCTCGCCCATTCTGGGTATCTTCCCAGGTGCAAGGGTTATCCGAAGGCACCAGTTTCGGATTCCCATCTGGACATGCTCAAAATGCAGCCAGCATCTGGGGGCTGCTTGCCCTCTCACTCAACAAACGCTGGGTAAAGATACTCGCCCTGGTTGGTATATTACTGATCGGCCTTTCCAGGATCATTCTTGGAGTTCATTTTCTACATGACGTTCTGGCTGGATGGCTGGTAGGTGGCTTGCTTCTATATTTATTCATTCGTCTTGAACCCGGAGTCATCTCCTGGTATAAACGCAGCTCCCCTGGCAGGCGGATATTGCTGCTGATAGGGGTCACATCTCTTTTTATCCTGCCAGCGCTCCTGATCACACCTCCGTTTAACCCGCCAGCGCTGCCATCTGCCTGGCTGGAAACTGCCGGATTAGAAATCAATCCCTATAGTTACGACGACATACTCACATCGGCCGGTGCATTCTTCGGTCTCGGACTGGGGATTATTCTGTTTACGAAGAAAGGGTTTTTCACCCGGAAAGGACCTATCTGGCAGCTAGTCCTGCGGTATCTAATCGGCATAGCGGGAGTGCTGCTTTTATACCTGGGACTTAAAAAGGTTTTCCCTGATGACCTGAATCTAATTTCCTATCTATTGCGATTTGTCCGCTACGGTCTCATCGGTTTGTGGATTTCGTTTGGAGCACCAGTAATATTCTCCTGGCTGAATTTAACTGAAATCAAAAAGGAATAAGAGACCGGGGTATAGGATGCGTAATCCTCTAGGGGCTAGAAAGCATTTACATTGTCGTGGAGAACCGTAGGCTTAGTGGGACTTAAGGATTACGCATCCTGTGGTTTATTAAGGACTGCGCACCCTGCAGGTTTTTTAAATAAAGAGGGACTGTGCCATTAGTAATTGGCACAGTCCCTTTGGTTTACCTATCAAGATTCCGTACGAATTATTCTTCTTCCGTATTTTCTGCGATAACCTCGTCTGCAATATGTGGAGGTAACTGCTGATAGCGTACGAATTCCATTTCAAACATACCCCGGCCTCCAGTCATTGACCTGAGATCTGTTGTATAGCGCTGCATCTCAGCCAGAGGAACCTGTGCTGACACTACGGATCGACCACCCTTGGTATCCATACCCTGGACCCGGGCCCGTCGGGTATTGAAATCACCCAGAATATCGCCCATGTTTTCTTCCGGTACAGTGACCTTTGCTTCCATGATCGGTTCTAAAAGAACACCACCCGCTTCGCGAAATGCCATTTTGAACACCTGGCGGGCGCAGATTTCAAACGCAACCGGTTTTGAATCAACCGGATGCTCTTTTCCGTCGTAAACTGCAACTTTGACATTTACAACAGGGTAGCCGGCCAGGACACCTTCTTCCATAATCGTTTTCACACCTTTCTCAATTGCCGGCATATAGTTCTTCGAAATTGATCCGCCAAATACTTCGTTTTTAAATTCAAATCTCTCTTCAGGAAGAGGATCAAGCCGCATATGGACTTCAGCAAATTGCCCGGATCCTCCTGATTGTTTTTTGTGGCGGTATTGCGCAGCTCCACTCTTGCTGATTGTTTCCTGGTAGGGAACTTTCGGAATCCTGGTGTTCAATTCGGTCTGGAATATATCTTTTGCTTTCCTGATCGCAACGTCAATATGCTGACCACCCATGCCTTCGAGAATGGTCTCTTTTGTTGTTGTATCCTGTTTCCAGGAGAGGGTCATATCTTCCTCACAAAGGCGGGTGAGCGTCGGGCTCAACTTAGCTGAATCTGCCTGGGTCGCCGGAATTACCGCAACCCGGTAGAGAGCTCTGGGGTAGGCAGGAACTGGAAGTTTTATTGGATGGCCTTCATCACCCAGTGTATGGCCGGTGGAAGTAACATTCAATTTTGGAACAGCAACGATATCACCTGCGTGTACATTTTTCACATCCAACTGCTGTTTTCCGCGCATCACAGAAATATTTCCAAAACGTTCCTCTTCATCTTCCTGATGATTCCATACCTTGCTGTCTGAACTGACAGAACCGGAATATACACGGAAGTAAGTAATTTTCCCCACGTAAGGATCTGCTGTGGTTTTCCAAACATAGGCGGCAAATGACCCTGCATCGGTAGATTGAAGTTCTTCCTCGCCTTTTGCGCCTTCTCCTGATACGGGACCACGTTCACCTGGTGCAGGCATTAGTTTTTCGATTAACTTCAGCAAAGGAGCCATACCCACATTGGCTGTTCCTGAACTCACCAGGACAGGCACAAAAGTTTGGGTCATGACGGCATTCTTTAAACCGCTGATGATTTCATTTTCAGATAAGGATTCCCCGTCAAGATATTTCATCAACAGCTCATCATTACCTTCAGCAGCAGCTTCGATGATTTCCATCCGTAATTCTTCAACCTGATCGTGGAATTCCTCCGGGATATCGACTGATTCTTTACCATCCCCTGTATAGGCCTTGTTTTCAAGAATATCAATTACACCACTGAAATCCGCCTTTTCTCCCCAGGGCAATTGCAGGGGTAATAACCTTACTGATGTCATCTGGCGAACTGATTCGAGGGCTTTTTGAAAATTCGCGTTTTCCCGATCCATCATATTAATCAAAACGAAACGCGGCAAATTAAAATCATCCGCATAGGACCAGGCAAGCTCTGTGCCCACTTCTGCGCCTGCAACAGAATCTACCGGGATAATCACTCCATCAACTACCCGTAAAGATGAGATAACTTCCCCAACAAAATCTGTATATCCCGGTGTATCTAATATGTTTATTTTGGTTTCGTTGTATTCAACCGGAATTACAGAAGTGGAAATGGAAATTCCCCGGCGTTTTTCTTCATCCTGAAAATCCGATACCGTTGTTCCGGCATTGATTTCTCCCTGCCGGGTTAAAGCACCTGTGTAAAATAATAGCGCTTCTGCCAGCATTGTCTTTCCTGATCCACTGTGTGAAGCCAGAGCAATGTTCCGAATGTTTGGGGTTGAATATTCTTTCATTGATTAAACCTTCCTAAGAAATAATGGGCATTTGTCCTTAAATCATCCATTCAGCGATTGACTTTGTTATACTTATACCTTGTCAGAAACCTTTCTTTATCAGACTACACGATTTTATGACATCATGGCTCCCTTGTCAAAGCGATTAAGATGATCTTCCTCATAAAATGGCAGAATTAATAGTAGAAATTAACAGCTTGTAAGAGTAAGAACATCCATTGCAACGGGTAAAAACCGATACAGATAATTATGCAGCGACTATCCATCCGAAATTTAATAAAAAGAACAGCTGATATTCAGCAAATGATAAGTCTCGAAAAAATAAAAGAAGCCAGTTCTTCCGAAACTGCTTATCTTAAACTTTTATCTGCTGTATCCTGGAACATCAACACTACCGCAGAATCCGTTGAACAGATAATTACTGAAGGAGGAAAATCTGCTGCTGATTTGCCCATTAGATCCCGCCGGGCGTATCAATGGATTAAATATTTATCGGAAGAGAAACATATTCAAAGACACCTGGATGCAATTCAGAGGATTTCTATCTTTCTGCCAAACATGCCCCGTTCCCGTCGGTTTAATCGGTACCAGGTTGAGTTTAAACTTTATCACATTGGTCCCCTGTACAAAATCCGGGAACAGAATAAAACCATCGAGATAGTTGCTCAAGAAAGTTTTTTGTACGCTCCGGATCGTGTATTTCTGGCTCTATTGGATACGGCCCTCCAGCCCTCATCCGAATCAAGCAGGCAGATAATCAGGGAATACGCAAGCGGTAAACAATACAAGACCATCCGCGAATCTTTGGAATACCTGTCGATCCCCCCCGGAAGTTTTTCTACCGGAAAGCATCATGACTTGGAAAAAAGCTTTAACCGTGTAAATCAATATTTATTTAGTGACAAATTGATAAAACCCCATCTGGTCTGGAACAACAGATTGACCCGCAGGAAATTTGGCCACTACCAGGAAGATACAAACACAGTGATGGTCAGCATCAGTTTAGACCATCCCGGGGTTCCGGAATATGTGATCGATTACGTCATGTACCATGAACTGCTTCATCAGAAGCCGGGAGCCCGACTGAAAAATGATCGCAGGTACACTCACACACCCGAATTTAAAAAGAAGGAATTAGAATTTCCGCGAATCAAGGAAGCGCAGAAATTCCTGAATAAATTATCACGAAAATAATCCTGCAGCGGATTTCCTCCACCAGGTTTTAATAAGCGCTTAGATTTACTTGAACCGGGTTCTTATCCCCCTGGTTCCTCTTTGTGTTCTCTTACCAGTTCCCTGCGAAGCAATTTACCAACATGGGTTTTTGGCAATTCATCCCGGAATTCAATCTCTGATGGAATTTTGTACCTTGCCATTCTCTCTTTGGCCCAGGTTTTTAACTCTTCCCTGTCCAATGATTGCCCTTCCGTCAGGACTATCCAGGCTTTCACGATTTCTCCCCGCTTTGGATCTGGGACTCCCGCTACTCCAACATCCTGGATTGCAGGATGATCCTGGAGAACTTCCTCCACTTCCCGCGGCCAAACCTGGAAACCACCTGGTTTAATTAATTCTTTTTTGCGATCTACAATATAGAAATACCCCTGTTCATCCATCCGGGCAATATCCCCTGTATACAACCATCCCTCCCGAAGCGAGTTCCTGGTTTCAGTTGGCATGTTGTAGTAGCCTTTAAAAACCTGGGGGGCTTTTATGATTAATTCGCCAATTTCCCCTACAGCAAGTTCAGTAACCTCATCATCCAAATCGACGATTTTTGCATCCACATCCGGGAAAGGCAAGCCGATAGAACCAATTTTGTTTACTCCCAGGTTCGGATTACAGTGTGTAGCAGTTGGAGTCTCTGACAAGCCGTATCCTTCGAATAAAAACCCGCCGGTTAGTTTTTCAAAGGTTTCCTTGGTCTCTCTCAATAAAGGCGCAGAGCCAGAAATACACGCTTTAATAGCAGACAGATCATATTTGCCCGCTATTACATCAGCATTGTTATTTATGGCATTGTACAGGGCAGGGACTGCTGGAAAGATGGACGTTTGATATTTCTGCATATTTCCCAGCAGATCTTTTAAATTTCTCGGGTCCGGGACCATTACCAAAGTGGCTCCAGCACCTAAACCAAAATTCATCCCGGCAACCATGCCGTACACGTGGTAGAGCGGGATAGCCATCATAACTACCTCTTTACCCATTTCTGCGCTGGTTACCCAGTAAAGCATCTGTACCGTATTGGCCACAAGATTTCGGTGAAGTCCAATGGCTGCTTTTGGTATTCCGGTTGTACCACCGCTGTACTGGAATATAGCAATATCATCTGGTCCAACGTCAACCTGAGGTCGCTCATGATCGGAATACTGGGCCTGCAAATCCGGCATCCAGAGATCATTATCTCTTAAAGTTACTTTAAATCCCCCCTTCTTTTCTTTCAGAAGGGTAAATAATAATCCCGTGAGAGGAGGAAGCGTTTCCTTAATATTGGTGACAATGATTTGAGAAATGGATGTTTCCGGTTGAACTCGTTTCACAAGTTCATAATAGTTGCTCATCAATATCATGAGCTTCATTCCAGAATCATTCGCCTGGTGTTTGATTTCTCTTTCAGTATATTGAGGATTCGTTGCGACGACTACACCGCCGGTTTTTAATACCGCAAAATAAGCCATTACAAACTGGGGTGTATTTGGTATCAGGATTCCTACCCGGTCTCCTTTTTTAACTCCCAGACCAACCAGCGCTGCTGCCAATTGATCGGTAATTTTACTCATTTCTTGATAGGAAATTTCAGCTCCCTTGAAGATAGTGCAGGGTTTATCAGGATATTTTTTTGCTGAATCTTCCAGGAAATGAAATAGTGGGACTTCTGGGTACGTCAGGCTGCTTGGAATACCTTCATCGTAACAATCGTGCCAGGGCCGGTGCTCCATTGTGTTCCTCCTATGACAAGATTTACTTATGGCTGAATTTCAGTATAGCAAATATGGGACAAGAAATGTTGGATTTCGTCTGTAATTTTGTCGATCGGATCTGCTGCCGCCGAAAACCAATGGATATCCGGATCGTTTTCCTGAAACCAATTTGCCTGCTGACGGACATATTTGCGAGATTTACTTCTGATTTGCTGCACTGCTTCTTCTAATGATATCTCACCGCTTAAGTATTTTGTGATCTGTTTGTAACCAATGGCAGACATTGCGGAAAGCTCCGCTGAGTACCCGGCATCCAGCAGTGCCTGGACCTCCCTCACCAAACCCTTTTCCAGCATCTGGTCAATTCTTAGGTCTATCCGCTGATACAATTCTTCCCTGGGTCGGATAAGACCGATTTGTAAAACCTGAAATGAAGAACCAAGTGCCTTCTTCTGGGTTGAAAATCTTTTGCCAGAAGACAAGATTACCTCCAGCGCCCGGATCATTCTACGGAGATTTGGCCCATCTATTCCTGCTGCGGCTTTCGGATCCAATTCTTCCAACCTTGCCCGGATTCCATCCACCCCTATCTGCTCTGCCCACAGCCGGAGCGCTTCCCTTAATCTCGGATCAGGTTTTATTGAAGGCAAATCCCACCCCTGAACAATCGCTTGAATGTACTGCCCTGTCCCTCCCACCAGGAAAGGTAAATTCCCCCTTTGCTGAATTTCCTGGATGACCGCAACCGCTCTGGGCAGGTAAATCGCTAAACTCCAATCCTGATCTGGCAAAGCCACATCAATTAAATGATGCGGGACAAGTTTCTGTTCATCCCGGGTAGGTTTGGCAGTACCAATATCCATCCCTTGATAAAAAAGCCGGGAATCTGCTGAGACAATTTCTCCTTTCAACCGCTCCGCTACCCGGAGAGAAATTTCGGTTTTCCCTACAGCAGTAGGGCCTATGATCACGATGAGTGGTTTTCTTTCTTGATCCATATTTATGAAAAAACACTTTCAAAATGCTGAATGTCAGCTGGCAATTCCGCTGATAGTTTTTGTATAGCAATCACATCTACCCGCCAGGGATGATCCAGGTCTGGATTATTCTGTAAATAAGTTTCTATCGCTGCTAATAGATGTTCCTGTTTCTGACGCGTGATTGCGTCCTCAGGATTCCCGAATTCCAGGGTTGTACGTGTCTTGACTTCAATAAAAACCAGGTATTTCTCATCCTCATAATCCTGGAGAGTGATGATATCAATTTCGCCGTAGGAAGTATAAACATTCCGATCCAGAATAAAATATCCCTTTCCTTCCAGGTAGGCGGCAGCTAAATCTTCACCCCACTTCCCAATATTCCTATTCCTGTTTGCCATCTTCCCCTTCTGGAAATTTCTCAAGAACGATCTCGTTTCCTATTCCAAGTTTAACACAAGGTCAGGCAATAAATCAGAAAATATTCTATTCACCCCTACGATTTAGCCTACTTCAAGGTAGAATTGGGTCATGTCAGATAACCGGGACCAGCTCCCTGACCCTAATACCTTAAGCATACTGGTATCAATAATATTACTGGCATATACATTAACTCATTTTGTCTCGATTCCAACACTGCAATACGAGATCACATTCCTTGGTATCTACTTCCCGATCAAATTTAATTTTTCAACTTTAGTAACGCTCCTGGTTGCTGGATTGACTGCATCCGGATCTGCCTGGATACTGCAAGACCATCCTGCCAGGGACCGCTACCGTAGTACTGCAGTGAATTGGCTGCTGCCATCGCTCACATCACTCGTGTTAATGCTGGCGATTGAACAACTTCCTTTTGGCGGGATTTGGTGGATTGCAGCATTTACCAGTGGAATTTTATTGATCCTGGTCTTCATAGCTGAGTATATAGTACTGGATCCTACTAATCCTTATTTCCTGCCGGCAGAGATGGGAATAACCGCCTTGTCAATCGTCCTATTTCTGATATTAGCCATCTCCCTGCACTCAGCTGAAGTCAGGCTCTTTTATCGAGTACCAATTTTAAGTGTGTCTGCTGCTCTGGTGTATCTTCGGGTCATCCATCTTCGTCAGAATGGGATATGGGCGATAACCCAGGGGTCAGTCTCTCTCCTTCTAATTGGCGAAATTGCAGCTGGTTTGCATTATTGGCCTATGCAATCTGTAAATTTTGGAATTGCGCTGGCAGGCCCTCTTTACGCGTTGATCGAAATCAGTGACCCTTTGCCGGCAGTTGACTCGAAACTCCAATTGCAGAAATTTATCTGGCCATCGTTAATTGTGATTATCTCCTGGGGGATCGCATTTCTACTATAAATCGTTTCCCTTCTGATTGTTTTGTGTTAAATTGAATGTCTGGGAAAACTCTTACTTCATATATGGAGAACTAACAAGATGCAAAACCTTTTGATAATTGGAATCCTTATTCTGGCATATTGTATAGGCTCGATCCCCTGGGGATATATCCTGATTAAAGTATTCAAGGGAATAGATATTCGAGATATTGAAAGCGGCCGAACTGGCGGGACAAACACGATGCGGGCATCAGGCTTCTCACTGGGTTTAACCACATCCCTGCTTGATATCCTGAAAAGCGCCAGTGTGGTCTGGATCGCAAAATACTTACTCCCGGATTCCTACTGGATCCATGTATTAGCTGCTTTGGCAGCAGTGATCGGCCACAATTATTCTATCTACATGATCAGAAGGGATCAAAACGGGAAAATCACAATCAGTGGAGGAGCAGGAGGCGCTCCGGCAACCGGAGGTATTGTTGGTCTCTGGTGGCCTAGCATATTTATACTTGTCCCGGCCGGATATTTCATCGTGATGATTATCGGATATGCATCTTTAGCCACAATGAGTTTACCGCTGATTGGCAGCCTGATTCTCCTGATCCGGTTTATTTACATCGGCGCTCCCTGGCAATACATCTTCTTCGGTCTACTGGTTGAAATATTAATTGTCTGGGCTTTGCGCCCGAATATTAAACGCCTGATGAATGGAACTGAACGTATTGTGGGAATCCGGGCAAAAACAAAAAAACAGGAATAACCGCCTCAAATAAAAAAGGATCCTGCTGAATAATCAGCAGGATCCTTTCTTTTTATCTAGAATTCGGATTTATCAATGATCTAATCCTTGAGGTTCGTTACCGAATTTTTTACGATACAAATGCCTTAAATTCTGCTGGTGAATTTCCTCTGCTGCCCCACCTAATAAAATCCGGCTTTTTCCACAAATCTCAATCGTTTTTTCCTTGAGATACTCTGCCGGAAAATCGTCCTTATCAGCTTCATCTACTATCTTTTGAATTGTATCCAGGTAGGCTATGCGGTCATCAATGCTGGTATATACCTCTCCTCTTAAGATCACTTCTCCATGTCCCTGGACAACGTTTTCAAGTGTGAGCGATTCGATTTTTCTTAAAGATTCCTTCATTGTATCTGAATCACCGTCTACAATATGGGGAATCGGCATCCACACATCTCCGGCAAATAAAACTTCGTCTTCCACTATATAAACACCAATACCATCGTCACTATGCCCTGGCAGTTCAATAAAACGTAAAGTTTTATCCCCTACAATCAATTCTAGGACGCCGGAATCGATAGTCAAGTGAGGTAATACAATTTGAGTCTTTTGGAAAACTTTATCTGTCTCCAGGGCAGTAGTTAAGGATCCTTCCCCGAATTTCTCCAAATTTGCCCGGCATAAGGAGTGACTTAAAACATAAGCTCCCGGGAAGAAGCAATTTCCCCAGCTGTGGTCGGCATGGTAGTGGGTATTGATCACATAGCGGACTTTCCGTTTTAGTTCCTCTTCAATGAACTCCCTGATCGCCAAAGTCTCATCTGGAAAGGCCAGGGTATCAATAACCACCGCCCATTCCTGGCCAATTACCGCTCCGGCATTGACCTGGGCATAAACATCACTCTGGAATGTATAAACGTCATCAGCAACACGTTCCCGATGAATCATATGTTTTCATGCCCTCCGTGACTAATTTACAGCTGTTTTTAATGAAAAATGCAAGAAATTCCCACCTGCCAATACCCCAAAGAATAGCATACTTCAAGGGTGAAAGTCAAGAAATTTTAAGATTGAAGGAAAAAAACAATTTAATCGAGTGCTGCTGCAACCAGAATCTGCATAATCCGACTGCTGGCAGAGAGAGGTTATCTTCAACTTGGTCAATAGCAGAGACCTTGTTGACTAGGATCCTGTATACAGGTATAATGCGGAAAATCTAAATAAATAACAAAAATCGAGTAGAGTACACGGTTAGTGAGCTGGTAGAGATGGGAGGTCAGCGGCTGAAAGCCCCCTCAGCGAGTTCCGTGGAATGTCCCTCGGTTCGTTTGTCGAAGAAATTTGAGATCTTCAAAGAGTAGAACGGCACGGGAATGCCCGTTACAGCATGATCCTGAAGTTGGTTCCAGGAACTGAGTGTGGGTGGTAAGAATTTACACCCAAACAGAGGTGGTACCGCGGAAGGTTAATCCGTGCCTGGTCGCGTATAAACCTTTTCGTCCTCAAGGGATGAAAAGGTTTTTTGTTTTTTAAGGACACTGCTATGAGTAAACAACTTGGTTCGTTAATTATCATTATTGTTACCCTCACAGGTTGTCAATCAGCCGGGGTAACTCCTGACCTCTTCGATGAAAGTAACACTTCGCTGCCAGCTAGCAGGACAATTGAGGTGTCCAAACCAACAGAAACACCCGGGGTGAACACTAATGAGGTACCTTCTCCCACGCCTGACCTTTTACCGCCGACTTTATCTCCTTCTCCAGAGACGTATCTCCCCCAGCTTGCGCTTACCTACCAAGCCCCACCCGATTTGATAAGCGGCAGGGATGTTACTATTCAACAAATCAACATGGCTACTACAGAAAAAGGCTGGGCAATTGGCAGCCAGGATGATGAATTTCACTACATCCTTTTTTCTCAAGATGGTGGCCACGCCTGGCAGAATCGAACACCACTCATTCTGATTCCATCCGAATTCCAGCGGAATATTGACAATATTATTGTCCATTTCTATGATGAGAACACAGCCTGGGCGTTAATCGAAAATACAAAAGATAACCTGAATGATTCAAACTATCTTGTCTGGAGGACAGAAGACAGTGGACTGAACTGGATACCAAGCGATCCACTGCCTTTTCCATTGGGTCAATTTTACGCAAATCCTGGTGGTTTTTCGTTTATCACGCCAAAGATTGGCTGGCTGTGGATTCAAACTGAGATATCCCACATGCGTGATTATTCTTACTTGTTTTCTACCCAGGATGGAGGAGCTACCTGGAACCTGATCAACCGCCCGGGCAATGGCATGATTGAAGTATATCTAAACACCGGAATGGCATTTGCCAACGAAAATGACGGTTGGGTCACTAAAGATGGGCTGGGGAGTGAACTCGGACCCTTTATTGAACAGACCCGGGACGGTGGCAAAACCTGGGAGGTAATTTACCTCACCCATCCTGACGAAAACTCATGGGAAGAAAACCCTCAAAGCTGCCATACCATCAAACCTACCTTTACTTCCTCCCAAACGGGACTGCTCCTGGCTCAATGTTTCCTCTTTGATGAAGACAACCAATCTTTTAATATGGAAAATCCAGCCACCTATATTTTCGCTACAAGTGATTGGGGGGAAAGCTGGCAAGCCGCTGCCCTGCCCTCCCCGGTTGACGAGCTTGTGTTTATTGATTTTCTGACCGGATTTGCTCTTGGAAAAGATCACTATCGAACCAATAACGGCGGTGCGGATTGGACCAGGATTAAAACTGTCACCTGGTTTGGACAATTCAGTTTTATCAATACCCAGGAGGGATGGGCAGTTGCCTGGCGGGATGGCGATTTCGCCTTTGTTCATACCACTGATGGCGGACTCACTTATCAACTAATTACTCCAATATTGAACCCTTAAATGGCATATTAAAATACGATCATTTTTATCTGAATGGAGAACACTATGCTGCCAAAAACTTATGATTTCAAAGCTGCCGAAGCGCGATTATATAAATTTTGGGAAGAGAAGGGATACTTTAAGCCCACAAACGACCCTAATCTACCTGGTCATGATCCCAAACAAAAACCATATGTAATCAGCATACCTCCGCCCAACGTGACCGGAAGACTTCATCTGGGGCATGTACTTTTTGTTACCCTGGAAGATTTGATGATCCGGCATCAGCGCATGAAAGGAGTACCCACCCTTTGGGTCCCTGGAACTGATCATGCCGGGATCGCCACCCAGCTCCAGGTAGAGATGAAATTAAAAGAAGCGGGCACCAGCCGGGAGGAAATCGGCCGGGAAAAGTTCCTGGAAGAGACCTGGAAATGGAAGGATGAACATAGCGGTTTAATCGTGGAACAAATCCGCCGCCTGGGTGCATCCTGTGACTGGGAGCGGGAGCGGTTTACCCTTGATGAGGGACTTTCTACAGCGGTCCGTGAGGCTTTTGTTCATCTTTATGAGAAAGGTCTCATTTACCGTGGTCCGCGCTTGATCAACTGGTCGCCAACACTACAAACAGCTGTATCCGATCTGGAAGTGGAACATAGTGAAGAAGAGGGAAAGCTCTATTATTTTAAATATCAGCTTGCCGAAGATCCTGAGCAATATATCCCCGTAGCCACAACCCGCCCGGAAACTATCCTCGGTGATACCGCAGTTGCTGTCCACCCAGAGGATGAAAGGTATCAGAAATTCATTGGCAAATCTGTGCTGGTACCTATACTTGGTCGTGAAATCCCTGTCATCGGGGATGATTATGTGAGCACTGAATTCGGTACCGGTGCGTTAAAGATCACGCCTGGACATGATCCAAACGATTATCAGATTGGTCTCCGGCATAATCTGGAATTGATTTCAATGCTGAATAAAAAAGCCCAGGTGACCGAAGTGGGTGGTCCCTACCAGGGACAGGATCGTTTTATCGCCCGCGAGAACCTCTGGCAGGACATGAAGAATGCCGGCCTGGTTATAAAAGAAGAGTCCTACATCCACCAGATTCCACGGGCACAGAGAGGTGGCGAGATCATTGAACCGATGATCTCCACCCAGTGGTTTGTGGATGTCGCTCCGTTAGCAGAAAAAGCCCTCGAAGCAGTAAAAGATGGACGGATCGAATTTATTCCGGAACGGTTCACAAAAATTTATTACAACTGGATGGAAAACATTCACGATTGGTGCATCAGCCGGCAGCTTTGGTGGGGACACCGGATTCCTGTCTGGTACTGCGATGATTGTAATGAAATCACTGTTGCCCGGGTGGATCCTTCAGCCTGTGAACACTGCGGCAGTTCCCGTATCCAGCAAGATCCGGATGTGCTGGATACCTGGTTCTCCTCTGGATTATGGCCCTTTTCTACTCTTGGCTGGCCGGAAAAAACACCCGATTTGGATTATTTTTACCCGACAACCATGATGGAAACAGGTACCGATATTCTTTTTTTCTGGGTCGCTCGAATGATTATGATGGGCCTGGAGCTAACCGACAAAATACCCTTCTCTATGGTCTACCTGCATGGATTAGTCATGGATGAAGAAGGGCAGAAAATGAGCAGAACCAAAGGAAAAACGAAGGGAACAGTCATTGATCCAATAGAAATAATGGATGAGATGGGAACTGATGCCCTCCGGTTTACGATGATGGTAGGATCAACTCCCGGGCAAAACACAAATATCAGTCTCCAAAAAGTAGAGGCAAATCGAAATTTTGCTAACAAAGTGTGGAATGCCGGAAGGTTTGTGCTTGGCACGCTGGAACATGCTCCAAAGCAACCTGAAGGAGATCCGGACTGGACCCTGGCGGATTCCTGGATCTGGGCTAAGCTGCAGGACCTGATCCGTAATGTGGATCGGCTATTCAACAATCACCAGTACGGAGAAGCGGGACGCTATATTTATGAATTCTTCTGGGGTGAATATGCTGATTGGTACCTGGAAATTGCCAAAGAACAGATTTCCCAGGGTGGAGATCGGGCTTATTACACCATAGAAACTTTAATCAAGGTGTTTGATATGGCTATGCGAATGCTGCATCCTTTCACTCCTTACGTAACTGAGGAACTCTGGCAGCATTTGAAAGATGCCGTATCAAACTCCCCCCATCAAGATCGGTTGGGAGAATGGCCAGAAGCTTTAATGATTGCCCCCTGGCCTGAACCCCACCAGATTGAAGATTGGGAAGCACCTCGAGTGCGGGATTTTGAGCTCATCCAGGAAATTGTCAGGATCATCCGCAACCTAAGAGCAGAAAAGGGCGTAAAACCCGGAAAATTAATCCCTGCTACATTTGTGGCCGGGGAGCAGACCCTCACCCTCAACTCAGAAATCGGCAGTCTGTCAACACTGGCCTATCTGGATCAAGATCAAATTGCCATCCTTAAAACCCAGGATGAAAAACCCCGGGGACAAATTGCCCTGGTTGCAGGACCCATTGAAATCTACCTTCCTCTCAGCGGCTTGGTTGATCTAAAGGTAGAAGAAAAGCGGTTGTCCAATGAATTAGCAGAGACAGATAAACAGATTAAACGTCTGGAGGAACTGCTCTCGAGTCCTTTCGCCCAGAAGGCTCCTGAAAACGTAGTTAATAATGAAAAGGATAAACTTGCCGGTTATAGGGAAACAGCTGCAACGTTGAAAGATCAGCTGGATAGCCTGAAAGATCTGACCTGATCCCTTTCATCGCTCCCCGCTGAAAGAACCAACGGGGAGCGGTATTTTCAGTAATCAACAACCAACAAGTGAGAACGATCATGTTAACTCATCTTTCAAACTGGTTCCAACAGAAATCAAGCGGATGGATGGTGATTGGATCCCTGGTGATCATGTTGTTATTCACCATCCTGGTACTCCCTGCTCAAGCAAAGATTTCTTTAGAAAACACAGGGAGTTCAAAATCTCCTGATACATCCTTGCTATATACTCCTGCTGAAATCTACCAAATGGCTGAAAATTATGGACCGGATGGAAGACAGGCATATATCTATGCCCGCTGGACTTTTGACCTGGTCTTTCCCTTTGTTTACGCAGGATTCCTCATCACTGGCATCAGCTGGTTTTTGAAACAGCTCCCTGCAAGTAAAAATTTATGGCAGTTTGCCAATCTTTTCCCCATTACCGCTGGTCTTTTCGATTTCCTGGAGAATTCTGCCACGTCCCTGGTAATGTACATCTATCCTGCTCGATGGACAGGAATAGCTCTTCTGGCAGCGATTTTTTCCGGATTAAAATGGGGATTAATTTTGTTGAGTTTTAGCGGCTATTTCTTCTTTGGGACAGCTGCCTTTATCCGCTGGTTGAAAAGAAAACAGTAAGAGCTTAATAACCTATCAATAAATTACTGGATTATCTGCTTACTTTATATTATCCGGGCCTGATTAAATAACGGTATACCAAAGATGAACCCCTGGAAACTTTCATAGCCAGGGGTTTTCGTATGTTAAGAAAACACTGAAGAAGTTAAGCGGATTTTACTCTCAAGGAAGTCAGCATCTGAGATGAATGGTATTCAAAGTGGTCTTGAGCCCGTTTGACGATTTCCCTTGATATTTTTTTGAGGTCTTTGTAATTACCCAGATCATCCAGGGTAAGCGTTTTAGCAAAAGACAAGTTGGGTGAGACCATTAATTTTCCAGGAAACAACAGCTGGTTCATCACCTGGAAATACTCAGATAATCTTTGTTTATTCACTCTTCCTCTGCGGAATATTGTCGCAGGATGTTTGATGTATTCAGAGGCCAAGACTCCACTGACAAGAGTGATTGCCAATTTGGCTTGGGGAACTTTTCGCAAGAAGAATCCCAAACTGGAAGTCCAGCGTGTAAGTTCCTCTTCTGCTCCGGGCATGAAAGCAGGATCAGGGTCTAAAGAACCATGGGCAAATACCAGCAAGGCACCTCCATCTTTCAGATGCCTTATTGCTTGCCGGACAACACCCATCCGGACATAGGCATCCGGTGCAGAAAATATCATATGTTTGCTGGTAACCGGAAGTTTTTTCACAAAAGGAATATTCGAGGAAATTATTTTTAGGTCATCTCTGGGCAGACTAGCAGCGATGATCAGTGAATCATAGGCACCGGGGTGATTGGAAGCGATAACCAGGGGCCCTTCTGAAGGCAGATTTTCCATCCCTATTGTTTTAACCCGGTCTACAAAATGAGAGATAATCCAGGCAGACGCCCTCTGAAATCCTTCGTTCACAACCATGTAATCAAACTTTGTTGCTAATTCTGAAAAGCGTACCATTGGCTTCCAGACAAGTGGTTTTAAGAACGGTCTCATTAATCCATCTTGCCTGAATCCAAGGGATTTGTTAAATTCATCTACCAGGTCATTGGCCAGGGTGTTTACTTCCTTTTTCAGATTCTCCATGCCGCACCATCCGCTAATTACATGTGGGATAGTTCTATTGTAAATGATTTCCCCCTGGAAAACAGATCTTCCTTCTTCAATTAGAAGAAATATCAAACCCATTCATTCTTATAGTTTAAAACCAATAATTCAGCTTAAGTTACATAAATAAAGGCCCAGCAGGATGACTCCTGCTTAAAATATATTTCTTTTTCCCTATCAGGCTTAATTATGGTTAAATATGATTAAACTGATAAAAAGAAAAAGATTTGTCTATGAATACGAGCGAATCTCTCCTGACTACGAAGAATACCGTGAGCGTTTAGAGAATCGCTAACAGATGCCAGGAGATTCCGGCAAACACAAAAGATCTGATTAAATTGGAATAATTCATTGAGGAAATTAACTTAAATTACTGAGCCTGCTTTCCTGTGATTTTCCATCACCCACTATTCCAGGCCTGATCAAAAACACCAACCCACTTAAATTAACAGGGTCAACTCTACACCTGCCTGCTCCAAAAAATCTCTTGACCGATCATCAGGATATTCTTTATCATATACTATCCGGATTAACCCAGCGTTGATGATCATTTTTGCGCATAAAAAACAGGGCTGATGAGTGACATAAATAGTTGCCCCTTCGGTGATAATACCGTGCAAGGCTGCTTGAATAATCGCGTTCTGTTCTGCATGCAAAGTTCGCACACAATGTCCGTTGTCCATTAAACAACCCACCTCAGAACAGTGCGGCAATCCCCGGGGACTGCCGTTATACCCTGTAGTAAGAATTCGTTTTTCTTTCACAATAACTGCGCCAACCTGAGCTCTTTCGCAGGTGCTCCGCTTAGCAACTTCATTAGCGATGTTCATGAAATAATTATCCCAGCTTGGCCTCTGGATTTCAGCTTCCATTCCAAATCTCCTTTAATACAGGATTTTTTCTTCTCCAAAAGAAGATAAATCTATCCTCGTCAAAGCTATTTTAATAAAAACCCGGACTGAATAATCGATTCCCGCAGATGCGGTCGGGAAGGTTCGCAGGACCGCCTGGCAGAATGTTCCATCCATCCGTATAACTTCGATTCCTGATTATTTTCTCCGACCTGTCTTCCCCGGTAAATTCCAGTATCGATCATCGCCTGGTCATAATCTTCCAGCAATTGTTTATCCCCTTGTTGGTAGGATTCCCAATGGAGTACAGCACCGATTGGCAATCGGGGACGGATGGTTGGTGAATCAATCGGCCATCCCAGAGTCATCCCCGCAATAGGATAAACTAAATCTGGCAGCTGAAATAAATCAATAACCGCCGCAGGGGAATTCCGAATCGCACCAATAAAACAGAACCCCAAACCCATTGACTCTGCCGCCAAAGCAGCATTCTGCATGGCAATTGCGGCATCCACTATCCCAACAATAAAATTTTCCACATAGCCGGCTTCCAGGTCATAACCCTGTCTCTCACAAACGCGCTTTAATCGACTGAAATCCGCGCACCAGGTTAAGAATACAGGCGCCTGGGAAATATGCTTCTGTCCCCCGCTTATTTCCTGAAGTTTTTCCCTTTTTTCCAGATTGGTGGTTACTACTACGCTATACGTCTGCAAATTTGACGAAGTGGAAGCCCTCTGCCCAGCAGTCACGATTTGCTCAATTCGGTTTTCCGGAACAGGATCTGGTTTGTATTTTCGGGCTGACCCATGGTGATGGATTAATTCGATAGTCGGGGTGGTCATAATCTGCCGCCCTCTTGTC
>JAIORG010000047.1 GCA_021108255.1 Anaerolineales bacterium | reverse complement strand
ACACAAACCAGTGTTGTGGCCTATAGGAGGCAGTATATGAAGCGATACATATTATATGGTCTGATTATTGTGGGAATTGTATGTCTTATAGGGGGTAGCTGGTGGCTGCTTGCCCAGCCCGCCGATGGGGGACATGGACCCTCCTTTTTCATCTCCATCAGTATCTTTTTGCTCGTCTTTGCCGCCATCAGCTTGCGCTGGATGCATGAAACGGCAGCGGCACTGCTGGGTGCGGCGGCCGTTTGGTTAGTCCACTACATCGGCGGCACCTTCTTCCCAACCTTGCACATCATCAACTTTGATGAGTCTATGGCATTTGTGGACTGGAACGTCATCTGGCTGATTATGGGTATGATGATTTTTATGGCTATGTTCAGCGAGACAGGCGCCATCAACTGGATTGCCTTCCGCATTTTTCGCTTGGCGAAAGGTAATGCCTGGCTGTTGGTAATGAGCCTGGTAATCCTCACTGGCGTACTTTCGGCTTTTCTTAACAACGTAACGGCCATCCTGCTCCTTGTGCCATTGTCTATCGAGATCGCTCAGACAGTAGGCGTACATCCCTTTGCTTTTGTGATTCCCGAAGTACTGGCCTCCAACATCGGTGGAGCATCGACCATCATCGGCGACCCACCCAGCACTATCGTCGGCTCGCATTTAGGGTTAGGTTTTACCGAATATCTAGTCAACATGGCACCCATCGCCATCCTGTGTATGATCCCCCTCTTGATAATAATTAGCTTTCTCTACCGGCGCGAGTTTGCCGGTGCTGAGGAACAGTTCTCACCGGCGCTGGTAGCCCAGTTGGAAGCCGACTCTCACATTACCGACTTCCCTCTGCTGCGCAAATCCGGGCTGGTAGGACTGTTGATGATGATCCTGTTTTTTACCGGGGACTACTTCGGTGGTATACCGCCCAGCGTCGTTGCCCTGAGCGGCGCGGCGATCCTGATCGCCTGGGTTCGACCCGATATACACCGCATGTTGCGCGAGGTAAATTGGACAACTCTGATATTCTTTATCGGTATCTTCGTCATTGTAGGTGGACTTAAGGCGACCGGGGTCATTACCTGGGCAGCCAGAATCATCGGTGATCTGGCTGGAAACAACATAAAAATGGCGACGGTCTTGATGGTATGGATTCCAGGCGTCGCTTCGGGCATCGTGGACAACATCCCCTTCACCGTTGCCTCGCTGCCTATTGCCGACTTCTTAACTTCTACGATATCCGGCGCCGAGAATATGCTCCTTTACTGGGCTCTCATCCTGGGCGCCGATCTGGGAGGCAACGCCACGATTCTGGGCTCTGCACCCAACATTGTCGCAGTCGGCTTGTTGGGTCAGGCCGGCTATCGCCTCAGCTTTGGCCGTTTTATGCGTGATGGTGTGCCTGTAACAATAGCCACCCTTTTACTGGCAACAATTTGGTTACTGACTCGGTATTAAGGAGGAATAACATGGGCATGATATTGTGCGCCACCCGTGGGGGCGAAGCCAGCTACCCCACTCAAGATGCTGTCATCACTCTGGCAAAAAAACAAGGTGACGAACTGGTTTTTCTCTACGTGGTTGACATTAGCTTTCTGAACCATACAGCTGCGCCCTTGGTTGTAGATGTGGAATCAAGTTTGGAAAAATTAGGTCAGTTCCAATTGATAATGGCCCAGGAACGGGCCGCAGCACAAGGTATCGCAGCCCAGGCCATCGTGCGTCAGGGCCAATTACGTGTTGAACTCAGCACCGTGGCAAAAGAGATCGGCGCGACCCTCATTGTGATGGGCCGCTCCCATGGACCGGATGCTACCTTTAAGGAATCTGCCCTCCAAATCTTTGCCGACGACTTGCAGAGCGAAACTGGCATTGAGGTCCAAATCCTGGAAACAAGTGACTAACCAGTTAAACCTAATGATTTAGTGCAATCGAAGGGCCTGCCTTGGCGTCGAAATCCTTTGATACCGCAGGCCAAATAATTTCTTCCATTGGATTACTCGCAACCTAAAGAAAATCCTCAGGAGGATGAAATTACGATGATGAACTTGAAACGAAATCTGATTGGTTTTTTATCCGCAGCATTGGTGCTTGCCATCTCGGGAATATCCTGTAATGGCAGCGAGGCGATTAGCGAAGAAGACCCTTATGCATTATGGAAAGAAATGCCTAATGAAAGGATAGTTTTCATGTCGAAAGCTGATTCGCCTGAAGGTGAATTATACCTGCTGGATAAACATGGACAGCTAACCAGGCTGACTGATGACAATCGCCATGAAAATAATCCAGCCCTCTCATTCGACGGCAAGGAAGTCGTTTTCAACGGAGGCGATGAAAGTGATTTGCTTACCTGGGAGATATTCATCCTTGACTTAGAGACAGGGCAGGAAACTCAACTCACCAACAACAATGTTATTGATGCTCACGCCGATTGGTCTCCAGATGGCTCCAGGATTGTATTTGGATCTTTCAGGGATGCTCAAGGGAATCCTTTTGGCGCGGCAGATATTTATGTAATGAATACTGACGGCAGCGGGCTAACACAGCTCACAAATACTCCCTGGGAAGACAATGACCCCGAGTGGTCGCCAGATGGGACAAAGATTGTCTTCAAATCAACACGTAACACTCAACAAAGCGGTCGAGAAGAAATCTTTATCATGAAGGATGATGGGGCAGATCCAAAAAGGTTGACAACAACCAGCGGCTGGCAGTCTGATCATGATCCAAGCTGGAGCCCCAACGGTGAACATATTCTTTTCACCAGGTTTGAAGGGAGCAGGATCTGGTTTAACGCAGCCAATTTCGCAAATGATTGGGAGGAACTCACTCCCTGGAATGTCCATCGGGTTGACTTAAACGGAAATGTTGAGAAGCTGACTGACAGCAGCACTGCTGGGTGGGGAATTACCCTGTACTCCGCTGATGGGAACCAGATTCTGTTTGGCACGATAGATTGGGTCACAAACGAAAGCAATCAGGTGATCGGTGGTTACCACAGGTTAATCTTGATGGAAGTTGATGGTTCAAACCCGCGGCAGCTTCTTCCGGATGACGATCACACAGGGACCCTCGAGTACTTTGATTGGTAAACCCAAGTCTCAAAATCAGGAAATTAAACCTATCCCCATCTGAACACAGGAAATCGGTTATGACATCGTTAAACGGCAAAGCAAAGGAGAATACCTCACAATGGACAAGAAGTACAAATGGAGTAATCTCGTTATCGGTGTGGGATTGGTCCTCGTCTTATTTTCCGCGCCCCATTTGATCGATGATTTTTTATACGGCATCCCGGAAGAATTTGGTCTCACTAACCAACAAACTCAGATCCTGGCTGGAATATTCCACGTTCAGCTCATTGTGTTTTTTGTGCTGGCTGCGCGTAAGCGAAAAGCAGGTTACTACGGCCTCGTTTTTTGGGGGATATTTCTAACCCTGGCAGGCATCTTGAAGCACCTGCCTGAAATCTTAAAACCAGAACCGTATTGGAGTGGTCTTTTTTCGGAAACCCTGATCATCGGGATGATTTTTTCGGGTATTGTATTAGCGACTACATCCATGCTGGCAATACGCGATTTGCCACAGTCAAAATCTGAGAAATAGGGGGAAACTAGCTAAAACCCACTGCTCATAAACTTTGTTCATGCAGCAGGGGAAGCAGCCGCTTAAGCAATTTACGGTTTTAGTTATATAATCCTACTTAAGCGAAATCGGCAGAGGTGCCGATTTCAAAAGGGAAGCGATACCCCCACTTTAGCGGGCTATCTTCCCAAAAGTGATTTTAATTAATTCACCTAAAAGGCAATTTATTAATGAGCGACAAAAAAGGAATAAAATTCTACTCGCCTCTAGAAGAAAAAATTAACGTCACTACTCATGCTGTCGGCCTTGGATTAAGTATTGTTGCTCTGGTGCTTTTAGTTACCCATGCAATACGGAATGGAAATGTTTGGCATATTGTGGGCTTTAGCATTTTCGGAGTTAGTTTATGTGTTTTGTACACAGCTTCTACTTTTTACCATAACGCTAAAGAACCAGAGTTAAGAAGTAAATTAAGAGTTTTTGACCACGCATCCATTTATGTACTCATAGCAGGAACTTACACTCCTTTTACGATTGTTACCTTAAATGGCCTGACGGGATGGGTAATTTTCGGAATCTCCTGGGGTTTGGCTATTTCAGGAATAACATTAAAATTATTCTTTACAGGAAAATATGATTTCATTTCCACATTAATGTATGTGTTCATGGGGTGGATAATCATTTTCGCTATAAAACCATTATCAAATAATTTTTCTTCTGACGGTATTATTTGGCTTGTTGCAGGTGGTATATCTTATACACTTGGGGCAGTGATCTACAGCATAAAAAAGATAAAATTCAATCACGCGATCTTCCACATATTTGTTTTAATTGGCAGCGGTTGCCACTTTCTGTCAATATTCCTCTATGTTTTACCAATTCAATTTATCAATATCTGATTTTAGAAAAATCAAAAAATAGATTAAAAGCGTTACGCCTGACGTTTTTCCTGCTTTCAAAGGAGATCTAATGCCGAACAGGGTCAAAACCTGCCTGCCAGTAAAAAGCAGTCCCAGCCTCTTTTTACTGATTACCGGTTTTGTGGTTTTCTGTGGAATCAGCCAGTTAAGCCGATTGAATTATCCGCTTTTTGGGCTGGTTGTTTTAGTAGGAATTTTCTTTCCGCTTGCCTGGGGTGGATTTACAAAGAATTGGAAAGCAATAGGTTTTTCCCGGCAGAACTTGGGAAAAGCTTTCTTTTGGGGGAGTTGTGCCGGTATCGTGAGCAGTCTTGCGGGTTTGGCAGTTCTGCAGGAAAGAGCGTATGTAAATAACCTGGGGCAACAGCTGTTAATCGGAATCCCTCTCTGGGCATTGGTCATCAGCCCTTTCCAAGAGTTCTTCTTCCGAGGCTGGATGCAATCCGGATTAACAGAAGCGCTGGGAAAATGGTGGGGACTGATAATTTCCACTGCATGTTTCACTGCATGGCACTATTTTTCTCCAATCGTTGACCTGACAACTTTTCCCTTGTTAAGCACGGAAGGAATTATTTCGACGTTTGCCGCCGGGTTGGCGTTTGGCTATGCCTTTCAAATGAGTAAGAATATCATTGCCCCCTGGTTGGGGCATTTAATATCAGGAATTGTGTTTATAATTATTGGCGCAATGGACTTTGTTCAAGTTATTCAGTAAGCGGATTGTCTGGCTCCTCCCGTCCTGGCACAGATGCGGCTTAAAGTAATATTGTGCTCCCGGGTCAGGCAATTCCGTTGTTTAAACACTCAAAGAGGAAATAACAATGAACCAAGAAATTTGGACAGCTGTCGACAGCTATTATGAAGACCTAATGGTAAGATCTGACCCAAGATTTAACAAGATCATTGAAGCCTCGAATGAAGCGGGGCTGCCGCCAATCAGCATCACCGCCAACCTTGGCAAACTTCTGGAACTTTTGGTCCGATTCCAGGGAGCACATCGAGTATTGGAGATTGGAACTCTGGGTGGATACAGCACAGCCTGGCTTGCCCGGGGGCTGCCTCCTGGAGGAAAGTTAATTACACTAGAAATTGATCCGGAACATGCGGCTGTCGCTCGAAGAAACCTGTCACTATTTGAGTTTTCCAGTTCAATTGATATTCGGGTAGGAGATGCCCTGGATACACTGAGAATACTTGACAAGAATCGAGAAGGTCCTTTTGACTTGATTTTCCTTGATGCAAACAAGTCTCAATATAGTGAATACCTTGACTGGTCGCTAAAATTGTCTCGCCCCGGGACAGCGATCATTGCCGATAACGTGGTAAGACGCGGAAATATCATCAATGAGAACAGTGAGGATCCAAGCGTCAGGGGAATAAGAAATTTCAACTTAAAGGTTTCCAGGGAGTCGCGATTGAGAGCTACCGTTTTACAAACGGTCAGCACAAAAGGGTATGACGGTTTCTCTTTGATTTATGTAGATCCAGAATAGAAAACCTGAACTGCTGCCCTTCAATACAATTTGCGCCTCTTGGTGCAAATCACTCAGGACGCCTTTTACTTATTTGTCATTCCGCCTGTCCTGCGGCCAAAGGTCGGATCGAAGGGAGCCAAGCGAGGAATCCATCAAGAGTACAAGTGACAAATGCCTTATCATTTGTTAATCTGGGATTGTTTATTTCTTGATCTCCGTATGGATCCTTCGTGGAGGCACTCCTGAGCGAATCCCGAGCATAGCCGAGAGGGGAGTCGAAGGGCTCAGGATGACAAAAATGAGTGACTGATCACTTACCACTGAATACTGTTACTCTACCTTCGGTCTCCCCCTCTTAAAAGCTCCCCTTCTCCAAGTCACCCAATCACTTCATCTCTTCTTTCCTTACTCCTTCAACTTTCGTACATCACCCTCCCGGACAGTGATCCCCTCCGCATCCAGCTTTTCCAGAAAAGCCAGTATATATTTCCGGCTGCTGCCAAAATGATCCCGTGCCTGGGCAACTGTAATGGTGCCGTCATCCTGGAGTTTTTCTTTGATCTCACCAATCATCTTTTGATAGGTTTCCAACGTGAAGACCACCTCGGGAGAAACCTGCTTAAGTCTTTTCAGGGACAACAGCGCGTTATAAATCTCTTCTCCTACCTCTTTCCGGCAGCCATCCACGGAGGGAGGAAGGATTGGATTTTGGGCAAATTTTTCCAGCAGACCATTTACTATTTCAATTTGCCCGGGGGGAAATTCAATTACAAATCCCTTCATCAAAATCTCAGGACCCTGCTGTGTTATTTCCCCATCTTGAATTAATACCTCGAGGGCCTGTTTGTAAACCGTATCAGTGAGACCTGATTGACTTTTAAGTTCTTCCCGTGACATGCCTGGACGAAGAGGATAATCTTGATGGTACAACTTAATTTTAGCCACCAGATTAGATTTAATCTCCTCCCAGGAAGCCCGCAGGGTAACAAACCCACTGCCAACAGGGCTATCACCCAGCATAAGGACAAGCCCATCCTCAAGAAGCTGATTCAAACTTTCCCGAGCGGCTTCCTTTTCCATCCCTGATTGCTCAACCACTTCATCCCAAAGGACAACTCCTGCTCGAGAGATCGTCTGGCGGAGCACATCCACCGGATCTCCCTCCGAGAGGGTTTCTAGATGATCCAGCACATCCTGATCAAACCGTTTATGACGGTATGGCGGATTCGGATCAAGTACAATGCCTCCCCCCAGAGTTTCTGAAGGTGAAGGCCGGCGCAGGATATAGCGATCTCCCCGCATGGCAACTACAGGGTCCTCTACTTCCAACTGCAGCCAGGCAGTCTCTCCCGGTTTTAGGATCTCCCTCCCCAGCAGTCGGACTCTGGCAAGAGTTTCATCCGCGCCGAGAAATAATTTGGTTTCCAGGTCATGGGAAAGGGGTTTATCAATATCCCCCAGGTAGCGGAACTGCACATCCAGTCGACGGGTTGGACTGTAATCTCCGGGATGGGTAACCACATCACCTCGTTTAATACTCTTGCTGTCAATACCGGATATATTCACGGCTGTCCGGTGTCCAGGACCTACTTCTTTTGCATCCTCATTATGGGTCTGCAATCCCCGGATTCTGCCGGATTTGCCCGAAGGTAGCAAGGTAACCTCATCCCCCACTTTGAACGTTCCATCCAACAGGGTGCCGGTTACTATGGATCCAAACCCTGCCATCAAAAAGATCCGGTCTATGGACAAACGGGGTCTGCCAAAATCAATTCGGGGAGGTTGACCAGCCAGAACATTACTCAACCCTTCCAACAACTCGTTCAACCCGGTTTTCTCTTTAGCAGAAACACGGATAACTGGAGCTTCCTTCAATGCTGTTGAGGAGACCAATTCCTGGATTTCAATCTCCACCAGGTCCAACCATTCCGAATCGTCTACTAAATCCACCTTTGTTAAGGCAATCACCCCTTTCTTGACTTCCAGCAAATCCAGGATGTCAAGGTGCTCCTTGGTTTGAGGCATCACCCCTTCATCCGCCGCAATCACAAACAGGCAGGCATCTATACTTCCAATTCCCGAAAGCATATTTTCTATAAAATCCCTATGCCCGGGAACATCGACAATGCTGATATTTTTCCCATCTGGAAGTTGAAAAGTATCGAACCCCAACACAATACTCATCTCCCGTTCGCGTTCTTCACGCAATCGGTCTGGATGAGTTCCAGTTATCGCTTCTATCAGGGTAGATTTACCGTGATCGACGTGACCCGCTGTGCCAATAATATACATGGTCGGAAGATGCTGTACTTTAATTTAATAATAAATATCGCCTGGCAAGAATGGAATCAAGGACCTGGATGCTAACTTCTCAGCGGAACCCATCCATTATTTGCTCAAAATCGCCAGTCCATTCCCGGATTAAAGTTAATAAACCCTGAAGCTGGGTCTCGGAATAGGAACTAAGTTGTCCCAATTGATCTTCAATCTCCTGCATCCCATCTTCCAGAAGAGAAATTCTTTCTTCCCCTTCCTTGTACTGCCGTTCAAGGATTTTGGACTGCTCCTTTTGGGAGAGAGTGTAATTGGTCCAGCGTTTTTGATCATCTGCTGTAAAGGTACCCCATTCCTGCCGGAACCGCTCATCAGACAGGCGCTGAATCTCAGTGATTTCATTGACTCTTCTATCCAACAGCGTGGAAAGATCTTTGAGTTTATCCTGCATGCGTTTTACACCCCGGTGGGTGGAGTCCAATTTGGCCATCTGCTCATCCAAATCCTGGGCTTGCTTTTCAATGCCGTCAAAGCGGGTCATCCAGCTCTTCCAGGTAGACTCCCACTCTGTATTCTGAAGAGCGGCTTCTACCAGGAAAGTCTCCTGCTCCTTTTTTAGATCCCTTCGGGTTGCTTCCAATTCCTGGAGGCGGTTTTTCATCTTCTGGTAATCATTTTTTACTAGATCCAATAAACCGCGCTGTTCATCTACTCTTTTTCGCAGGGCAGATTGTTCTCCCTGTAAATCTGTAATCCGTTTGATCTCTTTTTGACGTTCCTCTTTTGCCGTCACAGTGTATCGCTGATACTCTATGTATTCTTGCTTGATTTCATTGACATCTTTTTCTGTCTCACGCAAAGAGGCATTAAACCGGATTTCTTCCTCGATCCGGGTTTTCATGTCCTTTTCCAATTCCTTAACTCGCTTAAATTCTTCCCCCAAGGCTTTTTGCTGCCTTTCAATCCCCTGGATTTGCGTCCGCAGATTCTTCTTGGCATCGTTTATCCAGGATTTGGTTATTTTTTCATAATCCTTCAATTCTTTTTTTCGTTCCACCCTGAAATCTGCCAATCCATTCTCAAAATCATCCACCCTGGTAATGGACGTCCTTAATCGGGTGATGTCGCTGTCAAACTCAACCTGCTTTTTATTTGAGGCGTCCAGTTTTCCTTCCAACTCTTGGAGTCGATCTTCTAACTCCGAGATGGCTGCCTTATCTTTTCTTCTTTCATCATCCAGCCATTTTATTCGCTTTTCCAGCTGTTCATTTTCCATGAATCATTCTCCTGTCTTCGGATTTCTCCAAGCACTGAGATTATAGCATGTCCAAAACTGAAAACCTATCAGTAAATTACACTCTGTTCAGCCGATATTATCTTTTAAATTCCCATTAATATTTTCGTTATGCTTTGAGCTGCTCGCAGCACAATCCCCGGGAACAAACCTAGAAGCACCAAGGATACATTCACGGCGAGGATCAGCGCCCGGTAAAAAGGATCTCCTATGATCAACACCTTTTCTTCACCCGAATTTCTGGTTAAAACTGCTAATATTCTCACTCCTCCAATGATTAGCCCCAACGCTCCAAAAACGTACAGGGCATTTATCCAAAGGGGAAATAACATGAGGCTGGACCCCAGAGCCCAGTAAAGAGGAAAGCCAGCAAACAGGGGTAATCCTGCCAGTGTAAAATAGCCCACTAAAATTCCCGAAGAGATAATTGGCCATTGATGGGCGGATCCAGCTGTAGAATCGTAACTGAAACTGCTCACCCCTTGACGCAGATAGGTTAAGGACAGGGCCAAAACACCTAATGCCAAAACTTGAACAACGACAAAAGCAAAAAAGAGTGGAAAACCCGACAAGAATAAACTGATCGCCAATAATGATCTGCCAATTTCTGAAATTATAACGGCTGCCATCATGCGTCCCAGGTGTTTCGAAACAATGGCAAGTGAACCCCCAAAACCAAGCATCATTGCCCCCGCGATTTGCAAGGGCTGTTGTATATTGATATTATTACCAAACCAGCCCGCCTCAGAGATAAACCGCAAACCAAATAAAAATACGCCGAGAAGATAGGTATTCAGCACAAACCCTGTCAGGAAGGGATGGTTCTTTTCAGTAACCATAGGAATCCAGCTGATGAAGGGAAATATCGCCAGCAGGAATGAAAAACCCAGAGCCAGGATCACTAAAGACCTGGTTAACAGCAGCTGATCACCGGAATTTAAATCAATCCAGCTCGCCAACCAGGCAGCAAAAAGAATAAACAACATGCCCAGGATCTGAAAAACAAGAAAACGCAATACTCCCTGGGTAGGTTCTTGCCCTGGCGGTGATAATAAAACAACATTAATAAGTGCTAAAACGGCAAAAAACAACGCCCCATAAAAAATTGGTTCTACTGCATAGGCCGTGAGAATTAGCGCAGTCCCAGCCAACCCCAGGGGGATGACCTGGATCGGGACTGCTTTAGGATCAAGAATGAAAAACCAGAAGGCGCATAAGAGGAAAAACAGGACCACAATCGGCCGGTCTGCCTCGGATAAAACAAACCGTCTGCCAAAAACCAACAATTCATCGGACACTCTGAGTTCCCAAAAAAGGTAGCTAAACACCTGATTGATGGGTAAAACAGCAGCCAGGGCAGCCAGGCCAAGGCTGACTATGGTTCCCGCCCATTTTAAAATCCTCTTTCGATTCATGATAAACAGGAAAATCCCTGAAATCAGCAGTGGTATTAGAATCCACAACAGCGGTGTGCTCAACTTGTTTCCTCCAGATAACTTACTAACAGGAGATACGCGCCAACAAAGGCGATGCCGATATTAAGAATTGCCAGCAAACCTGTCATTAATACCGACGCCTCTAGAGTCGCATACAAAATTTCAAATCCTGAAATGACTGTTAGAACTCCAATAACAATCCGGATCGCCTCCCGGGACAATCCAAGCTGGAGCAATCCAAGGCCCAGCAATAATAATCCTCCTAGCGTTTGCTGAGGGGTAGCCCCTAAAAACCAGCGCAGAGCAACGGGCACCAGGGAATACATTGAGAGTCCAATTAACACTGCGGTAAACCCTCTGAAAAAGATTTCAGGGAAATTTAATTCTTTTTGCGTTTCAGCTGCGGAATCAGGGATATTAACATAAGTAAGAAACAGAACCGCTGCAGCCATCCATCCTGCGACGAGTTTAACAACTGCGATCTCCACAGGCCAGCTGATACTGACAAGGCTCAAAACACCGATATACTGCAAGGCTAATAAACCAGTCATCCAGCGCCAGTTTTTGACCAGCAGGATACCCACAGCACACAAAAAAAGCAATGCAACCGACAAAGGTTGGAATAAACTCGCCACTGGTTACAACCCCCCACTTAAGGTGATCAGGGTCAATAAAAGAAAACCAAGTATTAATGCCCAGATTAATCCGCCTTCCCCCTCAAACAGGCTGATTAAAAGGAAAACAGTCCAATTTACTAATCTGGCTGCTCCGGAACCAATACCGGTAATGACATTCAACGCGTATTTATACTTTTTATCTCCCCCCCAGGCATCTAGCCAGGGTATCTTTTCCCCAAAAATTAGAAACAGAATAATGAGTAATAGAGGAATCCAGAGGAAGAAAGGTTTGGATAAAATACCGCCGCTGAAATCCAGCAGCTTGTGTTCAAGAGCAATTACATACTGAGTTAAAATTATTATTGCCGGACTCATGACATACAGAAAGGGAACCGGATTTGAGGTATTGTTATCTTCCCTAATTTTCTGGATGATTTTGAATAAGATTCCCCCAATCAAGACCCCGGCAGCGATGGCAAACAGGACTCCATAAACTCCACTGCTAAATAGTTCCGTTCCATTCCAGGTTGGTAAAAATGGTATTGGAATCATTCCACTTGACACCATTATCAGCACGGCAGTCAATTGGGATTTATTCTCGTAAGTAAGGAAAACAAGTGAACCGGGTAGAATTAAAACCAATCCCCAGGATAAACTCGCGGATGGAGAAGCAGCTAACGCGCTTCCCAGGATCAAACCAAGCATACCAAGAGACCATATCTTCCAGGACCATGGCAATTTATAAGCACTGATCCCGATCAACCCCAAAACAAGGCTCAAGCCAGCTAAGATGATATTAAGTCCTGGTTGGATAATAGCTGGGTCCATTATAGCCGCGCCCCTGGTGATTAGCATAATGCTGATAGCAGAGGGCAGCACCCGCAGCAATTGTCCAAGATCACCCTTCAACTCCTCATTAACAAATCTCTCCCGGGCGGGAAATCGGGAGCCAAATCCAAAAATACCAGCAGCCGCTAAAAGCGGTCCAGCCGTAGAACCAAATTCGGAAAAGGATGAATTTACACTCTCTTCCAGACCGGTCCAAGCTGCATAGATTAATAAAAGCGGCCCTGCCAACCTGACAACAAGGGGAAGGATTAATCTGCTATCACTTACCTTCTCCCCTTGATGAAGGACAGAATAAGCAACCCAGATAACCTCAATAAGCGTCCAGAAAACTAAAAAGGTGTAAACATTATCAGATAGTACTGCCAGAAAACAAACTCCACTCAAACTATAAATCCAGACGCCTTGTTGAGGGGAGAATCGCTGACTCAGAGCAGCATAAAAAGCAATCGCAGTCAGAGCCAGAGCCAACGGAATTGATATCCAGTCCAGGAATAACCCCGGTTCGGAGAGAAGCTGAGATCCAGAATTCCAAACAAAATTCAGCCTTTCCTCAGGGTTTGTAAAACTGTAAAAAAGCAGCAGAACCCAGGCTAACCCGGTAGTGCCCATAAACCAGAACCGCAATTTTTGAAGATTAATATTCCGCTGCCGGAAACCCAGGAACAGGATTGGATTAAGCAATAATAAACCAGCGGACAGGAGGGGGATGCTGTTCACAAAATTATTCCTGGGACCCTTCGTAAAGAGATACGCCTGATGTGTCGATAGAATTTACCAAATCGCTGATTGTTTGATCGGAGTCCGGGTATTTCAGGTCTGGAGCAATTTCCATCAGGGGAACGAGAACAAATGCCCGTTCCGGTATCTTTTCATGAGGAATGGTAAGCTGAATCTCGTCTACAACTTTTTCCCCATAAAAGAGAATGTCAACATCTACCAACCGGGGACCATAAATGAAACTTGGTTTCCGGCCGATCTTCTTTTCAATCTTCTTCAGGTAGGCCAGCAACTCCCGTGGTGTGAGTTCCGTTTTCCCTTGCGCGACCATGTTTAAAAAATCTGGCTGGTCCTCAAATCCCCAGGGCTCAGTTTGATAAATTGAAGAACGCACAATCACCTCTATTGCCGGTGGAAGTTCTTCAAAAACAGACTCAAGATTGGCTTCCCGGTCCCCCAGATTTGAGCCCAGCGATAAATAGATAATCTCTCTTAAACCTGATTCCATATTTGCAAATCCGTCAATATGTGCCATTCTACTTAAGGATAACACACCTGCCCTGGCTAGAGGATACCTCCAGTCCCCCAGGCTGACGATCTTGTTCCGGTTGTCAGGTAACCCACGGTTTGGTATAATTTCCTCCGCTAAATTAATACTGGAGGGGTCGCATAGTTGGCCTAGTGCGCGCGCTTGGAAAGCGCGTATTCTTCACGGAATCGTGGGTTCGAATCCCACCCCCTCCGCCTTTTCAATCGCTCAGTATACCCTGAGCGATTTTTCTTATCTCAACAGGTCACTATTTTTCAACTTCTTTCAATTCCTGCACCTGGAGGAAATTATACTTTTTACACCTGGGGAAATCAGCTTATTGGAACCTCCCAACCTGCTAGTTCGTTCAGCAACTGCTGAACGAATGGCAAATGATCTGGGCTTCCCCCTGCCAACTTTAATCACCCTCTACCGCTCACTGCTCAGGGAGGTATTGGATTAATCATAACGAGGTATATATACATCAACCCAGGCGGAAAACAAAGGAGAGGAAATCTCCTCCAAATGTTTTGATAAAATCAGTTGATTATGAATGGTTTAGAACTGCCTTACAAATCCGTGTTCTCATCTTCAATAATGAGTTTGAGGTATAATACATCTGCTATAAACCAAACACAATCTGAATGAAATCCTTGCCCATGAAAACCTACCAGGCAGTATTAGTCGGGCTCTTGATCAGTTTTATACTCTTTTCAGGCCTGAGTATCCCCGCGAAAACCAGCGCTCTGGCGACAAACCCAGAACTTACTTCTACTGTTACACCCAAGGCCGGGAGAGTTCACACAGAACCGGAATCGGGAGACACCCTGGGTTTAATCTATGGTGCAGGGATGATCTTGGTGATTACCCTGGGTGGAGTTATTATCCATCGATTGATAATTAAGCCTAACTCATCAGATTAAACCTGGATCTTCACTATTTACCCTTATCTTGAAACAAGATGAGTAAAACAATTTCTCAAAAACAACTGCCAAATCGATTTATTGACACCCATACCCGCCTGCGGTATCATGCCCACAAGCTTCGGGTGGGTCCGGCGCGGCAGAGCCCTTTGAACTGTGTCAGGTCCGAAAGGAAGCAGCACTAAGGAGGATCCTCTGGGTGCCGCCGGTGTGCCTGCCCGAAGCTTTTTCCTTCCCTCTAACCCGGAAAACTACCAGGAATAAACCTCTATTGATAAATATCCCTGAATTAGTAAAAACCCCAAAATTTCAAAGAGTATCCGCCGTGGTTATCGCAGTAATCGGGGTTATCCTGATTACCTTTTCCGCCTGGAAAAATATCTTTCTGGTAATCAATGGTGAACTGCAGGAGCACACTACTTTTGCCTTAACGGTAGATGGGTTTTTGGAGGAACAGGGAATCTTGCTCCAGGAATCTGACCGCGTGAGTCCATCGCCTGGAACTATGCTCTGGGGCGAAGAAACAATATTCCTTAATATCTCCAGGGGGATTCAAATTTTCTCGGATGGTCAAACAATTTCGCTCAACACAGCTGAGCGCAGGCCAGAAAATATTATATTAGAAGCCGGTTTGCTGCTTTTTCCCCAAGACCGTCTCCTGGTCGACGGATTGCCCATGGGTGAAAATTCAATCATGGCCCCCTCTGCATCCCATTCGATTCAGGTTCTTCGCGGCACTGCTATCGAACTCAAGACCGAGGATGGGACCTTCCGCTTCACAACAGATACCGATATTCTGGCAGATGCGCTTTGGAAAGAAAATATTGAACTTTTCGAAGCTGATCATTTATCAGTACCTCTCAACACAACCCTTGACGGAACTCCTCTTACTGTGGAATTGATCAGATCCAAACCTCTCCTGGTTCAATTGCCGGAACAGTCAGTAACTATCAGGACAACCGCGAATTCAGTCGGAGCCGCCCTTGCCCAATCGGGTCTTTCCTTACAGGGTTTGGATTATAGCATTCCCCCCGAGGGGGCATCGCTGCCGGATAACCGCCAGGTTGAAGTAGTACGGGTCAAGGAAGAAATCCTTCTTAACCAGGAACAAATCCAATTTTCAACTGAATATTTACCGGTATCCGACCATGATCTGGATCAACTGCAAATCGTGTCTGGCGGTGAGTTCGGTATCGAAGCCCAACGTCTGCGGATAATATATGAAAATGGTTCCGAAGTATCCCGGGAAATTGAAAAAGAATGGACCGTTAAGGAACCTAAGCCGAGGGTTATCGGTTACGGTACAAATATCAACATTCTGACCGAAAACACCCAGGATGGACAGATCAGCTACTGGCGGAAAATTACAGCCTGGGCAACTTCATACGACTCCACATGTCCCGGGTGTAACACGATCACAGCCAGCGGCACGGTGCTGAAAAAAGGGACTATAGCTGTAAAACTGAATTGGTACAAACTAATGAAAGGAATGAGAGTATATATTCCGGGATATGGTTTTGGAACCATAGAAGATGTGGGCGGAGGTGTGTCCTGGAGCACCAACTGGGTTGACCTAGGGTACAAAAAAGATAACTATGTTCCCTGGAGCAAGAATGTAACCGTTTATTTTCTTACCCCAATTCCCCCTCCTGGAAATATCATGTACATTCTCAATTAACATCTGGTTTTTTTACCCGGGGCAAAATGCACCACGCCCCATTTCCCATCTACCATCCACTTTGGATCCTGATTATAGACCTCCATGATTTGATCCAGGTCCAAACCCACTGCCAGCTCTGCTTTTGAGGTCCGCAAAGCGGCCAACGGTACCGGCAGGTAATCCACTGCTTGATGAAATGGAAAAGTAAAATCCCACTGTCTGTCTCCCAGCAGCCGGCGGTAATTGGCATCCCCCTTGCTAATCAAGAAATCTGTTCCTGATAAATCTTCCCGTAGATCCAGAGGAATCTCCCACATTGGGAGTGGGGAATTCCAGAAAAAATGAGCTTTGGTCTTGATTTTCTTCTCCTGGATGTGCTTTTCCAGCCGATTACCCAAACTTTTGATATCCTGCTCTTCAGAACCCTTCAAAAATTCTACGGTCTGGGCAATATCATCATTGATTACATCAGACACATAAGTTGGATGCGCTTTTACGTGCAAAAGGACCTCTTCTGCCAAATCGTTGTTTATTAATATGTCAGCCAGCCCCAGATCACATACCAGTTCAAAACCAGCATTATCAAGCATAATATCCACTCTTCTGACGGGCGGGTTGTTCTTAAACAACAATTTCATGATCCGGTTGGTGTCATCTGCTAAAAGGTTGTCCTTAAACGATTGTTGAGAGAGATGTTTAAGAACCCCGGAACTTCCCGCCGGCCAGAGGCTTAAATCCGCCTGGTTGCTCCACAGGGAGAAATAAATCGCCTGGCGAATGTGACTCTGGACTTGATCCTTGTCCTCCATCCAATTCATTAAGACGGAAGCATAATCCTGTATTTCCTTCCCGGTTTTAATCAAGCCTTGCTCTTTCTGGTAGCAAAATGGATCCAGCCCGAGGTTAAAATAATCCACAGCTTCCATGATCCGCCGATAAAAATAATGTTCAGCAAAAAACCAGGGGACTTCCAGCCAGTTTTTACCTGCCCGGGGAGTTATGTAGGATTTCCAGTATTTAACGTCGGGAGCTCCCGGGTCCTTAAGCTGGCGAATAGGCCCCTCAGGTATTTCATCCCTGAGCTGGATCAACTGCTCGAGAACCTGCGGAGGAAATTCGTTTTCATTGATCGCCCGATTTACGATTTCCGGCCAGCGGATAGTGACCGTTGACTGAGCCCAGGAACCGGGCTCAGTGCTATAGATGGGTTGGGGATATTTTGCTGTCATATTTATTCTTCACTGTAAACGATTTCCTTAGCTAACCAAATGTTATAATGCCCTCTAGATCATGACCTCAACTGAAAACCAATCTCTTTCAGCCTTGCTGAAAAAACATAACTTACGTCCTGATAAAAACCTGGGGCAAAATTTCTTAACCGATCCAGACATCCTGGACAATATTGTGGATGCTGCTGAGGTAAAAAGCCAGGACACTGTCCTTGAGATCGGCGCAGGTCTTGGACATCTCACCAGGCACCTGGCAGGTACTGCTAAACAAGTTGTCGCAGTAGAACTGGATAAACGCTTGATCTCGATTCTGGAACAGAATCTTCGATCTTTTAATAATATCAGGATTGTCCAGGGGGACATCCTCCAGCTCAAACCGGGGGATCTGGTATCGGAGGATAATTATCTTGTCGTAGCCAACATTCCCTACTATATCACATCTTCAATAATCCGGAATTTACTTGAATCCGGGGTAAAACCAAAACGAATTATCCTTACTATTCAATACGAAGTCGCTCAGCGTGTATGTGCTGTATCCGGCCAGATGAGTGTGCTTGCTTTAAGTGTTTTGATGTACGGGGAACCAATTCTGGTGAGACGGATACCGGCCGAAGCATTCTATCCAGCCCCAAAAGTAGACTCTGCAATTATCCGGATTGACCTCTACCCTGAGCCCATCCTTCCCACAGAAAAAAGAGAACTCTTCTTCAAATTGGTTAAGGCTGGATTCCTTCACAAAAGGAAAACCCTCCGAAACTCACTTTCCACCGGGTTAAAATGGGCTCCCGAAAAGACAGAAATTTTACTATCCGCCGCCGATATCAATCCCCAGAGACGGGCTGAAACATTAAGCATTACAGAATGGCTTGAAGTTACCAGCCAATATGATAAGATAAAAAAGCTTTAATTAAAATATAAATTTACCCTAGAAAAGGAATCCAGAATGTCTGACCCCCGCATAAAAAAACTTGCCGATTTGCTCGTCAACTATTCAGTAAAAGTCCAACCGGGACAATGGGTTCTAATCAACAGCCATGTCATCGCTGAACCTTTGGCCAACGAGGTGCTGCGCGCAGTGCTGGAAGCCGGTGGGCTTCCCCAAATCATTCTGTCTTCAGATGATCTGGTTGAAACCGGTTTTCGGTATTCCAACAATGAGCAGCTTAGCTGGATTTCTCCTGTTGTGAAAACCCTCTATGAAGAGGTTGACGTTTTAATTGCCTTACGAGCTTTTGAGAATACCAAATACCTGGCCAATATTGATCCCAAAAAACAACAAGTCCAGGCTCAAGCCAAGCAGGAGCTGATGCAAACCTATATGAAACGGGCTGCTTCGGGCGCTCTCAAGTGGACCCTTACCCAATATCCTTGCCCAGCTTACGCCCAGGATGCTGATATGAGCTTAAGTGAATACCAGGATTTTGTTCACTCCGCCACCTATACCGATAAGGATGACCCGGTTTCAGAATGGGAAAGAATCCACGATGAGCAGCAGGTAGTTGTCGATTGGCTGAATGGTAAAAAAGAAGTCACCCTGAAAAGCCCTAATGTTGACCTTACTCTCTCGGTTGAAGGCCGGACATTCATTAACTCCGATGGAACAAATAACATGCCCAGCGGAGAGGTGTTCACCGGGCCGGTGGAAGATTCCGCTAATGGCTGGGTCGAATATACTTATCCGGCAATTGAAAAAGGCAAGGAAGTTTCAGGCATCCGTTTAGAGTTCAAAGATGGGAAAGTGGTCAATGCCAGCGCAAAGAAAAACGAGGAATTCCTACTTGCCATGCTGGACATCGATGACGGAGCCCGCTACCTGGGTGAATTTGCTGTCGGAACGAATTACGGAATCCAGAAATTTACCAAAAGCATCCTCTATGACGAGAAAATTGGGGGCTCATTCCATATGGCACTTGGCGCAGGATACCCGGAAACTGGAAGCAAGAATGTGTCCAGCATTCACTGGGATATGATTTGTGATATCCGGGAAGACAGCGAAATCCACGTTGATGGAGAGCTATTTTACAAGGATGGAAAGTTTCAGATTTAGATAATAAAAGCTCCCGGAGTTTTCAGAACTCTGGGAGCTTTTTCTTTTTAACCAGATCACTCAACCAGTTTTCCGCTATCTTCAATATATTCCAGGCTCTGATGCCTGAAATAAGTATTATATAAAACTGAATAATAACCATCATTATCTAACAGCTTCTGATGGGTTCCTTCTTCAATGATCCTGCCTTCCTGAAGCACCACTATTCTATCCGCTGACTTGACTGTCGAGAGCCTGTGAGCTATCAGGATGCTCGTGCTGTCCTGCAAAATCAAGTCCAGCGCCTGCTGAATTTGTCGTTCAGTAAACGGATCAATGCTGGCAGTTGCTTCATCCAGGATAAATACAGCCGGGTTCTGAATCAGCACTCGCAGCAGAGCTACCAGCTGGCGCTGCCCCATCGACAATTGCCCTCCCCTTTCGCCTACTTGCGTTTGAAGACCTTCAGGAAGGGTTTCCATCCACTCTCCCTTGCCAATTTGTCTCGCCAGTTCTGTCATTTCCTGGAGGGTTGACCCGCTGCAGGCATATTGGATATTTTCTGCAACTGTGCCAGAGAACAAAAATGGTGTCTGTGAAATCATGCCCAGCTGTTTGCGGAAGCTGGTCAGGTTTAGATCCCGGATATCATAGCCATCAATTAAAATACTGCCGGACTGGAACTCATAAAAACGGGCAATTAACTTAGCTATGGAAGATTTACCAGCTCCGGTGTGGCCTACCAAAGCTACGCTTTCGCCCGGCTCAATGGTGAGGTCAAAGTCCCGAAAGACCCATTCATCCTCCGTGTATCTGAAATTTAACCCCGAAATCCGGATCTGACCAGATAAACGGTCAGGGTCGAGGTCCTTCTTTTGAACAACTGCCGGTTCAGCATCAATCAATGCAAAAACCCTCTCTGCGGATGAGAGTCCGGTCTGGATCTGTGCCCAAAAAGAAGCTAAATTCAGAACCGGAAAAAAGAACCGATCCAGACTTAAAAGGAATAGATACCAGGAGCCAATAGTAACAATTCCCTGAGCAACATCCATTCCTCCAATATAAACCAGCAACGCCGAGCCTACCCCTCCGATCGCATTCAAAACCGGGAACACAATTGAGAGCACAAATCCTCTCCGAACATTTATTCGGTACGAGCCTGTATTTGCCTGATTAAAATCATCAAAGATTTCGGATTCCTGCCGGAAGTTTTTGGCAACAGCGATACCGCTGACTGTTTCCTTAATTGTAGCGTTGACTTTTGCCATTGCCTGCATGCCTTCCCGGGTCACACGGCGGGCAATTTTTCTAAACCCAATCGTCAGGATAAATAGAAATGGTAAAAACACGAGTATATACAAAAACAGGCGGGATTCCAGGCGGGCCAAGACAACACCCAGGATTATTGCCTGAATCATTTGGGCTATTAAGTCAGTCAACAGGACAATCAGCTTTCCAAACTCGCGAGTATCTGAAGTTATCCGGGAAACCACCCTGCCGGAGGAAAACTTGTCGTAAAAAGACAGATCATGAGTTGCAGCAGACGCGAACGCATCTGTCCGGAGAGTCATCACGATATCTGAAACCATCCTGACTGTCATCCGCCGCCGAATCCAATTCCCTCCCCAATTGATGAATGCAGCCACTAAAACAAGTCCGAGCAGGATATTGATGACCGTATCACCGCTGTCAACCGATAAACGGTCAATGCTGTTGGACACAATTACAGGCAGGGATGCACCGGATACCGCCACCAGAATCAGCAGGGCTGAGATCCATACCAAACGGGTTCGGTGAGGATTCAAATATTGATTAATGCGCCTCAGCAATTCCCTATCGCCATATTCACGATCATATGCTTCAGTATCTAATCCAGAAAAAAATCCCATTCAACAATCCTGTCCTGCCGTTAGTTGTTAACATCATTCCTTAAATAACTGGCTATATTCCTCTGAGCTGCTAATTAATTCCTCATGGGTTCCACTGGCAATGATTTCTCCCTTTCGAAGGACCAGAATATGGTCTGCCCAGCGAATCTGGGAAAGCCGGTGAGTGATTATTAAAGTAGTACGTCCTTTTGCCGCAGCAAAAATCGCCTTTTGGATCTCATCCTCTGTAGCGCTGTCTATCGAGCTGGTTGAATCATCCAGGATTAATATGCGGGGATCTGTGAGGAACGCTCTTGCCAAAGCCAACCGTTGGCGCTGTCCTCCGGACAAGGTCACTCCCCTCTCTCCCAATAAAGTTTGATATCCATTTTTAAATGAAAGTATAAAATCATGCGCCTGAGCAGATTTGGCTGCGCTTTCTATCTCTTCCAGGGTCGCATCCGGTTTCCCAAAAGCTATGTTTTCAGCAATGCTGCTTGAAAACAGGAAAATATCTTGTTCTATGATTGAGATTTGTTTTCTGAGAACAGAAAGATTCCAATCCCGGACATCCACATCATCAATCAGGATTGACCCTGAGGCGGCATCGTATGTACGGTTAACCAGCTTGGCCAAAGTTGTTTTTCCAGAACCTGTTTGGCCTACAATTGCCAGGGTTTGGCCCGGATTCAAATAAAAATCTATCCCGGAAACTGATGAATCATTATCCGGATAAGCATAGGAAACATTTTCAAAACGGATCCTGCCTTTCATGTCTGCCGTGTATCCAGATTGGTTTTGATCCAGTTCAGTCTCCCGGTTGATTAATTCCAGGATGCGCCGGGAACTTGCAATCCCCAATGAAACCTGGGAATATGCAAACAGGGATATAAAAGTGGGAAAACCCAGCAGTCCCAGCAAACCAAAATAACCGGCGATGTCTCCTAGCTGGAGCAGCCCTCTCTGATAAAGGACAATTGCGTGAAATAATCCGCCAGCCTGGGTAAGTCCCATCACCAGCAAAGGAAGAAAACGGGCTTCCACATCTCCCTGGTGAATCTCTTTATCCCTGAAACTGCGGGCATTCTTCTCAAACAATCCCACTTCACTCTCTTCTTCAGCCATACCCTTCACAGTCTCAATTCCATCAATAGCCTCGGCCAGCCGGGAATTCAATATGCCAAAAGCTTTTCTGACAGCATTGGTAATTGGCTGAAGTTCAAATAGATACTGCCAGAGCGCCAGAACATATAGAATCAAAAATATCAGTGGAGCTGCTATCAGGGCCGGATGATACCGTCCTGCAAAGATAATCGGCATAAAGATAAAATTCGCTGATCCAATAACCAGGTTAATGCCCGGGCTGAACATGAAATTGATTTCCCTGACATCATTGGTAGCTCTGGCCATCACTTCACCTACTGGCAGCAGGCTGTGATAGGTCATACTTTTTCCCAGCAGGCTGGTATAAAATTCATGCCGGATATCCCGTTCCATCCGCTGGCCAATCAGCTCAGCGCTGAAGTTTCTACCTAGCTGCAGAAAGCCTCGCAGGACTTGAGTTCCAGCTATTAATAAAGCAAACCTCAACAAAGATTCAGTTCGGGGAGGGTCTTCCAGCATGGCGTTTAAAGCTAATCCGATAATCAGCGGGACAACTGATGCCAGTGCCGCATTTCCAATTGCACCAACCAGCAAAACTAAACCAAGATGCCAATACCGCAGAAAATGAGCCGTAATCCACCGGATTGGACTGTTTCGGCTGGCTCGGATTCTGGCAGGCACCTGGTATTCCTCAGGCAAGGTATATTCTGTGGTTAGAAATGTACTTTTGTCCATTAATTCTTCTTTGCTTGCACTTGGTCCTGAACTTCATCCGGAAAAACCAGTTCCTTGATAATTCCGAAAGGGCCATAGTTTTTCAAATCGCGATAAGAGATCTCCCGGGTCTCCTCAGAAATTGGATTTACCATAAAGACACGGCCGGCAAAATCCAGAAATATCATACTCTCTCCTGCATCTGCAACCTGTTCTCTCATATATCCGGAAAAATGGAGGAAATTTTCTTTTGTGTCTGAATAACGTTGAAATATTTTTTCAAAAGTCCGTTGAAACTGCTCTTTGTATTCAGTGCTGACTACCGAAAGGTTGCTGATTATCCAACATTGATCCCTGAATTCCCGGTAATATGCCAGGCCTAATAATTTTCCACTGCTGTCCAGGTAAGGATAAAACGGGAATGCCCGGCAGGTAATAGACCGGTAAGAGCGCTGGCAAGACTGATGCCCCAGGCACTGAATTAATTTCTGACCGGGTTGAATACTCTGGATTAATTCCTCTTGCTCAAGTGACCCTGATCCCTGCCAGAGATGCCATAACTCTGTCTCAGTCTGCAGATACTCCCATTCCCGATCGTAAGCCGAGGGAACTACGAGCTCAATATCGCAGCAAACCGGTACGCCGTAATTATTAAAAGGGCCGCATTTTTCACCACAATCTATCTCCGACAGTGGAAGTGAAAATCCCTGATACAGTTCCTTGAAAGTGAAATTAGAGTCTGTCATTATCCTGGAGTGTCTTTGGCCTGGATGATTTTTTTGAGATAATCAAGCGCTTCATCCCGGGTTTGAATCCCATCCCTCACTTGCGCCTCCCGGAGCTGCTCGAGGAGGATTCCAATCTCAGGCCCGGGATCAAGATCCAGGTTCTCCTGCAGATCGTTTCCATTTAGCAAACCGGGGGGATCAACCCACTGTTCTCTTTTTTCCCACCAGCCTTCAAGCAGGTACCTGGCAGTATCAAGCTGATCCGGCCAGCTGGATTGCAGTGAAGTTTTCTCTTCCCCAACCAGGAAAAGGGCCAATGCTAAAAAGACTCCTTCCACTCCTGCTTCACCAAACTCTCTGAAATACCGGTACACCTCAATTGGATGAAGTGATAATTGATTATTTGTCAGACTTTGATACGCCTGAACAGCCTGCATACCCTTCTCCAGCCGGTCGGTTTCCTGGTTGCTGAGATGAAGTAACCTCATTACTGAGGAAAAGTGAGCTAAGGAAAAATCGAGTTCCTGATCGTCATTCCTGGACAGCTGAAGCAGCAGGCTCAGGAAGGACAGCTGGTAAACCGACCTCCCTGAGACGGCTTCCTGCTTCAGGTAGATTTGGGTTTCTTTTCGATATCTTCCCAAGCGGTGAACAAACAGTCCAAACGCCCAATTTGAAGCGACATCGGGATTGTGTTCTTCTTGTAATAACGACCAGAAGGATTCAAGTACCCGGATTACACCCTGCTGATGAAGGGTCAACTCTCCTGAAAAAACCACTGGATAGATCCCCAGAACCTGCAGGGCCATAAGAGCAGCTGCCTGGTTTGGTCCTTCCAAAATTCTGAATAACTCATCCCGGATTCTTTCCGGAGAAACCTCCAATAAATCATTCCCTGATTTCCTGATTTGATCCCTGGTATCAGGCAGGATTAAAAATCCCAGCTGGGCAGCCATGCGAACAGCCCGCATGCCCCGCAGTGGATCCTCTCGCAGCGCACGATCAGATGTACTGCGGATCAGACCATCTTTAAGGTCCCCCGCTCCCTGGCAGGGGTCAATAATTTGATGATCCTTATTGATATCCATCCCCATCGAGGTAATAGTAAAGTCCCGAGTTAATAAATCTTCCTCAATAGACTCTCCCTGAAAGGTCGTAAAATCAATCACAAGACGGGTTTGCTGTTCATCTTCTAATAAAACCCTGGCAGCCTGACGTTCTTTATCGAGCAGGTAAAAATCGCCATTCAACTGGTCAGCAACTTTTTTTGCATAGAGAATCGTATCTTTCGGAAGTGCAAAATCCAGATCATGAACGGGCTTTCCCAACAATAAATCCCGGACCGCTCCTCCAACCAAAAATGCCGCGGAAGGTTTAAGTACCTCCACGATTTGATGATACAGCGAGGGGAATGCAGGGTTCTCTTTCATATTTTCATCCTGAACCGATTGGAAAAAGATCAACTTTTCCAGGGGATGCGCCTTTATTTTTGTGGAGAGAACCAGGACCAAATCTTGGCCATTTCATGGATCTCCCCCTTTCTTGAAGATCTTCTGACCGGGCAGATTAATTAATGATCTGGCGGTGTGTATTTATCTTCGTTTACCACTCCGATAAAAGGAAGTTCTCGATAATACTCATCCAAATCTAACCCGTAACCAAAGACATATTTGTTGGGAATAACAAACCCGACATAATCAATTGGTACTTCTGTTTCGCGTCTTTCCGCCTTATCCAGCAAGGTGCAAACCTTTAGAGAAGCTGGTTTCCGGGTAGCCAGAAGCCCCAATACAGATGTTAACGTATGCCCGCTATCCACGATATCTTCAACCAGTAGTACATTTCGGCCCTGAATGTCATCCCTGAGATCCATTGTGAGCCGGATATGACCGGACGCTTCCCGGACACCCGAACCGTACGAGGAAATGGCCATAAAGTCAATAGAATGAGGCACTGATATTGACCGCATTAAATCTGTTAAGAATAATACGCCGCCGCGGAGGATACAGACCAGGTGTAAATCCTGTTCTTGATAATCCCGACTGATGATTTTCCCTAACTCTTTAACCTTGTCCTGGAGTTCCTGCTCGGGAATGAGGATTTCGCTGAGAAATTCATGGTACGATTGCATGATTTTATTCCTTCTTTCCACTAGGTACTTGATGATGTATCCGGCAGCGGGCTTCATACATCTCTGAAGCCCCTACGATGATTATCGGATCATCATAATGGGCAGGATTACCATCCACCAACCGCTGCGTTCTGGTCGCTTCTTCCCCGCAAATCATACAGATGGCATGCAGTTTATCTACAATTTCAGCTTGAGCCAATAACATGGGCATCTGACCGAAGGGTTCTCCCCTGAAATCCATATCCAGTCCACCCACTATCACCCGGATTCCCTTCTCCACCAAGTCTTGAACTACGGAGATGATTTCTTCATCAAAGAACTGCGCTTCATCGATTGCCACCAGGGTTACATCATTATGCAGCAAGGTAGAAATTTCGGTAGTGCTCTCTATAGGAGTAGCATCATACTCATTACCCGCATGAGAGGTGACCTTCTCATTGCTGTAGCGGACATCAAATCCCGGCTTAAATACCTGGATTTTTTGCTTAGCAATGATCGCCCTTCGCAATCTGCGCAGCAGTTCATCAGTTTTACCGCAGAACATTGGACCGGTAATTACTTCCAGCCTTCCATGATGATGTCTCATTTTTTCCCTCGCTTGAATTATTGTGGTAAATGGAATTGAATCAACCCAACAAAAAACAGGCAGATTATATCTGCCTGTATTTTATCAAAAGAAACGTTACTTTACCTTTAAACTGTGATCTCTTCCGCAGCCTCAGGGATTTCAAAATTCGCGGCGCGTAATGCCTTCTTCAAATCTATCAAGGATTTCCGGCCAAAACCCTTAATATCCAAAAGGGATTGATCTCCGCCTTCTAATATAGCCAGAAGATCGGCAACTGTTTCCAATTTAGCATCCACCAATGAGTTAGTAACTCTGGTTCCGAGTTCCAGTATCTCTACCGATACATCCCCAGAAATCTTTTTTGTTATCCGGGCATCTTTCTCTTTCTGCATCTCTTCATGGCTTTTGAGTTTCTTGTAGAACCGATCAACTTGTCCTTCTGAATCCACTATGCGCTGTTCTCCTGTGAAAAATGGATGGCAGGCAGAGCAGACATCTGTCTTAATTGCTTCTGCAGTAGATCCTGTTTTCCAGGTGTTGCCGCAAGCGCAGGTCACCGTAGCTTCAGGATAATATGTTGGTTGAATTTCTTCTTTCATCTTTATAGTCCTTATTATCTTACGGGATAAACGTGAACCCGCTTCTTTCCGCCGCGGAATGTCTGGTAGGTTACGAACCCATCTGCAGTCGCAAACAGTGTATCATCGCCACCCCGGCCAACATTTTCACCAGGATGAATGCGTGTACCCCGTTGACGAACCAGGATATTACCAGATCGAACTTGTTCGCCACCGAATTTTTTTACACCCAGTCGTTTGGAATTGCTGTCTCGTCCATTGCGGGTTGAACCGCCGCCTGTTTTATGAGCCATTTTTTTCTCCTGATTTCTTCACGATCTTGTCAACCTGCAGCAGTGTGTATTTTTGACGATGCCCCTGCCTTCTCCGGTAACGAACTTTTGGCTTATATTTAAATACCAGAATTTTGGGGCCTTTGATTTGCCCGGTGACGGTTGTCTTTACCTGGGCTCCTTTTATCACTGGAGTACCTACGGTTACTTTTTTACCGTCCGCAATAAATAAAACCTCATCCAGGATTACTTTGTCTCCCACTTCATTTATTAGCTTATCTACCTGGATTATTTCTCCAGGTTCTACTTTATACTGCTTTCCACTACATATTGCAATTGCATATTTCATATTTCTTCCTCCAAGCTTCACTTCACCGTTCACCCTGTGTTCAAAGCTCTTTCCCACAGGACCGCGGGGAAGTTGGGGGTATTTATCCATGCCAATAGGCTGCAGAAGGACCTATTCCTTCAATGCCGTGCCATTATACCAGAGGTTGGTAGACTGTCAATGAAAATGCTTTCCCTCCCAAAATACCGATAAAAAACTTATCCAGATGCTGAATATTTATCACCTGATAATTATTACGATTTGTACTGAATCTTGTCACTATCCTGAGGGGATTGGATCTAATATAATAGGGACGAAATGTACCTAACAGGCACTTTCTAACCATTTTTCAGTTTGTGTTATAAATGGTACTGATATAGCTAATATATTTCACTATAGCATGCTCCAAAAAGGAGAATGATTAATGGCAGTTACCGGATGGATTGTAGTGGATGATCATTATTGCAAAGGGTGCAGTCTTTGCGTTGAAGCCTGTCCCCAGGAAGTATTATGCCTGGATATGGATCGGCTCACACCCAAGGGATATCATCCTGCCAAAATGATTGAAGAAACCTGTTCAGGATGCGGTATTTGCGCGGTTGTTTGTCCTGATGCTGCAATTACTGTTTATCGAGAAAAATCCGAAAAGGAAGCCAGGAGGTAAATCCAGTGGTGAAAGAATTTTTAAAGGGAAATCACGCTTTTGCAGAAGCGGCGATCAGAGCGGGAGTAGAAGCTTTTTATGGGTACCCGATCACACCATCTACTGAATTCCTGGAACATATGGCCAGGCGTTTACCTTCCCTGGGGAGGGCATTTGTTCAGGCAGAGAGTGAGGTTGCTGCTATCAATATGGTTTACGGAGCAGCCTGCACTGGTAAAAGGGTAATGACTGCTTCTTCCAGCCCGGGGGTAAGTTTGATGATGGAAGGCATCTCATATATTGCCGGCACCGAGGTTCCCGCTGTAATTGTAAACATTATGAGAGGAGGCCCTGGACTGGGTAATATTGCTCCTTCACAGGGGGATTACTACCAGATGGTCAAGGGCGGCGGGCATGGGGATTATTTCCCAATTGTGCTCGCGCCGGCAAGCGTCCAGGAAGGCATTGACTCCATTGCGTTAGCATTTGATCTGGCAGAGAAATACCGCTCCATCGTTCACGTAATCGTGGACGGCAACATGGGGCAGATGATGGAACCAGCCGAACTGCCACCAATGAGAGAGATACCAAAAGAAGTTCCGGATTGGGCTGTGGCTGGAGCAAAAGGTCGGGATGCCAATATCCTGACTTCCATATATATTGCTCCCGAAGATGAGGAAGTTACCAATCTGCGCTTGTTAAAACGTTGGAAAGAGATCGAAAAGAACGAAGTTCTTTTTGATGAATACCTGGTTGACGATGCAGAAATATTGGTGATTGGCTTCGGAACAGCCGGACGAGTGGCATCTTCCGCGATCCGTGATGCCCGCGAAGAAGGGATCAAGGCAGGATTGCTGCGGCCGATTACCCTGGCCCCTTTCCCCTCGCAGCGATTAGTTGAACTTACAAAACAGGTTAAAAGAATTTTAGTGGTTGAAATGAATTCCGGGATGATGCTGGATGATATTATGAAAATTGTCCAGGGTGAAATCCCGATTGAGTTTTATGGCAGAATGGGTGGTGTCACTCCTCTGCCGGATGAAATCCTGGGTGAAATCAAGCGCGTTGCTGCCAACAAGGAACCTGGCGCTGAAGATCCCCGGGATGAATGGATTTCCCGCTTAGAACAATTGATATCAGGAGAAAAATAATGGTTTCAACAACAGCAGAAGTTATCTATCAGCGGCCGGAATCATTTACGGATGTTCACACCCATTATTGTCCCGGATGCACCCATGGCACTGCCCATCGCCTGGTCGCGGAAGTAATCGATGAAATGGGTTTGCGTGAAAAGACCATCGGTGTCGCTCCGGTAGGCTGCTCGGTTTTTGCATATAACTACTTTAATATGGATTTTGTCGAAGCCGCTCACGGCCGGGCACCCGCCATGGCAACCGGTATCAAACGAGTGCTTCCGGATAATACCGTCTTTACCTATCAAGGTGATGGAGATTTGGCTTCTATCGGTATGGCTGAAATTATGCACGCTGCTATCCGGGGTGAAAACATCACTGTTATTTTCATCAACAATGCCATATATGGTATGACTGGCGGGCAGATGGCTCCAACCACACTGCCGGGTATGAAAACCACATCCTCTCCTTTCGGGCGGGATGTTGAAACGGCTGGGCACCCTGTTCGCATGGCAGAAATCCTGTCTACTATAGATGGTTCCAGCTATATTGTAAGGCGCAGTTTGCATAACGCAGCCAACATCAGAAAATCGAAAAAAGCCATCAGGTTGGCTTTTGAAGCGCAGGAAAGAGGACTTGGGTTTTCCATGGTTGAATTGCTATCATCATGTCCGACCAACTGGAAGCTTACCGCCCAGGAGGCACTGGACTTTGTGTCCGATGAAATGGTCCCGGTATTCCCTCTTGGAGACTATAAAGTATCCCCTACTCTGGCATCACTGAAGGTATAAGGAGTTCTTTGGTATGAATGAAACCAGTATCATTATTTCAGGGTTTGGCGGTCAGGGAACCTTGTTTGCCGGACAGGTTCTTGCTTACGCATCTATGGATAGCGGGCTGGAGGTCACCTGGATTCCTTCCTACGGTCCCGAAATGCGGGGCGGCACTGCGCACTGTACCGTAATCATCTCGGATGAAACCATCGGTTCCCCCTTGGTCAGAAATCCAGACATTGTTCTGGCCCTAAACCTTCCCTCAGTAGATAAATATGAGAACAGGATGCCATCGGGCGGAATATTGATTGCAAACTCTTCTCTGGTTCCCCGGGAAATCCAACGGGAGGATATCACTTCTCTACTGATCCCGGTTAATGAAATCGCCGAGAAAATCGGGTTGTCCCGCCTGGGAAACATGATCATGGTTGGGGCATTGATTGCCTTAAAACCAATCCTTCCCCTGGAAACTGTGAAAAAAGCCCTCGAGGAACACATCCCTGATCGGCATAAAAAGACCTTGCCCATGAACTTCAAAGCAATGGACACAGGCTTTGAGTTTGCCAAACAGGCAAAATAATACAGAGACTAATCCCTAGGATAACAATCCTTCAAATAACAGGAACCCGAATCCTTTGAGGATCCGGGTTCCTGCAAATTAAA
>JAIORG010000261.1 GCA_021108255.1 Anaerolineales bacterium | reverse complement strand
ACCCGGTCGGGTTCCTGAGTCTCCTGCTCGTTTCCGCTCTCAACCCAAGCGTCCCAGCCACCATCAAGGACAGCTGCATGTTCATGTCCCAGCCAACGCATAATCCACCATAATCTTGCCGCAAAAGCGCCTCCCATATTGTCATAGGCGACAACCTGGGTTTGCCTGTTTATTCCCCAGGTTGACAGCTTTTCAACAATATCCTGGATATCCGGCAGTGGATGGCGCCCAGTCTTTCCCGCAACTACAACCCCTGATAAATCCCGATCCAGATGAGCATAAACCGCTCCGGGGATATGGCCTTCCAGGTAATCCTGATAGCCCTGATCAGTCTCTTGTAAATAAAATCTGCAATCCAAAAATACCCAGTCTGGATTATTTAGATACTTCGAACACTCTTCCACAAATAGAATCGTATCGTATTTCATTGATTATTCCTTTTTCAAAAATAGTCAGGAAAAAGAAATTTCTTTTTCAATTAATATGCTATGTTTTTCGATAGAGTTTATTTTCATCCAGATATTGATATACTTCCGGATCTAAAAGATGACTAACCGGTCCGTTATTCCTGACCCTCTCCCGGATAAAACTGGAGGAAATTTGCAGCATCGTATCGGACAAATAATGAATTTTTTCCCTTAACCCGGGGAGAGAACTCTCTAGCTTGGTTAAATCCGTGTTAACTTGAGGTCGCAGGGCAACCGCAAGTTGATCTACGTTTGCCAGAAATCTATTTGGAGCGTACCATTCTGGCAGATCAATTAATGAATCCTCTCCAATCAAGTACACCAACTTTGAGTTGGGATTCTCAGCTCGAATAATTCCCACCGTATCAGCAGCATAATGAGGAGGGTCTCTGTTCAAGTCCACCAGAGAAATTTCAAAACCAGGGTGTTTATCTACCACCAGTTTCAGCATTTCCAGCCTGCCCTCAACCGGGGTAATTGGTAAATTATTCTTATGAGGAGGGAAAGGGGTTAATATCCACTGAAGAGAATCCAGCTCCAACTGATAAAAAGCTTCCGCCGCTAGAATAATATGTCCCAAATGAGGCGGATCAAAAGTACCGCCAAAATACCCGATTTTCATCCGCGTCTTATTCCTCCCACATCAGCTCATGGTCACCGATAAGAACTATGTCCCCTTTTACGACGCCGGCTTCCTTCATAGCTTCATCCACTCCCATCGCTTCCAGAATCCGATGAAACCTGCGTATGGATTGGAAATGCTCCCAATAGGTCATCGCTGCAGCTCTTTCTATAGCCTCTCCAGAAATCCGCCACCCCCGGTCAGTTTTCAAAATCACATAGTTTTGCGGGTCTTTTTCAAAACGGTATACAGGTAATTCATTTTCATCTACCTCGGTTTTATATTCATAAACAGGTGCTTCTTCCAATAATTGTGCTGCCCGGTAAAGCACGGGCTTGATTCCCTGTTGGGCAATGGCAGAGATGGAAAATACATCCTGGTAGCCTTTTTCCAACAGTTGAGATTTAACTTGCGGCCATTTCTTCTCTACGTCTGGGAGATCCATTTTATTCAGGACAACAATTTGCGGTTTGTCTCCCAAAGCCGGATCAAATAATGCCAGCTCAGAGTTGATTTGAGCAAAATCGATAATGGGCTCTTCAGAAAGGCCATCAAGAAGATGAATTAGCACTCGCGTGCGCTGGATATGTCTCAAGAAATCGTGACCTAATCCTTCACCTCTATGAGCTCCTTCAATTAATCCCGGAATATCCGCCAGGATAAGTTGAACGTCATTATCCAGCTCCACCACACCAAGATTTGGCTGCAGTGTAGTAAAAGGATAGGGAGCAATTTTTGGCTTCGCATTACTTACAACAGAAAGCATCGTTGATTTTCCGGCATTCGGAACACCGATAATACCAATATCCGCAATCAGCTTTAATTCCAATCGAATTTTTTTCTCTTCTGGAGGTTCTCCTTTTTCGGCAATTCTGGGCGCTTTGTTCTTTGATGTTTTAAACCTGGCATTCCCTCTGCCACCTCGTCCGCCTTTACAAACCAGGAACTGCTGACCCTGGTCTACAAGGTCACCCATTAAGCTGCCATCAGATTCATCAAAAACCAACGTGCCGGGAGGAACTTTTATCACCAGATCATCACCCGAAGCGCCAGTCTGGTTTTTACCTTTCCCCCTGGCACCGTTCTGAGCCTGAAATTGTTTTTTATTGCGAAATTCAGATAATGTGTTTTTATGCTGGTCAACCTCTAGCAGAATACTTCCCCCATGCCCTCCATCTCCGCCATCAGGACCTCCTCGCGGCACATACTTTTCCCGCCGGAATTGAATGACGCCATCGCCCCCCTTCCCTCCCATAACTTCAATTTCTATTTCGTCAAAATACATATTATCTCTCTGGTCTATTATTCCAATTAGGCTGGCAAATTCCCTGAGATATCAATGCAGATAAAAAATGCCGCCGGCACTTCTTTACTTTATTTACGATCAGCTTTTTACTGAGGTCGATATCTCCCTAAACGAATTTCAACGGTATTATACCATTGTCAAATTCCACACAGTCTTATGGTAGAATTGTAAGAATTATTTCAATCTTATCGCCTATTTCTAAACAAATACAACCCAAGTGTACAGGTCTACTTATGGTAAATCAAATTCCACATATAATTATTGGTCGTCTACCCCTTTATCTAAGAGCGTTAAACCGTCTTCAAAAGGATGGCTATGAATATGCATCCTCCCGCGAATTAGGCAAGCTTCTGGACCTATCAGCCGCTCAAATTCGGAAAGATCTCTCGCATTTTGGAGAACTGGGAAAAAGGGGAAAGGGCTACGAAATTGAGTTCTTGATTTGTAAACTTAACCAGATATTAAATACGGATAATATCTGGAAAATGATTGTTATTGGCGCAGGTGACCTGGGCAGCGGTTTGACCAGGTATAAAGGGTTTGCGAATCGGGGATTTCAGGTTTCTGCAATATTCGATATTGATCCTCAAAAAATCGGGAAGAAGATTGGCGATCTAGTTGTTAAAGACATCCGGGAATTGGAAAAATTTGTTAAAACAAATAAAATTCAGATCGCAGTGTTGGCTATCCCCGCTAAGTATGCACAGGATGTTATCGATGATCTTGTAGATACAGGAATTACGGCTATCCTCAATTATGCGCCGATATATCTCAAAGCTCCCCATGGAGTTCAAATTGAGCATATTGACCCTGCTGTCCACCTGCAAAAATTAAGTTATTTTTTAAAATAGCCACCAATATCCGGAATCCAGGAAAGCATGCAGATCATTGTTACTTAAATAAAAAGCGGACTGTTAATCAGTCCGCTTTGCTTTTTGTCAGGAAATTAAATTTCTCCTGATTTTGGGAAATATTCCCGGGGCAAATGCTCGTGAAGCCCCTTCGACTACACATGTGGTGGGATTGTCAACCAGGTAGGTGGGTACGCCCAGTTCTTTTGTCAGCAGTTTCTCCATCCCGGGAAGCAGCGCTGTGCCTCCGCTGAGAGCTATACCCCTGTCAATTATGTCTGAAACCAGCTCAGGAGGTGTTTTTTCAAGAACTTTCCGGGCAGTCTCCACAATTTCCTTTAATGGGTCCTTCAAGGCTTCAACTATTTCCCCTGTAGTTAACGTTAAAGGTTGGGGTAATCCGGTTACCTGATCCTGTCCTTGAACCTCGATACCTGCCTTTTCATTCATCGGGACAGCGGCGCCTATCTCCAATTTTATTCTTTCCGCAGTTGGTTGAGCTATGATTAGTCCATACTTTCTTCTCACATAGGTGGCAATCGCCTCGTCAAGGTCAACCCCCCCCTTCCTTAAAGTTGCAGCAGAGACAATACCGAACATAGCCAACACTGCTGCCTGGGTAGCTCCACCTCCAAGATTTAAAATCATATTCCCGGTGGGTGTGTTTATTGGAAGGTCAATACCAATCGCAGCGGCCAGGGGCTGTTCAATTAAGAATACTTCTCTCGCGCCAGCTTCCAATACAGCTTCCTGTACAGCCCTGCTTTCAACACTTGTTACTCCGTAAGGCACAGAAACCATAATCCGGGGATGAAAAAGTCGGATCGGACCAGTTACTTCCTTGATCAAATATTCCAGTAACTTCTGAGTAATTTCATAATCAGCGATCACACCGTGTTGAAGAGGATGGGCAATTTCCAGTGAATCCGGAACCCGACCAAACATTTCCTTGGCAGATTGTCCAATTTCAACAATTTTTTGTTCATCAATCGCGATGGCAACTACAGTAGGTTCACGTTCTAATAAAACCCCCTCTTCAGCAATCATCGTATAGTATGTGCCTAAATCGATTCCGAATTCTTGCGAGAATAACGCCATAATAATCCTATTCTGAGGTCCCCATCCCAGGGGGTCGGGACCGTTGTCCGCGTTTTCTGTACTGCGCTGCTATTTTTAATCTTAATGTTGACCGCTTCAAGGCTGCTTCAATTCGAAGATATGTATCCGGGTCAACGGATAGATCTTTCTTAAGAAGCTGACTGGCTCGTTCCATCGCTTCTTCAGCTCTCTTGACGTCGATGTCTTCAACGTTTTCTGCCGCATCTGCCATAATTGTGACAATGTCTGGTTGAACTTCAATGAAACCACCAGTGACTGTAAAAACATCTTCCAGCTCACCACTTTTGACGCGGATTACACCCAATTCCAGGGTCGAAAGAAGCGGCGCATGTCCGGGCATGATACCCATTTCGCCTAACGATCCAGGAACGATCACAATATCTGCTTCACCTTCAAAAACCAATCGATCCTGGGATACAATTTCACACCGGATAGGCATATGATTCGCTCCTGATCCTAGACAGAACTACTTTTTTCGGCTTTTTCAACAGCATCATCAATAGTTCCCACCAGCAGGAAAGCATCCTCAGGCAAATCATCATGCTTTCCTTCCAGTATCTCTTTAAAACCACGAATTGTTTCCTGGAGGGGAACATATTTACCTGGCAAGTTTGTAAACTGTTCTGCCACAAACATTGGCTGGGAGAAGAATCTTTCAATTTTTCTGGCTCTCGAAACCGCGATTTTATCATCCTCGCTGAGTTCATCCATACCCAGAATGGCAATAATATCCTGCAAGTCTTTGTATTTTTGGAGTACTTCCTGCACCTGCCGGGTGGTTTTGTAGTGCTCCTGTCCCACAATATTGGGATCCAGTATCCGGGAAGTTGAGGTCAGTGGATCTACAGCTGGATAAATGCCCTTTTCGGCAATGGAGCGCTCAAGCGCAATGGTCGCATCCAGATGAGTAAAAGTGGCAACCGGTGCCGGATCAGAATAATCATCAGCTGGCACATAAATGGCCTGCATTGATGTGATTGAGCCAGTTTTTGTACTGGCAATCCTCTCCTGCAAATTTCCCATTTCCGTTGCCAGGGTCGGTTGGTATCCTACAGCAGATGGCATACGCCCTAACAGAGCTGAAACTTCTGCGCCTGCCAGGCTGAAGCGGAATATATTGTCAATAAACATCAACACATCTTTCCCTTCGTCCCGGAACTTTTCTGCCATGGCTAACCCGGAAAGGGCTACACGAAGTCGAACTCCCGGGGGTTCATTCATTTGTCCAAAAACCATGACTGTATCATTCATCACCCCGGACTCCAGCATCTCCCGATACAGCTGGGTCCCTTCCCTGGTCCTCTCACCTACGCCGGCAAACACCGAATTGCCTTCATGTTCGGTTGCTACCGAACGGATTAATTCCATAATAATAAGCGTTTTCCCCACACCTGCTCCACCAAACACTCCAGTCTTCCCGCCTTTTGTAAAAGGGGCAACCAGGTCAATGGCTTTGACTCCGGTTTCAAAAACCTCAACATCTGTAGATTGCTCTTCAAATCGCGGAGCCAGGCGGTGAATGGGATAATACTCGTCCGCATTTACTTCTCCCTTTCCATCTATCGGCTGGCCAAGTACATTTAATACTCGACCTAAAACTTTATCACCTACCGGCACCTGGATTGGCGCACCGGTCGCTAATACTGGCATCCCCCGACGAAGACCGGGAGTCGGCCCCATGGCAACACAACGGACTTCTCCTGACCCGAGGTGATTTTCAACTTCCAAGACCAGATCTTCTCCGTCTTCGATTTTTACGATTAACGCCTCATAAACATTCGGCAAATCCTCTACCGGGAATTCAGCGTCAATCACTCCACCTTTGATCTCGATGATTTGTCCGGTCCCTTCTGTCATTACACCCTCCAAAATAAATATCTTTCAACTAAATTCTTAATCCGAGTACACCAGGTTTTATCTCCCCTTATTCGGAAATTGCTTCTGCTCCCCCGACAATATCCAACATCTCATTTGTTATCGCCTGCTGGCGGGCTTTGTTATATTCCAATTGCAAGGCATCGGCCAAAGCAGTTGCATTGTCCGTGGCATTTTTCATCGCTACCATCCGGGCTGAATGCTCGCTTGCCAGGGATTCAATCACAGCATGAAATACCTGCAGGATAGTAAAACGCGGGATTATTTCTTCAAGGATCGATGTTTGATCCGGTTCAAATATATACCCGCCGGTCAACGACTCGATTTCATTAAAAACCTTCACCCTTTCATCTACATCCGTTTCCAGCGGCAGCAGTTTTTTTACTACCGGCTGGTGATTCATGCGATTGACGAATTGAGTGTAAACCAAGTAAACTTCATCAACCTCATCCCCCAGGAATGTGTCAACTGCTATTCTTCCTACTGGCGAAATATCGTTATATGACGGCTCTGCTGGTAAGTTGCTGAACTCCGCCATGATGTCCTTTCCCCTGCGGAGCAGAAGATCCCGTCCTCTTTTACCGACTGTAATATACTTAACCGGGACCGTGATTGATTTAGACCAGGTTTCAACCGTCCGAATCAAATTGGAATTATATGCTCCGGCCAGTCCTCTATCTCCGCTAATTACAATTGCTATTATGCGTTTGACCGAAGAATGCTTCACCAGCATGGGATGCAAAGTCGATCGATCTGGCTGCTTAGCAATATGCTGAAGAACCTGCCAGGCTTTAACAGAGTACGGCCGTGTGTCCTCTAACTGGTCTATGGCTTTACGAACTTTGCTCGCGCTGACAGCTTGAAGAGCACGGGTTACTTGAGAAATATTCTTGACGCTTTTTATTCGTTGTTTGACTTCTCTAGCATTTGCCATTTGATTTACTGCCTGCCGTATATTTCAAAATTAGCTGATATTTTCAAACCGTCTATGAAAACGACTCTAAAGCTGTTTTGAGTTGTTTTTCGATTTTCTCTGTCAGCTCTTTTTCAGTTAACAAAGCTTTTATCAGGTCAGGATGACTTGATTCCATAAAACGAACCAGTCCATTTTCCCAATTAGCCATCTCGGCCAAGTCAATCTCATCCGCATATCCATGCGTGGTGGCATAGATCACAATAATCTGATTTGCAATTGGCACAGGAGAAAATTGAGGTTGTTTTAAGATTTCTCTCAACCGGCGGCCTCGATCCAATCTCGCCTGGGTAGCTTTATCCCGAATGCTGCCAGTTCACGGAAGGCAGCCATCTCTAACCTCAGCTGGCCGGCTACCTGCTTCATGGCTTTTAATTGAGCATCACCACCAACCCGGGATACCGATATCCCCGCATTAATAGCCGGTCTAATACCGGAATAAAAAAGTTCGTTTTCCAGATATATCTGGCCATCTGTAATGGAGATTACATTGGTGGGAACATAAGCAGACACATCGCCCAACAGGGTTTCAATGATGGGTAGTGCAGTTAATGAACCTCCTGTACCTTTTACTTTTACTACTTTTGTTGAAGATCCGGATTCCAAATCCTTTTCCGCATCTGCTTTAGCTAATGGTCCTATATACACTTTTTTGTTGACTGAGTCCTCAGCATCTGCCAGTTCTTCCTTAAAATCACCGGGAACAATGACAAATTGATCCGCCATGCGAGCAGCTCGTTCCAGCAGCCTGGAGTGGAGATAAAACAAGTCTCCAGGATAGGCTTCACGTCCAGGAGGACGCCTGAGCAACAAGGAGAGCTCTCGGTACGACCAGGCATGTTTGGATAGATCGTCATAAACGATCAGCGCATCGCGGCCGGTTTCCATAAACTCTTCCCCCATCGCACATCCGGCATAGGGAGCAATATATTGGAGTGCGCTGGGCTCTTCTGCAGACGCGGAAACAATGATTGTGTGATCCATCGCCCCGTATTCTTCCAGGATTGCTACGGTTCTGGCAATACCCGCTTTTTTCTGGCCAATTGCAACATAAATACAGATGACATCTTTGCCTTTTTGGTTAATGATGGCATCCAGGGCAATAGCGGTTTTACCCGTTTGCCGATCTCCAATAATCAATTCACGTTGACCGCGGCCGATAGGAATCATTGAGTCAATTGCTTTTATCCCTGTTTGGATAGGCTGATCCACGTCTTTCCTGTCAATAACACCGGGCGCGATCCATTCGATAGGACGGTAACCGGTATACTGAATGGGGCCTTTTCCATCAATAGGTTGTCCAATCGCATTTACAACCCGTCCAATCAATCCATCTCCAACAGGAACAGAAGTAATCCGGTTTGTCGAGCGAACTTCCATGCCTTCGCCAATCTCATCGTATTCCCCCATGATGATGACACCAACAACATCTTTTTCAAGGTTAAACGCGGTCCCTAAGACGCCGTTTTCAAATTGGACCAGCTCCTGGGCCTGGACATCGGACAAACCATTAACCCGGGCAATCCCATCACCCGCTTCCTGCACTGTGCCTACACTCTGAACACCTGCTTTAGGTTCAAATTCATCAATGAATTTTTTAAATTCAGCTGCAATTTGATTTATGGATTCGGTCACGATACCTCCGCTATTGTTAATGATGTAAAAAATAATAACGATAATAGCTACTATACTACAATCAGAGTTACTACTCCTGCTGCCCAGACAATCCAGCGTTACAAGAAAATCCTGAGATCAACTCAGATATTTTCTTCCGAAGGAACTGCAAATTTCAATAAATTTTTCCCCTAAATCAACCTTAGAAATGATAACTGATTGTAGGCATATTGTCTAGCAAATTTATCCATTAACTGAAATGACGCAAAGCAATAGTCAATCGAATTTCAAGATCTAGCGGCGCATCATCAGGAATGGTTTGCAAGGCAGCCTGGGCTTCCAAAACACTGTATCCCAGAGTAGTCAATGCCTCGCGTACCTCTGCGTTAATTCCTGCAGTCTCAGGTGTGAAAACATAATCATCCCCGAGTGGAATCCGATCTTCCAGCGATAATAATATTTTTTGAGCAGTCTTTTTTCCAATTCCTGATACCTGGGAAAAAATCTCTTCCTGTTTATTCAGAACAGCTCTCTTGATCACATCCGGTGTATGAGTGGAAATTGTTTCCAGTGCTAGCCTGGGACCCACTCCATTCACCTTGATCAACTGCTGAAATAGAAAAACCTCTTCCTGATCTTGAAATCCAAAGAGAGTTAACGAATCCTCCCTGACAACCAGGTGGGTGAGCAAGGATACTTTTTCACCCCGGCGCAAAGTAGCTGGGAGAATTTTCGGGACATAAATCAGATAACCAATTCCACCAACATCAACAACAAGATTATCTTCCCCTAATAAGAGTACTTTTCCTTGAATGCTAGCTATCATATGTATTCTCAGATAAAAAACACAAAAACCAAACCAATTGTCAACATGATAATCATAACCGGCCAAATATATCTACGCAGTGATCGAGAGCCAAGTGAAAATACCAGAACCCCTTTCGCTGCTGTATTTGAAATCGCAGCTAAAATGACCGCTATTTTACCTGTAGATAATGCTACACCCTGCCCGGTTTTTGTCAGGTCAGCAATGGAGAGCGTGATCGCGTCTACATCAGCCAGTCCGGCTAAGAAACTGGTCAGATACAACCCTCTTTCGCCAATATACACTTCAGCAGCCTTGGTTACCAGAAGGATCAGCGCATAAAGCAGTCCAAATTTTATTGCCGGTCCAAGTTCAAACGGATTTGAAAGATTTAACTCTTCCTCGTCGATAGCAGTTTGTGAAAAGTAAAGATATAAAGCATAAAGCAATCCTGAAATTCCCATCGCTGCCATTGCCGGCCAGATATAGGGAAGCAGACGACTGTTCACAACAGCAACTTCGACAATCACCCGAAGAAACATGATCACCCATCCAGCGATGATTGCTACTGCAAAAGGCTTATCAAGTCCATCCTGAGTTTGACTACGCTGGGAAAAACTAAGTGTGGTTGCCGTACTGGATGCCAATCCTCCCAATAGACCGCTGATGCCAATTCCTTTTTTGGGACCGACTACTTTAACCAGGATATATCCAAGAAAATTAATCCCTGAAATAAAAATTACCATTTTCCAGATCTGGTAGGGATTTAACACATCCAGTGGAAAAGGACCAAAAGTTCTATTGGGTAAAACTGGCAAAATAATCGCGGTAATTACTGCAAATTGCAGCGTTGCGAAAACATCTTCTTGCGTTATCACTTTCACAAATTGACGAAGTTCCCATTTCACAGCCAGAAGAACTGTTGTTACCACTCCAAGAGCTGCGGCAACTTCCACGGAATGCAAATAACAGATTCCTCCAATCAGAATGGTGATCAAGGCTGCCACCTCGGTAGTCAATCCAATTTCGTCCCGCTCTGACGCCGAAATGAAATAAGCCACAATGACCATGACTCCAAGGAGAACTATTAGAACGATGAAAACCCAGGGAGAAAGAAAAAGATCTGACAGGAGAGCTGCTAGAGCCCCAAACAAGCTCATCAAGGCAAAAGTTCTGGCACCGGCAAATAACCCGCCCTCTTTGTTTGTGCTGTAGGCGTACTCTCTCTGCATACCAATCAGTACCCCGATTAGTAAAGCCGCTCCAAAACGAAGAAAAAGATCTTGATTAATCATAGTTTAGTAATTGATTTCTTCTAGTTGAATGCAGGTGGCAAATAGCGACTGCCAATGCATCAGCAGCATCATCTGGTTGAGGGATTTCACTCAAATCCAGCAGTACTTTCACCATCTGCTGAACTTGTTGCTTATCAGCACTCCCGTATCCCACAACCGCCTGCTTAACCTCTAGAGGTGTGTACTCACCAACGGGCAGCTCAGATGCGGCAGCAGCGATTAAAGCAGCGCCCCTTCCCTGTCCAACGCTGATGGCCGTTTTGACATTTTTTTGAAAAAACAGTTTCTCTACTGCACAGCAGTCAGGTTTGTATGTACTAAGAATCTCACACAATTTCTGGTAAAGCTCAAGTAAACGCTTGGGGTCATCCCAATCACTCGGCGTGGTCACCACACCGTGCGCAATCCACTCCAACTCTCCATTTTCCTTCTCCTGGACAATACCATATCCAGTGATGGCGGTTCCAGGATCAATCCCGATCACAACCCTTGATATATTAATCAACTACCCAAGTCCTTCCAGAGCTTCATCGGAAATTTTCAGGTTTGAATAAACTTCCTGGATATCATCCAATTCTTCTAGAATGTCGATTGTTTTCATAACCTGTAAGGTGTCTTCCAGGTTCAGCTCTACTTCTTGATTTGGATCCATTCTTAAACCAGATGCTTCTGGAATAATTGCCGCTTCTTTTAAACGATCATGGATCTTTTTAAAAATTTCTACAGGACCAACAATTTCAAAAAATTCCTCTTCCTCAACTACATCATCGGCCCCAGTCTCTATTGCTATTTCAAATAAATCGTCAAAGGTATGATTGCCGCAGGGGATATTAAAAAAAGATTTCCTCGTAAATTGCCAGGAAACTGAACCCTCTTGCCCCATAGTGCCCCCGTGTTTTGAAAGCACATGTCTGATATCTGCCACAGTTCGATTTCGGTTGTCAGTTATACAATTCAAGATTACTGCAACGCCATGGGGTGCATAACCTTCATAGTGAATTTTTTCCATGATGGCCGCATCGCGATCTTCCCCTGTTCCTCGCTTAATCGCCCGGGCAATATTCGAACTGGGCATATTTGCGGCTTTCGCCCGGTCAACAGCCAAACGTAATCCGAAATTGACATCAGGGTCACCACCGCCTTCCCTGGCGGCGATTTGGATTTCTTTGGCAAGCTTTGTATAAACTGCACCACGGCGGGCATCCGTCTGGGCCTTTTTATGTTTTATGGTTGACCATTTTGAATGTCCTGACATAGTGAACCTCCAAATACGGGGTTTATTATCTTCTAAAAACTTACCTGTCTGAGATTTTTCCTAAACCTTTTTTGCTGGTCGTATTATAACATCAGGACGGATTTAGCCCGATATTTAATCTGATGCAGTCTATTCTCTCAGCAAATGGACTACATAGATAGAATTTAGCATTTATCCAAACGGTTTAAACCTAACCTTAACGCCTCTTTAACTACTACCTGGTACTCGTCTGAAGTGATTCTGCGGTTAATTTCACTGTGTCTTCCAGCCAGATAGGCTGGCCGGTATTGATCCATTATATTTAGATAAGTGTTTCGTGAAATCTCCTTGGCTATGAACTCCAGGACAGTCTTAGATCCTGCCAATCCACCCGGCAAAACCAGATGGCGAACAAGCAATCCTCGTTCAGCAATTCCCTGAGTAGACATTACCAGGTTCCCCACTTGCCGGAACATCTCCTTAACCGCAATTTGATTTACAGAAGGGTAATCAGGCACACCGGATAATCTCCCACTTATTTCTGGTTCACTGTACTTCATATCTGGCATATAAATGTCAATAATTCCATCCAGCATTTTTAAGGTGTGAATGGAATCATAGCCCCCGGTGTTATACACAATCGGAAGTTTTAATCCGCGTTGGGCTGCAATATAAATTGCCTTGATTATTTGAGCGATGACATGAGTGGGGGAAACCAGATTAATATTATGAGCTCCCCTGTTCTCCAACTCCAACATCACATTTGCTAAAACTTCTACAGAGATTTCGGACCCACTAACTTTCTGGCTTATTTCAGCATTCTGGCAATATAAACAACTTAGATTACAGCCGCTGAAAAATATAGTTCCAGATCCCTGCCATCCCCGCAGTGGATCTTCTTCACCAAAATGAAGTCCGTAAGAATTAACCCAGACCTGATTCCCCACACCGCAGAAGCCGATTTCTCCTTCTACCCGATTTACACCACAATCCCTGGGACAGAGATCACATGCTTTCAATCGGCGTTGAAAATCTGCGGCTCTCTTCTTAAGGTCACCTGACAATAACAAATCCAGATAGGTTGGCTGAAAGATCATTCATCCTCACGGTTCTATCTCTATTATACCGATTTCAACTTCATTTCATTATGCCAAAGGCCATTCTTTCTCTTCTTGTAAATTATATGTCTTGAAATTATTTGCTATCTTCGATAGAATTTTCAGAGGAGGCACCAATTTGACAATCATCTCTCGTAAGAATTTTTTAAAGATCTCCCTGCTGGGGTTACTTGGCGCAGGATTTTCTCCTGGTTTTCAGACAAAACAAACCAGGCGGATTCAAGGGGTAATCGGCAGGATCGCTGCCGACGATAAAATCATTCCGGTTTACCAAGAACCTAGCTATGACAGCGAAGTCGTACGCGAAACGGTCTTTGATGAATTACTGCATCTCTATTTCGAAAAGGAGTTATTATCTGAGGAATCTTCCCCTCAGCTTTGGTATCGTGTATGGGGTGGATATCTACCAGGAAACTACATCCAACAAACAATGTACCGCTTAAATCAGCCAATTTTTTCCGTACCAGACTGCGGCAGGCTGGGTGAAATTACCGTGCCGTACACAGAAGCGTTTACCTTTAGTGAATATGCTGGATGGAAAAAGAAGTACAGGTTGTACTATGGAACCACACATTGGCTGACCGGGATTAATAAGGGACCTGACGGTAAAAATTGGTACGAACTCACCTCTCAGCTCTCCAGTTCCCTGGTTTACTATGTTCGCAGAGAACATCTCCGCCCCATTCAGGATGTTGAATACCTGCCCACCAGCATCCATGTTCCCCCGGAACAAAAGCAGATCAAAATCTCTCTGAAAGATCAAACTCTCTCCGCTTTTGAGGGTGAAAAACTTGTCTTTAACACAAAAATATCTTCGGGACTTGGTTATAACGAAGTGACCTTAAAGAATCCTAATGCTACAGCGACTCCTCAAGGCACTTTTTTTGTGACCTCAAAATATCCCTCCAAGCACATGGGAAACGTAGTAGCTACTGGCGCTCCTGGAAGTTATATCCTCCCTGGAGTTCCCTGGACAACGTTTTTTATCTATGATACCGGTGTTGCTTTCCATGGTACTTATTGGCACAACAATTTCGGAAATAAAATGAGTCACGGCTGTATAAACATGAGAAATCATGACGCAAAATGGGTTTTCCGCTGGGTGAACCCAGCCTATGATCCCCCCTATAAGAACCACTGTGATTGGCACAATACAGGTCACGGAACAAGGATAAGTATTTACTAAACACTTAGTTGAAATCCAATCTGTGCTAAAATTCTACTCATGAGCAGGAAGATATTTACAAAGAACAAAAAAGCGTATTTTAATTACCATATTCTGGATACCTACGAAGCGGGTATTGTCCTGCAAGGTTCAGAAATTAAGTCTATACGCAATCACCAGATCAGTATTGATCAGGCTTATATCCAGGTAGATGGTGAAGAAGCCTGGCTGGTCGACTCCTACATCCATCCCTATGAGCAAGCAAGTTTGTATAATCATAATCCTAATAGGCGACGAAAACTCCTCTTGCACAAAAAGGAAATACTGGACCTTTGGGACAAAGTCAGAATTAAAGGTCATACGATCGTGCCCTTAAGAGTCTATCTAGTCCACGGAGTGGCGAAAGTAGAAATCGCGGTTGCAAAAGGTAAAAAATTGAGGGATAAGCGGAAAAAGATTGCTGAACGCGATGCAGAACGTGAGGCAGAACGCGATCGCAGACGAATTGGTTTGTAAACCCATTTTCAGTCCCCCTAATTGGACTAAGAAATACAATGAGTCTTCCATCAACTATCGCCGGAATAAATCAGCTTCCATCCAATAAAAAAAGGGGGATCTATCGAAAAATTATCCCTCCGGAATTGCTGGAAATGTTTAATATCCAGAAAGATTTACATGATTCCCAAGGCAGGGATCTTATTGAGCTTCATTGCCCTTCCGGATCCACTGACACAGAAATTGCCCTTTATCATTCTGCAGAGGCCCAAGATCCAATTCTGTTTGGCCATCTCACAGACTCAATTCATGGGCAAATCCATATTCTTTTATACGGCATGAATGATATCAACTCAACCCGCTATGACGTGGACCGCCTTCCCGACGGATCGAAAACTAGTTTCGGAACCAACCAGCGAAACCTGATTGCAGAAGAAAAGGCATTTAAGGCAGGACTTGCCCCGGGCCAAATCTACCGGGGGCCTCATTTATTCAAGGAGACTTTACTGGCATTTGAATGTTTCGCCGCCAGTATGAGACAAGAGCTGTTTTTTGTCGAGCCGCTGTATTATCATGTAGCGCTTATATTTGAGAAATATGGCTTTTTATACCAATCCGGGAAAAGATTTATGACGAGAATTGAACAAGGGTTTGCTCCAGATGGCGATCTTATTCCACTCCTGAATAACAGTTCCGCGTTCCGGCATCCAGACGCAGCCGGGAAAATTCGATTGCGGTCCTGGGCAATTCATGACAATATTCTCGAGGAACCTTTCACAAACGTGACGATGTACAAATATATAGACAAAGATCGAGCTCAGACATGTGAGATATCCATTCCCTGGTAAAAACGGGGCATGTGCAAGCCTGGCAACCCTAATTATGAGGCCAATTCTTTATGATTGTTATTGACGGAAAATCACTTTCAATTCAAGAGATAAGACAGGTAGCGGTTAAGGGTGAGGAAATATCTCTCTCCCGGGAATCTGCAGCCAAAATCCAACAATCCCGAAAATGGGTGGAAGAAATCATCAACCGGGGAGACCCTGTTTATGGAATTAATACGGGTTTCGGGATCTTTGCAGACCGGCAGATTTCCAGCCATGAATCCAGGCTGCTAAACCGGAACTTGATCCTCAGTCATGCTGTAGGCACAGGAGACCCATTACCACGCGAGGTTGTGCGGGCAGCCATGTTGATCCGGGTAAACACTCTGGCGAAAGGATTTTCGGGAGTGCGTCTGCTGCTGATTGAAACCTTGCTGGAGATGTTAAACCGCGGCATCCATCCGGTCATCCCCTCTCAGGGGTCGCTCGGATCATCAGGAGACCTTGCTCCCCTCTCACACCTCGCGCTGGTTCTATCAACCGATGAAGAAGATTTAGATCAGCTGTCCGGCTTTGCAGAATACGGGGGAGAATTAACCAGCGGTAAAGAGGCGATGAATAAAGCTGGCATACCGCGAATTATTCTAGAGGCAAAGGAAGGAATCGCCTTAAACAATGGTGCTACTTTTTCTGCAGCCATTGCCGCCCTTGCCTGCATCGATGCGGAAAACCTGCTCTCCATTGCAGAAATCAGCCTGTCAATGAGCCTGGAAGCGTTGCTGAGTATTTCCAGCGCTTTTGACCCCCGCATTCACGAATCCCGTCAGCATCCAGGCCAAATAACCGTTGCAGAAAGGGTCCGCGAGCTCACTAGAGGCAGTTCCCTGTTGGATTCTACCAATAGGGTTCAAGATGCTTATTCACTTCGCTGCAGCCCTCAGGTTCACGGTCCTGCGCGGGAAACACTGACTTTTGCAACTGGAGTTATCAGCCGTGAAATCAACGCAGCGACTGATAATCCCCTCTTGTTTGGCGAAGGAGAAGCGATTTCAGGAGGAAATTTCCATGGTGAACCTGTCGGGCTCGTTATGGATTATCTGGGAATAGCCATGACAGAGATAGCCGGGATTGCAGAACGCCGTGTCTTCCGACTGACTGATGGCAAATTGAACGAAAATCTCCCCTCAATGCTGGTTGATCAGCACGAGAACGCTGGCTTGAATTCGGGTATGATGATGCCCCAATATACTGCCGCTTCGTTGGTTCTGGAAAGCCGATCCCTGGCAACGCCGGATTCCACTTATTCCCTCCCTACATCAGCTGCGCAGGAAGATCACAACGCAAATTCTATGACCGCAGCCAGGCACACGCGCCAGATTATAGCCAACACAGCCCATGTGTTGGCCATTGAGCTCTATACAGCCGCCCGGGCTTTGGATATCCGGATCCGCGATATACCTCATACCAAACTCGGAATTGGAACCAGCGCGGCTTTTCGCTGTATTAGAGATGTCGTTCCCTATCAAGCCGGGGACGCATTATGGGGTCCAGAGATTGATGCAGTACGAGAGTTAATTATTACGAGAGAAATTTCATCCGCAGTAGAAGAAGCTGAATAGAAACTCCAAAGAAATCTGTGGATTTGAATCTTATTTGCAAATTGTCTGGATCAGCTCTGAAGGAATAAGTAAAGGATAAAAAGGAGACCGCGGTGGATAATTGCCCTTTTTGCAAAATATTAGCTGGTGAACTGCCGGGCACGGTGGTATATAAGGACGAAATCTGCACAGGAATAATGAATATCCAACCCTTTAACCCGGGTCACATTCTGGTTATTCCAAACGAGCACTTTCAAGAATTCAACGAGCTGCCAACCGATACCGGAAAACATATCTTTAGCGTTTCTCAAGAATTAGCCCAGGCAGTTCGTAACAGCGGAATCCGCTGTGAAGGAATCAACTTGTTTTTAGCAGACGGCAAAGCGGCGATGCAGACAATCCCCCATTTTCATTTGCATATTATTCCCCGCTATGAGGGAGATGGATTTGAGTTAGAATTCAGCCCCCGTCATGCTGAATTACCAACCCGGGATGAACTTAACAAAAACGCTGTCCATATCCAGCAAGCATTAAACAATATCAAATCCTAGCCTTATTGAACCGGTAACTATATCTCATGGTGAAAGAACAAAAACGTGATCTCATGACAGCTGCAATCCTGGTATCTGTACTTTATGTCGCCGCTCAAATGATGTCCGATATCGCCAGTTTGCGGATCGTGATGATTGCAGGTTATTCAATCGATGCCGGAACATTTATTTACCCACTGACCTTTACTTTGAGGGACATGGTTCACAAAGTTGCCGGAATCAAAGCAGCTCGAATTCTAATTCTCACTGCGGCAGGGATCAATATTTTCATGGCTTTATTTTTCAGGGTTGTATCGCTGCTGCCTCCGGATTTAACTGTTGGTCTTCAGGAAGAATTCGGGTTGGTGCTTTCTCCCATTTGGCGCATCGTCGCGGCATCAATTATCGCCGAAGTGGTATCCGAGCTTATAGACACCGAAGGGTATAGATTCTGGGTTGAAAAAGTAACTAAAAAGTACCAATGGGCACGGGTCTTATTCAGCAATTTGTTCAGCATCCCCATAGACAGTTTCCTCTTTAGTTTTCTGGCATTTTGGAGGTTATTTCCAACTTCCGTTGTGATCTCAATTTTCGTCAGCAACATGATCATCAAGGGAATTACAACGATTGTCAGCATACCCGGCATCTATCTTGTCCCTAACCGGAATTCCTGAAATTTATTCAGCAAAAGCCCTCTGATTTACAAAGTGTTCATTATCCCAATAATCTTTCTCCGCGATCGTTAGTTCTGTATCTCATTTTTTTCAGAAGATTTATAATAACAATCTATTGCTAGGTCATCAAAAGCAGACTACAATAGAAAAAAGCCCCACCTGCAATTTTCAAGGGGCAAGATAACCTTATGGTTCTTTCATCCCCTGAGGGAGGTACTATCTTGCGAATCAATAATAAACTCATTTTGATCTTCCTGCTCCTGCTTTCCCTGGTCATAAGTTCCTGTAATATGCCGCAGAGTGATTTGTCTCCAGCAGAAAAAACTGCGATAATAAACACTTCGGTAGCCGAGACAGTAGCCGCTGGATTAGAAGGCTCACCTCAACCCAACTACACAGAATCTGTTGATACCACCGCCACCCCTAATCCCAATTTAGAGATAACTGATACTCCTGAGCCTTCAAATACACCTCAACCGGATACCCCAACCCCTTCGAATACACCAATTCCCTGTAATTTAGCAAAATTCTTATCGGATATAACTATCCCTGATGGCACAGTATTTGAACCCGGTGAGACATTTACAAAAACCTGGCGGCTAAAAAATGTAGGGTCATGCGCCTGGACATCCGGGTACGATATTGTATTCTCGGGCGGTGATGCGATGGACGCTCCTGCATCAGTTCAACTTACAGCAGGAACGGTCAACCCTGAGCAAAATGTAGATATATCTGTTGATCTAACTGCACCATCCGCTTCCGGTACTTACCGTGGCAACTGGCAATTAAGAGATCCTTCCGATGTGTTATTTGGCGTTACCAACAGCAGTAGTGGTTTGTTTTGGGTTGAAATCGAAGTATTTGTACCGACAAATACACCTGAGCCTGAATCTGAAGTTTTACACCGGGATGCCAGCCGCAGCAAGACGGTGAGCATAGGCGGGATGAGCAGTGATACTCGTCTAGGGATAGCACCCAACGGCGATCCAATGCGAGCCTTTGTAGATTACAACTTGGGAAGTCTGTCTGGATTGTCAACCAGTTCAACTATTCAATCAGCCACACTTGATCTGAGCAATTTTTCTGGTAATAGCTGCTTTGAATTTTTACACCCCCTCAAAGCTTTGCAGATTAATTATGGGGCTGTTCCGAATTACCCGAGTGATTTTAATCAATCCCCAACCGCCACCCTGCTTTCCGTCTCCTCTGGTAGTGGGATCGCAACACCAGTAAACATTACCAGTATTTTACAAAATTTCGTGAATGCCAATGGCGCTGGTCACTTCCAATTCAGGATGGAACTGGAACACGACGATACTGGTGCAGCATATAAATGCCTCATGGAATGGCCTGACCCACTATTAAATATCACTTACCTTCCCTGAGTATTATCAGCTTTCAGGAGATCTGGGAGGTTATGCATCATTTTCACTAACCTTTCAATTTGGAATTTAATTCCTTTAAGTCAAAAATCCCCACAAAAACGTGGGGGTTTTTAATTTAATTTTCCATTCATCGGATAATTCTTAAGATAGATTAGTATAAAGTCCTAATCCTCAATACCTGTAAATAAATCGGTTCCGATCATATTCGAACCAGGTACCGGATAAGCTTGCATAAATTGATCTTCCGATTTAATTCCCAGCAGCCATAAAACCCACTTGATAAACCCCCTCGGCAAACCTCCTCCGCCTTGACTGGCATGACAGGCCGCAGCAGCATCTTTTTTACCTTTGACAGATTTATAATTTATCCGGGCATGAACCGGGAAATCTTGACTGACAATTTGAGTCAAGTCAATGTCCTTGTTTTTTCCATATTTGCTGGGATCTTTTCCCATCAATCGCAGCATGCGCACAGTAAACCGGACAAAACGACGCGGGATGGTATGGTAATACAATTTTCCAGGCTTATATGGGGGGTTAGAACTCTTAAAAGCAGGATCACCGGCTAAATAAAATGCTTTTGTAGCAGCTTGATGAATAAAAATATGATCAGGGTGTTTATATCCCCCAATTGGATCAAAAGTCAAAATAACTTGCGGCTTAATTTGCCGGATGTATTCAGCAATTTCCTTTGCGACTTGATCTTGAGGCACGTTAATCAACGCCTCAGGGTTTGAATTATCTGCGCTGCCAGACATACCGGAATCACGATAGTCCAATAATTGAACTTCCGTTATACCAAGCTTATCTACCGCGCAGCGTAATTCCATCTCTCTCAAATGAGCAATAGATGTCTGTCCCTCCAAAAATTCCGGGGCCACTTCACCAGCTTCCCCACGCGTAGCACATATTAGATGCACATCTGTTCCATCCTCAGCGTACATTGCCAGGGTTCCTCCCATTCCGAAAGATTCATCATCAGGATGGGCCAGAACAGATAATAACGTCCTCTTTTCTTTTATCGTTTCCATAAATTACCACAGTCCCCATGGTTGTCTTGAGCAGCTGAGGGATTATATCATTTCCAAATGTCGAGTATATTCAGCATTACTATTTATTACAAAGTTTAAATTGTAATCATGCGCTTATTCACTGTTGACATAGCGCCTATTCCTGCTACAATCCCCTACATCAATTTATTAATTTCAATGATAGGACAAAAATGGAAAACCCCCAAAACATTTCTCTGACTCCAGAAGCCGCAATCGCCATCAAGACTTTAATAAAAGAACAAGATCTATCCGAACATTCCCTGAGAATCTTCATCTCAGGCGTTGGTTGAGGGGGTCCCCAGTACGGCATGTCCCTGGATGACAAGGTCAGCGACAGCGACCAAGTTTATTCAAGTCATGGCGTAAAGGTCATCGTGGATGACCAAACCCTGGCATATCTTCAGAAAGCAACCGTAAAATTTGTCGAAGAAAATGGCCGGAGCGGTTTCACCATAGAAGTAGACAACCCTCAACCAGCCGCTGCTGGTTGTGCGGGCTGTGATCCTTCTACAGGGTGTGGATAATTTTCCTAAACAAAAAACCAGGATTTTCAAATAATCCTGGTTTTTTTTATTTAATTCATTTTTGATTTAGGACCTGCGCAAAAACGATACCACCAGACCAAACACACCAATCGAGACCAACACTAAAATAATAAATCCACTGGGAAGACCTCCGGCTCCGCTTGTTATCGGAGAGGAATCGTAGGTTGGAATAATCAAAGGCGGCGGCGGCGTAAAGGTAGGTTTTCTGGTCGGCGGAATTTCTGAAATAAACTGGGAAGCAAGTGTCGGATCAATAGTCGGTGTTGTTTCAGGAGTGGGTGTTGGGGGTTTAGGGATAATTGGCAGCTCTCCAGTTACACGTACATAAGGAGCATAAACCCAGGCGACACCCTCCGGCACACCTGGATATACAATCTTAATCCAGGTTCCTCCCTCTGTTTTTGCCAGAGCAGGCACTTCTTGACGATTGATTAAAACGCCTACTTTGGGGTAAGAAACACCCGGACCGGACCGAACATTAATTTGATCCTCCGGGTCAGAGTAAACTATTGCGATTGGGCCACTGGGGGTCCCGGTAACGGTAGCGATCGCTACTGTCGGCTGCTGATAAGCATCGGATGCCTGGACAAGACTGGTTTCTGCCAAGAACAACACCAACCCTGATCCCAAGAATATAATTGAAAGAATAATCTGCAGCTTTCTCATCATACTGTTTCCTTTCCTGCTGGGAGACTTTTACCTAATTTCTCCAGCGCTGCAATCAGATAAGGATAGAGTTGATTCTCTACCCTGGCATTTCTTTTTAAAGGAAATTTACGCAAGACCTGGTTCCTCTTCTCAATCTTCGTTACAAGGACTTGCAGAGCTGTATTTACCTCTAGAAATCCAGCCTCTCCACAAAAATATATTGCTTTCTGCCTGATACCCAGTTGAATTTTTCGGTCGTTCACTATACCACTCAGGACATTTCCTGCATAGGAGCACAATTTAAAGATTTCAATTAGGCTTTCCTCAGCAGAGAGATATTGCCCGGATACTTCCAATAAATCTAAAATCTGCTCCTTGTTCAAATGAGCAAGGAAACCTTGCAGATGCCTGAGTACATTATCTGGCAACTGCTCTCCCTGTTCCACGCTTGACAAAACATCTCCCAGGGCCTTGACCATATGGCAGCGCACTTCCAGCTCCGGATCGGAAAGTCTTGTTGCCAACAGATAAGCAATCAGGGGAGATTTCGCAGGCGCACCCTGCTCTACCAGGTAGTCAAGAGCTTCTTCCCGTTCAACTGCCCGGGGAGAAACCAACCTTTCTGCTGCCAGCCAGATTTCCTTGTTCCCCTCAAAATCAGCTTTGAATTGAGTTTTATTCATAACAAAAGATGTATTTTATCCTGGTAAATTATTATCTTACTTCTGGAAATCAAGCATCCGGTTTTGCAGCGAATCCAACAAAGATGTATAAGCATCAGCAAAGGATTTTACACCCTCAGCTTCCAATTCCTGAGTGGCTTGATCAAGATCAATGCCCAACCCGGATAAACCTATCATAACCTTGTGTGCCTCCTCAAGGTTCTGATCAATTGTCTGCTCTACCACACCGTGATCCAGGAAAGCTTCCAGGGTAGCTGGAGGAATTGTATTAATTGTAAACGGGCCGATCATTTCCTCTACATACTTTGTATCTGAATATTTTGGATTTTTAGTACTGGTGGAAGCCCACAAGACCCGCTGACGTTTTGCTCCCAGCGATTTAAGTTTTCCAAACCGGGTTCCTTTATCCCCAAATGTATCTTCGTAATCCAGGAACGCCAATTTTCCACTCGCCACAGCAGTCTTTCCCATCAGCCCTTCGCTTCGCCCTTTCTCTTCTGGAACAGCTGTTTTTGTGAGAGCTTCAAGCTGTTTATCCACCTTTGAATCAATTCTGGAGATGAAGAATGAAGCCACAGATGCGATATTCGCAACTGGTTTTCCAGCAGATGCTCTTTTTTCAAGACCTGCCAGGTAGGCTTCTCTTACTTCGCGATAACGGACCAGGCTAAAGATTAAAGTGACATTAACGTTAATTCCAGCAGCAATGGTTTCGGTGATTGCCGGCAAACCCGCTTTTGTGGCCGGGATTTTTACCATTAAATTGGGCCTGTTTACATCATTCCAAAGCCTATTTGCTTCACTTATCGTCTGATCAGTGTCATGGGCGAGATAAGGACTAACTTCCAGACTTACAAATCCATCACCTCCATCGGTTTGATCATACAAAGGTCGAAACAAATCAGCTGCTGCCTGTATATCACTTATCGCCAGGCTTTCGTAAACAATCTCTCTGGATAAACCTTCCCGGGTGAGGGATTTAATTTCTTCATCATATTCATCGGACTGGCTGATCGCCTTATTAAAAATACTCGGATTTGACGTTATGCCGCGAATCTCACCTCGGTTAAACATCCCTTCCAGAGTGCCGTCCTTCAACAGCTTTCTTTCAATGTTGTCATACCAGATTGATTGACCAATCTGGTTGAGTTTCTGTATTGTGGGGGTCATGATTGTTTTCCTTCTTTTTCAAGCTTTTTAACTTTTTCTACCCGGCGTTTATGACGTTCCTGTCCTTGGTCTTCCCCCACAAATCTGGCTTCCAGAAAAGTCTTAACCAACACTTTTGCCAATTCGGTTCCGATTATCCGTCCGCCAAGGCAAAGGACATTCATATCATCATGCTCAACACCTTGCTGTGCGCTGTATACATCATGGCAAATCGCTGCATATACTCCTTGCATCTTATTGGCAGCAATACACCCCCCAATACCTGATCCACAGATGACAATTCCCCGGTCCGCTTTTCCGGATTGAATCGCACTGCCCACTTTCTCAGCAAAATCCGGGTAATCTACACTATCCTCGGAATCCGTTCCGAAATCAAGTGCTTCGTGACCTGTTTCGCTGATAACAGCAATAATGGTCTCTTTCAAAAGATATCCCCCATGATCTGTTCCAACTGCAATACGCATCACCCCACCTTCCTTAATAATTCTTCCGATTTTCTTATTACGTCATCCACTGATAATCCAAATTCTTCGTATATCTTTCCGGCTGGAGCGGAGGCGCCGAAACGGTCAATGGATAAAATTATACCTTTGTCCCCTACCCACTCTCTCCACCCCTGGGCTACTCCAGCCTCAACAGCCAGGCGTGTTTTTATTTTTGGATTTAATACAAGCTCTTGATAGGACTTTTCTTGTTTCCGGAAAAGCTCCCAACTTGGAAATGAGATCAATCTGACATTTTTTCCCTCAGCAGCTAATCTCTCTCCTGCTTTAATGATTAAATCAACTTCTGAACCAGACGCCATCAAAATGATTTCTGGATCATGATCACCGATATCAGCTAGAACATAAGCACCCCGCTGAACCCCCTCCGCAGGAGAATACAAAGACCTATCCAAAACGGGCATGGACTGTCGGGACAGCGCCAGTACTGTAGGTCCTTCCCTGTGTCGAATAGCGTATGCCCAGGCTTGTGCCACCTCATTTGCATCGCCAGGTCGCAATACCACTAAATCAGGAATTGCCCTTAAAGCAGCAAGGTGTTCAACCGGTTGATGAGTTGGCCCATCTTCTCCGACCCCGATGCTGTCGTGGGTAAAAACCCAGATGCTTGGGATATGTGATAAAGCAGAAATCCGAATCGCCCCGCGCATATAATCAGAAAACACCAGGAAAGTGCCACCATAGGGGATTACACCTCCATGGATTGCCATGCCATTTATCACAGCACCCATACCATGTTCTCTCACTCCAAAGTGAAAGTTCCTGCCTTGATATTGATCCGCCTGAAAATCCAGGTTTCCATCCAACCAGGTTTTGTTCGAGGGGGCAAGATCCGCTGACCCACCAATTAATTCTGGAATTGCGGAGGAAAGCGCATTAATTACCTTGCCGGAAGCTGCTCTGGTCGCCATCCCTTTTGGATCGGCGGGGAATTTTGGCATTTTTTCTTCCCAGCCACTAGCCAGATCGCCAGCTAATCTTCGTTTTAATTCAGCTGCTTCATCTGGGTATTTCTCTTCGTATGAAGTAAACAATTCATTCCATCTATTCTCTGATTCCAATCCCTGTACCTTAGCTTCCTGGAAAAATTCCAGTACCTCCTCAGGAATGTAAAACCATGGTTCGATAGGCCAATCCATGGCATTTTTAGCCGCGTCTAATTCCTTGTCACCTGGAGGAGAGCCGTGGGCAGCTGCTGTATCCTGCTTGGTAGGCAAGCCATATCCGATATGCGTCCGACAAACGATGAGGGATGGACGTGGATCATCTTTTGCCAGCTGAATTGCCTGGTCTACTGCGCTGACATCATTTCCGTCATCAACTTTGAGAACATGCCATCCATATGCTTCAAATCTGGCTCCTCTGTCTTCGGTGAAAGTTAAATCTGTGCTCCCATCGATTGAGATCCGGTTATCGTCGTATAAGTAGATAACTTTCCCCAACCTCAGATGCCCCGCCAGAGATGCTGCTTCAGAAGTTACACCTTCCATCAAATCCCCATCTGTTACCAATCCATATGTATAGTGATCGATAAGGGGAAAACCCGGGCGATTAAAAATTGCGGAAAGATGAGCTTCTGCTATCGCGAACCCGATACCATTTGCAAATCCCTGCCCTAATGGTCCCGTTGTTGTTTCTACTCCCGGGGTTAAGCCATATTCGGGATGTCCCGGAGTCAGGCTCTGCCACTGACGGAAATTTTTAATATCGTCCAGTGACAAATCATAACCACTCAAATGCAGCATTGAGTATAAAAGCATCGACCCATGACCGCCGGATAAAATAAATCGGTCCCTGTTTGACCAACCCGGATTATTTGGGTTGTGACGCAAATGACGTGTCCAGAGTGTATAAGTAAGCGCTGCAGTGCCCATTGGCAATCCAGGGTGTCCTGAATTTGCCTTCTGAATAGCATCTGCAGATAAAAATCGAATAGTATTAATCGCTTTTTCTTCTAAATAATCCTTACCTGGCATTATGAGTATCTCCTCTATTACCTGCTTAAATTTTCCTGATTTTATTTTACCTCAGTCTAAAGACCAATACATTAAGTAAGCTTATTGACAAGAAATTTTTAATAAATGGTTAACCTTTCGCTCAACTTAAAGTAATTAATGAAAAGTGAATAAAAACACTGTCGTCACATTTTTTGCACATTATTTGCTTTGTCAACAATTTTATGTTCCAACAATTCATTAATTGTTTTAGCTTAGTGATTATGTACTCCTAATTTGTGATATTCTTCACTATAAGAATAAATCCTCGTTATCTATACTACTATAGATTAATTTATCAGTGCCCACTACCGAATTTTATCCGATTCCAATAATCGCTCTACGACTTCACTTCATTCTCTTTTAGGAGGCTGTTATGACTGATTCATTAACATCCCGCCCCCCCACTTTTTACGATGAGGTTGTCGCGGAGACCCTTGGTCTGGCAGAAAATTTAAAAACATGCCTGCAATGCGGTACCTGTTCTGGATCCTGCCCTTCTGGTCCTGACATGGACTACTCCCCGCGAACTATTTTCGCCATGATAGATGCCGGGATGAAAGATGAAGTTCTACGAAGCAATACCTCCTGGTATTGCGTTTCTTGTTATTACTGCACGGTTCGATGCCCGCAAGAGATACCTATCACAGATCTCATGTATTCACTTAAACGAATGTCCATTCAAGCTGGACACTACCAAGAGGCTGATCTGGACAAGGCTCCGGAATTCTCGGAAACTTTTATGAATTTTGTTGAAAACAATGGGCGCAGCTTCGAATTAGGTATAGCAACCAGGTACCACCTTCGCTACCATCCTCTCGGTGCAATAAAATTGGCAACTGGAATGGGCCTTAAGCTGTTTACAAAGGGCCGCATGGATATCACCCCCACCAAGATAAAAAACATATCCCAATTGAAATCTATCCTTAATAAAGCCAAAGAGCTTGGAGGTGCAGCATGAAATATGGCTATTATCCCGGCTGCTCACTGGAACGTAACGCGCGCGCTTACCATGACTCGACCATGGCCATCTCTAAACCTTTGAACCTGGAGTTTGTAGAGGTGGATGACTGGAACTGCTGCGGTGCCACAGAATATATTGCGTTAAATAAAATCCCGGCCTTTGCCTTGATCAGCCGCAATTTAGCGCTAGCTGCCGATCAAAATATCGGCGAGAACCTGGTAGCTCCTTGCAGCGCATGTTATCTAAACTTAAAGAAAGCTGATCACTATCTCGCAGAAACACCTGATCTAAAACAGAAAGTTGATACCGCATTGGAAGCAGGCGGGCTTCAGTACCAACCGGGAAGCATTAATGTGCAGCACCTCCTGGAAACCCTTGTCCTGGACGTTGGGTTTGAAGCTATTGAGGAACAAGTACAGAAACCGCTTTACAATCTCAAGGTCGCTCCCTACTACGGCTGCCTGGTTCCCCGGCCAGCCGCAATGGATAGTTTCGATGACCCTGAGCACCCCATATCTTTGGATAAGTTGATCGAAAAACTAGGAGCTACTGTGGTCGATTTCCCCTTAAAAGCTCAATGCTGTGGGGGGCATATGACCCAAATCAGTGAAGATACAGCCCTGGAGCTCATCCGTCATCTGCTGAAAAATGCCGCTGATAATGAAGCTGATATGATCGCCACTATCTGCCCTATGTGCCAGTTGAACCTGGATGCATATCAGGATGCTGTAAACGCCCGATTTGGAACAGACTACCATATTCCGATAGTCTATTTCACACAACTCATGGGGTTGGCTTTTGGAATCCCAGCGAAAAAATTAGGTTTCGGGAAAGAAATTGTTTCGTCCAGGGCTGCCTTAGAAAAAATAAGCGATGAAGCACCACAACCGGTCAAAAATAGTAAGAAGGTTCAGAAAACGTCCAGCCTTCCAATGCCAATCATGATCGAGGAGGGATAATCCATGAATGATAAAAAACAAATCCCCGAACAGCTGGAAAAGGTTGGAGTTTATATATGCCACTGCGGTTCCAACATTGCAGGAACCATTGATGTGGAAGATGTCGCCAAATGGGCAAAAAATAACCCCAATGTGGAAATTTCCCGCAATTATGAGTTCATGTGCTCTAACACCGGTCAGGAACTCATTGAAAAAGACATCAAAGAAAAAGGGTTAACCCGCATTGTTGTTGCCTCCTGTTCCCCGCTAATGCACGAAAAAACATTCCGGGAAGCTACAGAACGCGGGGGAATAAATCCATTCCTTTTTGAAATGGCAAATATCAGGGAACATGGTTCCTGGGCAACTAATGATAAAGCAGCTGCTACCCAGAAAGCCAAAGCTCTTGTAAACGGTGCCATTGAACGGGTGGTTCACCAGGTTCCTTTAGAGAAAATTCCAGTTGACATCAATCCCGCTACGCTGATTGTAGGAGGCGGGATAGCAGGAATCACTGCAGCGCTGGAACTCGCCGAAGCAGGAAACCAAGTCTATCTTGTAGAACGTGAAGGGACAATTGGCGGTCATATGGCCCAAATTGATAAAACCTTTCCTACCCTGGACTGTTCGGCCTGCATCCTCACTCCAAAAATGGTTGATGTGGGTCAAAACGACAACATCACCTTATTGACATTCAGTGAAATTGAGGACGTAGAAGGATATATCGGCAATTTCACTGTCAAGGTCCGAAAGAAAGCCCGCTGTTTGATAGAAGAATTGTGTACGTCCTGCGGAATCTGTGAAGAAAAATGTCCTGTAAAAGTGATTGATGAAGATTACGGGGCTGGGCTAGGCTATCGGAAAGCAATCTACCGAGCGTTTCCTCAAGCCGTCCCAGGCTACCCGGTTCTTGATAAAGACAACTGCACTTACTTCGAAAACGGAAAATGCCGGGCCTGCGAAAAATTTTGCCCGACTGATGCGATTAAATTTGACCAAGAAGATGAAATCCTTAACATCACAGTTGGGAACATTATCCTCGCGACGGGATATGATCTATTTGACGCACGCAGGATTCCTCAATATGGCTATGGACGCTTGCCCAATGTATTCTCCAGTCTTGAATTTGAACGGATGGTCAATGCCTCAGGTCCGACAGAGGGTCACATTGTCCTGCGAGACGGCGTAACTGAACCGGAGAGCGTGGCCATCGTCCACTGCGTTGGATCTCGAGATCAAAACTACAATGAATACTGCTCCAAAGTTTGCTGCATGTATTCGCTAAAATTTGCCCACCTGGTCCATGAGCACATACCGGAAGCGGTTGTTTACAATTTTTACATGGATATGAGAACTCCTGGAAAGGGTTACGAAGAGTTTTATCACCGTCTGCTGAAAGAAGGCACCCACTTTGTTCGCGGACGTGTGGCAGAAATTACAGATGTAGGCCGAAACCCAGCTGAAGAAGGTAAACTTATCATCCAGTCCGAAAACACCTTACTGGGAAAACAGCAGCGCACACCCATAGATATGGTACTCCTCAGTTCGGGCATGCAAGCACGGCACGATTCAGAAGAGGTTTCTCAATTGTTTAAAATGGGTTGCGGTTTTGACGGATTCTTCACTGAGCGTCATCCTAAACTCGCTCCTGTTTCCACGATGACAGATGGTATATTCATTGCCGGCGCCTGCCAGGGACCTAAAGACATCCCTGAAACTGTAGCCCAAGCCGGAGCGGCTGCCTCCCAGGTGGCCAAGCTTATCAATCAAGGGACCGTGATGATGGAACCCGTACGGGCGAGTATTCGTGAAGATGAATGTTCAGGATGCCGGATTTGCAATAATCTTTGCCCCTACAACGCAATTGAGTTTGACGACGAGAAGAAGGTGTCCCGGATAATTACAGCACTCTGTCAGGGCTGTGGAACTTGCGTAGCAGCCTGCCCCTCCAGCGTAATTGATGGAGCGCATTTCACAAATACCCAGGTAATGGCTGAGCTAAAAGGGCTCCTCTGGGACGTTCAACCCGCACCTCAAAAGACACCCGCCTAGAAGGAGGAAACCATGAGTGAACAATTTGAACCCGTAATTGTCGGATTTTTATGTAATTGGTGCTCCTATCGGGCAGCGGACCTCGCTGGAACTGCGCGGATCAAGTACGCGCCCAACCTGCGGCCCATTCGAGTGATGTGCTCCGGCCGTGTGGATCCCCAGTTTGTACTCCAGGCTCTCCGCAGTGGAGCAGATGGGGTGCTGATTGCCGGCTGCCACCCAGGGGAATGCCATTATGTGAATGGAAATATCAAAGCACTCCGGCGCTTCCTGCTTTTGAAAAAGACACTTTCTCAATGGGGAATTGAAGATGAGCGGGTCCAATTGCTTTGGGCTTCTGCTTCTGAAGGCATAGTCCTGGCTGAAAGAGTAAACAAAATGACGGAAGAAATTCGAGCTCTGGGGCCATTGCGCTGGCATGATAAAGTCCTGGGTGATAATGGAGCAATACCAATCCCCGTAAAGGAGATATAACATGGGAGCCAAAGAAAAACCAAAACTGGCCATGTATTGGGCTTCAGCCTGCGGTGGATGTGAAATCTCAGTACTTAATATTCATGAAAACATCCTGACTGTGGATGAGGTTTTTGATATTGTTTTCTTCCCTTGTATTGCGGATTTCAAAGTCAAGGACCTCGAGTCCTACCCAGACGGATATATTGACATCTGTCTCTTTAATGGAGCGATTCGTAATTCAGAAAATGAAGAAATGGCTCATCTGCTGCGGAAAAAATCAAAAATAATGGTAGCCTTTGGTTCCTGTGCTTATGAAGGCTGCATTCCGGCATTATCCAACCTGACTACCAAAGATGCAACATTTGATAAAGTCTATCTCAACAACCCCTCAATAGACAATCCTGAAGGTATCCTGCCCCAGGTAGTGACCAAAGTAGCGGAAGGTGAATTAACCCTGCCTGCTTTTTATCACACGGTAAAATCACTTGATCAGACAATTGATGTTGACTACTACCTTCCAGGATGCCC
>JAIORG010000020.1 GCA_021108255.1 Anaerolineales bacterium | reverse complement strand
ACGTGAGAGACTCTCTTCCGTGCAGACCCAAAGGGTTCCGTCTGGTCCCAGTGCGGTGGCGTCCAGCCGGAAGCCCTCGATCTCCCCCTCTTTGATGTGAGAGATCCAATCCGGGTCATCGAATTGGTACAGCCCTTGATCCCGGAAATACAACCAGACTTCGCCGGATGGCCCCAGGAAGATTTTATTGGCAAAATTAGCAGGCAGTCCCTGGGCGGTGCCAAATTCCTGATAGGTGCCCTCCCGGGTATTCCAGCGGATGATCGTCCCATAGCCGCGACCCCACAGGTAGCCCTCTCTGTCGATCACAAGGTCGTACATCTGGTTCCTGTCCCAGTACTGCGACCACTCACCCTGGGGCGGGGGGACGGGTGTGGGCGTTGGGGTGGGAGTGGGGGTGTTCGTTGGGGTGGGAGTGGGGGTATTCGTTGGGGTCGCCGAGGGAGTGGCTGTTGCCTGTAGCTGATTTTCGGCGCTGCATCCAGAAAACGACACAGCCAGGGTCAGCCCGACGATGAGGACCAACAGGAATCGTGTTCGATGGGTAAGGAGGTGGGGAGAATTGTTTGCCATGAGTTGCTCCTTGCGGATTACCTGTGGGGGATTTTCCGGGAAGTTAAATAGTGATGAGATAGGGGATGCTGCAGAAAGATACAGCTATCCCGATGGAATTTATTGTATTGTACTAGAGGATTGGCTGGCGTTGAATTAACAATCCTGATAGAAGTGAATTTTTTTAAACACCAGATAGAGCTGTCGGAACAAGGAGAAGAGCGGAGGCAGGCAAAGGTAGATCGAACAGCTCCCACCCAGGGAAGAAAAAATACTCCTCTGCAGTGCAAAGAGAGCGTTGTCTATGAAGGTGAGCGCGAATGGACTTGAATCGAACCGGCTAATATGGAGTCTAATAAATTAAATATATCCATGAATGAATTGAATAAATTATATGGATCATTAACTCACGAGAAATCTAAATCAGAGAAATACAGATCAAGAGAAATAGAAAAGTTCGTGGATATAAATACCAGGAATTACGGAAACACTACCTAACAGTAAAGCATATATCAAAAGGCCAATAGCCATCATTGGTTCAGTTTTATTGTCTGTGGTTTGAAGAATTTTTGCCGCGGCTTTGATCATTGAAAATATCATTATCAAGGCCAACAGTAGTCCAACATATCCTATATCAAAAATTGACTGTAATATGAATGAGTGCAGCCCAATGAAGTTTTTATTGACATAGGACTCAAAGAGATGATGATAAGTTTGAACAACTCCCGAGATCGTTGGTCCATACAAACCAAGCAACAAAGTTGCCCGATTGAGGTCTAGCCGCTATTTGAGCCATTCTATCTTGGAAATTTGATTTCCTTTTTGCACGGGGTATCTATATTCCAAATCGGAATATATTGGACCACCACTTTAACATTTAGCTTCTGATATTTTTTACGATGTAATATTTTTACCATCAGTGATTAATAATGCATATCTCCAACAAAGATTGATAGAGATTAGCATCATTTGTTGCAAAGATATTTCCCCAAGATTTTGGATATTTCAGTTTGCAAGGATAGGTGCAAAAACGGATCCAGTCGGCCGGGATACCGTAATCCTTTAATGGATACCATTCTGAAACAATAAGTTTATAGCCCTGGTCAATAAGATAATTAGCCAAATCGTGAAAAGTATACCCAAGTGTGGAAGTTTTAATATCTCCAAATTCACATAATATCAACTTTGGTGATACTTTGGTCCAAGGAATACCTTTAAGAACGTGGAGATCGTATCCTTCCGTATCAATCTTAATAAAGCTTACTTCTTTTTCGTATAATCCCTGCTCTATAAAAAAAGTCTCTAAGGTAATTACTGACACCTCATTTCCAGGTTGATGACTTGAATGGAGAGGTGAAAGGCTGCTGAACCCGGTGGATATGCTGCTCCTATATATAGTGGCTTTATCTTGATTCCGATCTGATACTGCTCGATGATCGATTACTACATTTTCAAGATCACCGTATGACCAAATAAGCCTTTCGCGGTTTTTAGAATCTGGTTCAAATGCAAACACTTGCCAATTATTTTCTGCAAATTTAGCCAATGTTTTCCCATAATGTGCGCCAACATCAATCATTACCCCAGTATCTGCATCAACCATTAATGCTTTGAAAGCGATCATTGCTTCATCTGGTCGATACCCTCCAACCCTATTGCTCACAAATCCTTTCATTGAATTGAATAATTCAATTATGCCGTTATTGATTAATATTTTAATTGCCGTTTTTACTTTTCGCTGAAATTTCATCTCTAAAATCCATAGTGCTTAAAAGCTATTTTGTATGTTGGAAAGTTTTTCTCGATGATGTGATATCGGTCTGTTTTGAAGTATAACATTAAGAACTTTGGTAAGGAAAATCCGCTCCTTGTAATAAAGAGCGGATTCTTGTGGGCGCGAATGGACTCGAACCATCGACCTCACGGATGTGAACCGTGCGCTCTAACCAACTGAGCTACGCGCCCGTTTTGTAGGCGAAATTATAGCATCCCCAACCCCTGTTGACAAGAAATCTTTCACTAACGCTGGATAATAAATTATTCCAGGTTCTATTCGATCCCCAGCAGGTCAAATTTCAATTGGATCAATCCATCAACAATACCCGGGCCGGGGCGCCGTCCGCTCCGCCAATCTTTAACGGAAGACAGTACAGAGTATACTCACCGGGCTCTACCCCGGAAAGATCCAACCCTTCAATGATTAACACCCCCGCTTTCAGCAAGATTTTATGAGTGGGTTCCGGATCTGTAAATGGCGCTACCGAGAGATAATCCACTCCGATAACTTTTACCCCCAGCTTTACCAGGTACTTTGCCGCTTCCCCATCAGGAGCGATAAAATCTTCCTGGAATACCATGTTCCCGGCTGCCCAGACCTCCGAATTGGCAGTCTTGAGCAGGATTCTCTTTGTTCCCGCCGGTATCTGGGCCGATATTAAATCAGCGGCGGTGATGGTCCCTTCGGCGCGGATCTCAACCACTGCTGCCGGACCAACCATCAATTCCAAAGGGATGCTCTCTACTGTTTTTCCATTCCCTAAAAAATGATCCGGGGCATCCACGTGTGTACCGCTGTGGGCGCACATCGACAAATGAGTCACATTGGCCATTTCTCCATCTTCTATGCTGCTGATTTGCTTAAGCTGGATGGTTGGATCGCCTGGCCAAGTTGGCAGATCTTCAGTGTAGGTGAGGGAAATGTCATAAAGAGTCATGGGCTTTAACCTTGGGGTTATGGGGATGTCCTGATTCTATTTATCGTTAAGATTTAAGTATTCCAGCCGCTTGGAAAAATGGCTGGGAAGCAGGTTAAAAACATGGGGCAATGTATTCAGGGAGCAGGTGCGATTGGTCGCCAGGTAATCCAGCCAGAAGATATTGGTGGGGATATTCAGCGATAGGTAATCTGCAAACACGGTCCCACCACGAATTAAGGGAATGCTGACCGGGACCAAACGACGATTAATTCCCATCACATCCAGTATGCTGATAACAATATCCCGGAAGCTGAGCTGCTCCGGGCCGCCAATTTTATAGGTTTTCCGGCGGTTGTCATCGTTATCCAGCGACCAGAGCAGGATGTTGGCCAGATCTTCGATCCACAATGGCTGCAGCAGCGTGTCTCCCTGGCCGGGCAGGGGGAATACCAGGGGAATAGAGCGGATCAGCCGGGCCAGGTTAGTGGTGAAACGGTCATTGGCCCCATATACGATTCCCGACCGCAGAATAGTGTAATCCAGGCTGCTTTTTTGAATGTGATCCTCGGCGATGGCTTTGGCGGTCATGGTTGGATAAGCCGACGCCCGATCCGCGCCGAGATGGCTGATGAAAAAGAAACGGTCTACATCCGCATCCTGGGCAGCTGCTACTAAATTTTTTGTGCCCTGGATATCCGTTTCCAGCAGGTTGCCTCTCGCGCCGAGAGCTTCCTGGCTGGCCAGGTGGTAAACAATATCCACATCAACCATGGCGGCCCGCAGGCCGCGTAGATCGTTTAACCCTGATACTGCCGCTTCGACCGGGATCCCTTTTGGCAAATCCGGGGATTTTCGGGAAGGATGGATCAGCACCCGGACCTGGTACTCCGTTTCCGAGAGGTGCCGGGTAAGGGCTTTTCCGATAAATCCCGTCGCGCCGGTGATGAGGATTTTCTTCATGCTCCGCATTATAGCACCAGAACCTTTTTTCCCAGGGACGCAGGATAGGCTGTTTTCCTGAACCAACCCTCTGCTGGCATAAACCTTGCACTTTTAGGGAGTATCCTGAAATAATCCTGGAAAGAAGAGAAAAACTATGGAAAAAGTTGGTTTTCACTATTGGCTAGATAGCGATCATTATTCAGAGAAGGATCTTAATCTCTGGCTGCCCAGATTAAAATCGCTGGGCGCATCCTGGGTAGTGCTGCCTGCGCCTACCTGTCGGGCAATCCCGGAACACTTTATCACCACTTTAAAAAGGGAGAAAATTACTCCAGTCCTTCACTTTCAACTCAATTCTGAAAAGCTGCCAGCAGTGGAAGAAATGATGTTATTGTTTGAAACTTATCAAAAATGGGGTGTTAAATACACCATTTTATTTGATCGGCCCAATATGCAGGAAAACTGGGGATCCGAGTCCTGGGCGCAATCAGATCTGACCGAGCGTTTCCTGGATGGCTTTCTTCCCCTGGCTGAAGCTGCGGTGATGGTGGGGTTGGTGCCGGTATTTCCTCCCCTGGAACCAGGAGGAGATTACTGGGATACGATTTTCCTCCGGGGTTCCCTGGATGGAATTAAACGCCGGGCATCTGCTCCCTTGCTGGAACGTTTGATACTCAGTGCCTATGCCCCTTTGAATGAAAATCCCTTGTCCTGGGGAGGCGGTGGACCGGAAAGCTGGCCTGAAGCGCAGCCTTATTCCACCCCTGAGAGTTCGGAAGATCAGCGCGGATTCCGTATCGCTGAGTGGTACTTAATCTTATCAGAAGCAATCCTGGAAAAGAAATTACCCCTGCTGCTTCTGGGTGTTAGTGGTCCGGCAGCGGAAGGCCAGGATCTGAATCAACTTTTATTGGATGGCGCCAAGCTGATTTCCAGGCAGGAAGTGGAAGGTTTGGACCCTCTACCTGAACAGGTTATCGGCGGGGCATTCCTGGTGCTGGCTGCAGAAGAGAGCTGCTGCGCTGGGAAACACAGCTGGTATCAAGAAGATGGGACGCCTAAGCCTATTGTGAACCATTTTCTAAATGCGGAAGCAAAAACCGTTGAAAAATCCCCTGAAGAATTCCGCTTTTCCCATTATTTACTGCTCCCGACCTTTGAGTGGGGGATTGCCGATTGGCACTTGAATGTCACCCGGGGATTTATTAAGCGGCATCAACCCACTATCGGATTCTCATTGAATGAAGCCGTGCAGGCTGACCAGGTCACTGTCCTGGGCGGAGAAGAACACTTTTCAGAAGACGATCTCTCCTTACTCCGAAATCAAGGTTGTATGGTGAGGAGAATTGATGGAGATGGTACAAAAATTGCATCATTATTAGCAGCGATATAACTGAAACCTGTATTCAGCGGCCCACCGGGATAACCCGGTTCGAGTCAGAGGAGTAATCACTATGTTTAACGAGCAAGTATATGATCAGCGATTAAGAGATTGGGAAGATCCTCCTTATATCCCTGTTATCAAAGTGATGGGACTGGGCGGTGGAGGCAGCAATGCGGTTGACCGCATGATCCATTTTGGTTTATCCGGGGTGGAATTTATTATTGCCAATACTGACCGGCAAGCCATGGCTTTCAGCCAGGCAGCGGTTAAACTGCAACTGGGACCCAAGTTGACCCGCGGTTTAGGCGCCGGGGGAGATCCCCGGGTTGGCGAAGAGGCTGCCCTGGAAAGCAAAAGTGATATCGCTCTGGCTTTAGAAGGAGCAGATATGGTATTTCTGACTGCTGGCATGGGCGGTGGTACAGGGACCGGATCCGTTCCTGTGGCAGCTCAGATCGCTCAAGATATGGGGATTGCCACCATTGCTGTGGTTACCAAACCCTTTGCTTTTGAGGTTGGTGGACGCCAGAGGAATGCCGCTGAAGGTTTATTAAAACTTCAGCCGCATGTCAATACATTAATCACTATCCCCAATGAAAGGTTGCTGCAAACGGTTTCAGAGAAAGCCACTCTGTCAGAAGCATTTCACCTGGCAGATGACGTGCTGCGACAGGCTGTGCAGAGCATTACCGAATTGATTACCGAACCCGGTATTATCAATGTCGACTTTGCCCATATTCAGCGTATGATGGAATTAGGCGGGGGTGCGTTGATGAGTATTGGGGAGGCTTCAGGCGAAGGAAAAGCAATCAATGCGGTCAAACAAGCTCTCTACCATCCGCTGCTGGAAGATGTTTCACTGGTCAATGCCTCCGGATTAATTGTCAATTTCACTTCCGGAGCGGATTTAACCTTATCTGATATTGGACAGGCGCTGAATTATCTGCAGGAGCAAATTCCTCCCGATGCGGAATTGATATTTGGCGCAACCCAGAACGAGAGATTCCAGGGAAAGGTCCAGGTGAATCTGATTGTCACTGGTTTGGGAGCTACTACATTTGAGGATGTCTTTTCTTCCTTCTCCAGAGAGGAAAGAGTAATTCCTGAGCCGATCACCAGGAAGATAGTTAAAGAAGTGATCAACGAGGAAGAGGAATCCCCCCAGCGTTTTGAAATGGGCAGGGATCCGCTGGATGTGCCTGCCTTCATGCGCAGGAGAGCGTACGCTAACTCCACATATGGGGAATAAGGGCAATGAGTGAGGTTATCATGAAAGCAAAGTTGATTGACAAAGTATCCCAGGAGGTTTACCGGAAACACCCCGATCTAAAAGGGGTTAAGCCCAAGGTTACTCCCCGGGAAGGGGATAAATCATCTGATACCCTGCTGGTTTACCAGAAAAAAATCTCAGGCCCCGGAGGGAAAAAAATCAACAGGATTGTCCGTGCGGTTGTGGATGAGAAGGGCAAGGTTAAGAAATTATCTACCTCAAAATGAACCTGGAGGATATTGGTATGAAAGCGGTCTTAGAAAGAATTGAGTATAGCTGGTGGGATTTCCATATAAGGGTGATGGATGAATCGGAATTTATCCGGGATTTGTTGCCCCGCCTCCGGGAGATATGGGAGCAGAAGGATGAGGCTATTCCCTACCTGACCTGGTCTCTTTTGGGATTCCCCTTTGGGATCATTCTAGGCATTTTGTCTGTGGCCGTAAAATAAACTTCAATTTCAGATAAAGCACGTTCTAGAAGTATAAAAATAAACGATCGGGCTGATTTTTCACTGGTTTTTTTGACCCAGTCAGAATATCGAGCCCGATTTTTTGTTTTAACCAGGGTGTTGGATAGTTGAATTACTCCACTTGTTCCCCTGGTTTACCTCGAGCAGGAACCTGAAAAATTACCGGGAAGTGGTATGATACAAAAAAGAGCAAAATAAGTATTTTGCCCGTGGGGGAGGTCCTCTTAGACGGGTGGATTACTCCTTTTTTGTGAGGATTATGAAATCAAAAGTCATGCTGGTCCTTTTTACTTTGTTTTTTGGCCTGTTCCTGTTCCTGGGAATTAAGGCCAGTCAGACCATGTTTTCTGATGGAGAGGGACCAGCACAGATGACTCAAAAAACCAGGGGTCCGGTTTTGTTAGAAGAACAACAAGAAGAACCTGCTTCCGCAGATCCCTTTACTCTTTTGATTTATGTGGACGATTTATCAAAACCTGAACCACTTCTGCAGGGTGTCTGGTTGAGCCGCTCCGGTGATGCACAGCAGATAAAGTTGTTTTTCCCGATTTTTCCCTCCCAGGCAGAAGACGGCATCCAGCGGGATATTAATTTGCGGGGAGCGTTCTGGATGGATGAACCCACCCAGCCCTCAGAAAAATTCCTGACCATTCTCAGAGACCGGAATCTTTCCTGGAAGTATATATTTTTACTTGATCAGGCAGCGTTAGTGGAAATCGGTTTGATCCTTCAGGAAACAAATCCGGATTTTTACCAATTGGACCCCGTTGCGGTTACCGGCTTGACCTACAGCGTGGATAACCGGGTAGTGGTTCAGGAAAACCAAGCCCGTTATATACAGGAATTATGCGGTCAGCTGCCTTTGCCTGGCCAAAATGAACTGCTGCAGAGATTCCTGGAGGGTTTCTCAGGTCACATCCTGATCAATGCCACAACCCCACTGGAGTTTAACCAGTCATGGCAGGGCGATGTAAGCTGTTTATTCCCAACCCTTTATTTGCTTGCTGAGTAAAATTTATCTTATTCTTTATGTTTCAAAGAGAATCATATGATTTCAACCGCTTCCGCACTGGCTCATCCGAATATTGCCTTTATTAAATACTGGGGGAATAAAGATCAGGATTTAAGGATTCCGGCTAACAGTTCTCTCTCAATGAATTTAAAGGAATTGGAAACGCGCACCAGGGTTAGTTTTGATCCCTCTTTAGCAGGGGACCAATTAATCTTGAACGGGATTCCCGAAGAGGGGGCTGCTTTACAGAGAGTGAGTAAAATGTTGAACCGGATCAGGAATATAGTTGAATTTAACACCTTTGCCAGTGTAGAAAGTGAAAATAACTTTCCCACCGGGGCCGGGATTGCTTCCTCTGCTTCCGCCTTCGCTGCCTTGAGCTGCGCAGCCAGCAGCGCTGCCGGATTGAGTTTATCGGAGAGAGAACTTTCCCGGCTAGCCAGAACCGGATCAGGTTCCGCCAGCCGATCGATACCAGAAGGTTACGTAGAGTGGCAAGCAGGCACAGATCATGACTCTTCCTACGCTTATTCAATTGCTGGTGCAGATCATTGGGACCTGGTAGATTTAATTGCTCTGATCAGTAAGGAACATAAGGAAACCGGATCTTCTTTAGGTCACACAATGGCTGATAAATCTCCTATCCAGGGAGCCAGGGTAAAGGATGCAAACCGGCGGTTGGAAATCTGCCGGAAAGCCCTGCTGGAGAGAGATTTCACGGTCTTTGCTGACATCGTAGAACAAGATTGCAATTTGATGCATGCAGTGATGATGACTTCAGATCCTCCTTTGTATTACTGGCTGCCAGGCACTTTGGAAGTAATGCGAGCGGTGCAAATTTGGCGAAGGCAAGGTTTACCGGTTTGTTATACAATTGATGCTGGTCCTAATGTTCATCTCATCTGTCCCGCTAAAGAGGCAGATAAAGTTAAGAGAGAATTGGGTTCCTTCCCAGGTGTTAAATCTATATTAGAATGCACGCCGGGCGGTCCTACCCATCTTCTCGAACCGGATTTCCCTGGGGTATAATTTTATACCTGACAAAGAACAGTTTATTTATTGGCAATATGAAGTATAAACAGTAGTAAAGATTTAACGGAAAACCTTATGATTATTAACATTTTACAGTTTATTGGTGTCTTGGCTTCCCTGATAATCCTGCACGAGGTAGGACACTTTTTAGCCTGCCTTATCTTTGGTGTGAAAGTTGAGGAGTTTGGGATTGGTTTTCCGCCCAGGATTGCCAAATTGTTTGAATTCCGGGGCACAGAATATACCCTGAATTGGATCCCCCTGGGTGGCTTTGTAAAACCCCTTGGTGAAAGCCAACCAGAAATTGAAGGCGGCCTGGCTGCTTCAAAACCGCTGGTACGGATAGGTGTGTACCTGGCAGGACCAATAATGAATCTGCTGGCAGCTGTGGTGATCTATTCGATAGTGTTCAGTCAGCTGGGTGTTCCTGATATGAGCGTTATCGAGGTCCAGGAAATCGCTCAGAATTCACCTGCCCAGGAAGCTGGTCTTTTACCTGGAGATCAAATCCTCAGCATTAATGAATATGAGGCGGACAGTTATGAAGCCCTGAGAGCTGAAATTTATGCCCACCTGGGTGAGGAAATTCAAATTGAATACCAGCGCGACGGTAATATTGACTTGATAAACCTGGTACCCAGAGAAAATCCTCCTGAAAATCAAGGCGCAATTGGGATCGTCATGACCAGCCCGGTCAGGGAGATTAGCTGGTTCCAAGCTCTTCCGCTGGGTATTTCCGCAACAGGTCAACATAGCCTAGCCGTGATGAGATTGCCGGGACAGCTGATCAGGGGCACAGGGGAAGCAGCCGGTCGTCCGGTTGGCTACAAAGGTATGTATGATATCTACGAAGGAGCCAAGGAGCAGCAGTTGCTGCCTGGAACATCTCCAACGATTAATGTGCTGTTATTTGTGGTGTCGATTACCATATCACTTGGTATATTAAACTTGCTGCCTATTCCTGCCCTGGATGGAGGCAGAATATTATTTGTGCTGCCTGAGTTGATTTTCGGCAAACGGGTTTCCCAGAAAGTTCAGAATGCCGTAAACGCGGTAGGTTTTATTAGTGTTTTGCTGCTGTTAATCTACTTTAATATCCTGGATTTCACTTCACCTATACAATTACCCTAATGGAAGAGCCGCTTTTTTCTCCCCTGGAAGATATCCCTTTTGACGAGGTCTTGACGGCCTTGCTCGATGAAGATCAGATTCTTGATCCTCTTCTTCTTTATCGGTTATCTGATATCAATCCGGAAAATCTTTCTCAGCTAGCAGGTATCTGGGAAAATGTGAATGTTGAGCGCCGCAGAGCGTTAATTGATGACCTGGAACAGCTGACAGACACCAATTCCCTGCTGACTTTTGAACCGATCTTTCGTATCGGGCTTAAGGATTTGGATGACCAGGTGCGTTTCTTTGCAATCCGGGCTATTGAAATATTTGATACCGATGATCTTATCCCCTTCTTTTTATCCATTCTGGAAGAAGAGGATAGTGTTGACGTCCGGGCAGTGACCGCCTCTGTTTTGGGAAAGTATATTTACCGGGGGGAGCTGGATAAAATCAATGCGGAAATTAAAGATCAAATAGAAGATAAATTACTGCAAATCCTGGTAAGCGATCAACCTTCCCAGATTCAACACCGGGCATTGGAAGCTCTCAGCTATTCTTCCCGGCCTGAAGTAAGTAAACATATCCTTGAGGCATACGATAACGCCAGTGAGGATTGGATCGCCAGCGCGGTTTTTGCCATGGGCCGGTCTTTTGACCACCAGTATAGTGAAAAGGTGTTTGATAAATTACAGCACACTTCTCCTAAAGTCCGGCTGGAAGCCGTTCGCGCCTGTGGGGAATTGATCCTGGAAGATGCAGTCCCGGTTATCCTGGATCTGCTTGATGATCTTCCTGAAATCCGCGGGGTTTCAATCTGGGCACTGTCCCAAATTGGGGGAGAAGACGCTGGTCCTGCAATCCATCAACTGCTCGATGGCGAAGTCAGCGATGATGAAGTTGAACTCATCCAGCAAGCTCTGGAACGGCTCGATTTTTTGGAAGAGGGTGTGAATCTGTCCATGTTTGATATGCCTTTCTCAGACCAGGAAAAATATATTCTGGATGATTATGATTACACCCAGGATGATTATGACCAGGATGATTTTGAGCTGGATAATTTTGAATTGGATGATGATCACTGGTTGGAGTAAATAAACTCAAATCCCTGAGAATAAGCGCAGGTACCTGCGGTCGAATAAAATAAAACCTTGCCTCTTTACACATGAAAAGAACTCTGATTCTCTTAATCCTGTTTTTGATAATAACTACCCCGCTCTCTGTCCAGGCAGAAGACAGCGTTGAGATCCTGGATGAAAGGGTTGAATATACTTTCGGCGGAGAACTGATCTTCCAGATTGAGATTGAAAGTGAAGTGCCGGTGAGCCAGATCACGTTGGTGCTGCAGGCTCCGGGTATACCCTCTTTTGTTGGTGAGGTTCTATTCATCTCGCCGGGTCAAGCTCAATTTGTGTATGACCTGGCACAGCGGCCGCTGCCAGCGTTTTCTAATATCACCTATTCCTACCATCTCACCCTGGAAAATGGAGAGAGCGTAGAAACCCCTGGTTATTTCTTTACTTATCTGGATAATCGCTATAATTGGCAGGAACTGATTGAAGAACCGTTTAATATTTATTGGTATGAGGGTGAAATTATCCTGGCTCAAGAAGTGCGGGATGCTGCTGTAAGTGGATTGGACCAGGTTCTGGAGCTGCTCCAACAGCCCGCTGAAAATAAGCCGATTGTTATTTTTATCTACAGCAGCGAAGAAGAATTACAGTCTACACTGGCCAGCGTTGGACAGACCTGGGTAGGTGGACATGCGGATCCCAGGTTGGGTTCAATTGTTGTATCCCTGCCTCCGGGAGTAGATCAATCCCTGGAAATTCAGCGGTTAATCCCGCATGAGATTACCCATATTCTGCTTTACCGGTTTATGGGCAATGAGTATCAATATCTTCCTGCCTGGTTTAATGAAGGTCTTGCTTCCCAGATGGAAGCCTTTTCCCACCCGGATTATGATTTGGCCCTCGAAAAAGCAGAAGGGGAGAGGGGATTGATTCCGTTTGCCCATCTTTGTATAGCCTTTCCTGTTGATACGGATCTGGCTCTTCTTTCCTATGCTCAATCGAATTCACTGCTGGATTATATTCAACGGGAATACGGCGTGACAGGGATCCAGGCGATGATATTTGCCTATGATCAAGGGGTCAGCTGCGAGCGGGGGGTGGAAGTTGCTCTCGGAATTACCCTGGAGGAGCTGGAAAACGATTGGAAACTGGATGTGTTTTCCAGGGGAAGATATTTGACGTATATTTTTGTCCTCAGCGGGTTTCTGCTACTCCTCTTAATATTTCTTGGGGTGTTCATTTTTGGTAAATTCCAGGGCAGCGAAATTGAACAGGAATGGGATGAAAATGAATGAGATCCAGGACCAACGGCTGCATGCCCGGGTAATCGGACGGGTGCAGGGGGTTGGATTCCGTTATTATGTGCTGGGAGCTGCCGGTGAGATCGGGTTAAACGGGTGGGTGAGAAATCGCCGGGATGGGTCTGTTGAGATAGTTGCCGAGGGGAAAAAAGAAAAGCTATCCGAATTGCTCCGCGCTTTACAAAGAGGATCCAGATCCTCAACTGTCACTGAAGTGAAAGAACACTGGCTGGAAAATACTGGCGAATTCCGTGGTTTTTTAGTTCGATCAACCCTTTAACTTTCTGAAAAACCCAATCCCCTTCTGTTTAATGAAATAAATCGTCCCTGTCCAATTATGAGATGATCAAGTACCTGGATATCCAATAGATTCCCGGCTTTAACCATGGCCTTGGTGATCGCCACATCATCCGGGCTGGGTGAGGGATCGCCGCTGGGATGGTTGTGAATGACAATAATTGCGGCAGCATTCTCCCTGATGGCAGGTCTAAATAATTCACCTATCCTGACCTGGGAAGAGTTTAAAGATCCCTGGTAAATAGTTTTTATCGCCAGGACATGATTTCTGGTATTAAGCAGAATCACCCGCAGCTGTTCCTGTTCCAATGTGCTCATCTCGTATTGAACCAGGTCAGCCGCATCTTCCGGGCTGTGAATGATTGGCCGGTCTTCGGGAGATTGGGCGGAAAGACGTCTTCCCAGGTCAATGGCAGCTTTAATTTGAGCTGCTTTTGCGGTCCCGATGCCGTGTTGGGCGCAGATTTCAGTATAGGTTGCCCGCTGCAGACCGGTCAAGCCATTAAAGTCCTGCAGCAATCGTTGGCCAACCTGGATAGCATTTTCTCCTTCAACACCCACCCGCAGCAAGATTGCCAATAATTCGGCTGTGCTCAATACGTGAGCGCCTAAATTTGCCAATCTTTCCCTTGGTCGTTCGCTGTGGTCCAGGTCCTTGATTTTATAGGATGGTTTTCCCCGCTCCATTTCATCCTCCTCTTATTAACCCCGCTTTCCTTTTTTATACCGGAGAAAAACAGAAAGAGCAAGAGCCATTTCCAATTTGTTGAATCCTCTCCCGGTATGCCGTATCTTTAAATAAGGTATAATTTTGGTCGAGGAGTTCTTTGATGGTATTTGACCCTTCATCTCTTAATAATTTTTTGCTGATTGCTGCTGCCTGGGGGGGAGCTTTCATTGCCTCTTTCTGGCTCAGTTTGCTAGTCTGGACCTATCGGGATATCCGATCCCGGGTCAAAGATCCCCTGGTGAGAATCCTGGCAGTCCTGGTTGTGGCTGTGCTGTTTTTACCCGGGATTGTGGTTTATTTAATCTTGCGCCCGCCGCAAACGATGGAAGAGGAATATCAGCATATGCTCGAGGAAGAAGCCTTGCTGCAGGCTATTGAAGAGCGATCAGCCTGTCCTGGCTGCGGACGGCACACTGCTGAGGATTGGATCGTCTGCCCAAACTGCCACACCAAGTTGATGAAGAATTGTCATGCTTGCGATCGATTGCTGAAACTTTCCTGGAGTTTATGTCCCTACTGTGCTACACCGGAGCCTGGAAAACGAAGGGAAGATATTTCAATCAAAGAGGCAATCCAGTCGGTAGAAATTAATGAATTGGAAGAAGTAGACGATGTGATAGAAGAGGATGAAGTAAACGATGTGGTCGAATTAGACGAAGTGGATGATTTGGATCATTCAGGTGATGGGGAGGAGCTGGATGATTTGTCTGATGAGGATCTGATTAACGCGTTGTAAATCTATTAATCCCTTGCTGAAAACAGAGATCCGTAACCCTTTGAGGATTACGGATCTTATAATTTAAGGGACAGGAAGCGATATCCTTCAAAGATACCCCTTCCTGCTAGTGCTCAACTAATTATTTGCGGAAGGGTTTCCAACCTGCGTATTCCGCCATATTGCCCAGCTCTTCTTCAATGCGTAAAAGCTGATTGTATTTCGCCACCCGATCTGAGCGGGCGGGCGCTCCGGTCTTAATTTGTCCTGTATTGAGGGCAACTGCCAGGTCTGAGATAGTGCTGTCCTCGGTTTCACCTGACCTGTGGGAAGTGACTGCTGTCCAGCCGGCCCGGTGGCAGGTCTCTACCGATTCGATGGTTTCTGTCAGGCTGCCGATTTGATTCACTTTAACCAGCAAGGAATTGCAGGCACCTTCTTTAATGCCCTTGCGGACCCGATCGGGGTTTGTAACCAGCAGGTCATCGCCCACGATCTGGATTTTGTCGCCTAATTCATCAGTCATGAGTTTCCAGCCGTCCCAGTCATCCTGGGCCAGACCGTCTTCAATGGAAACGATGGGGTATTTTTCCACCCAATCCTTCCAGAAGGCAACCATTTCAGCGCTGGAAAGCTTTTTGCCTTCAGTTCGCAGATTGTACAGCCCGGTATCTTCTTCATAAAATTCAGAAGCTGCCGGATCTAAAGCAATTGCGATTTGCTCGCCGGCTTTGTAGCCTGCCTTTTCGATCGCTTCCAGGATGATTTCCACAGCTTCAGCATTGGAACTCAGGGCAGGGGCATAACCGCCTTCATCACCTACCAGGGTGGCATAACCGTGTCCCTTAAGAACCGATTTTAAAGTATGGTAAATTTCGCTTCCCCAACGCAGCGCTTCGGAGTATGTGGGTGCTCCCAGCGGCATGATCATAAATTCCTGGGCATCCGTGGATTGCCAATCCGTATGTTCTCCGCCATTGAGGATATTCATCATCGGAGAAGGAAGGACATGCGCGTAAATCCCGCCGATATACTGGTAGAGGGGGAGTTCCAGGGAGGAAGCAGCGGCTTTTGCAACAGCCATGCTTGTTCCCAGGATGGCATTTGCGCCAAGTTTGGATTTATTTGCGGTCCCATCCAGTTCCAATAGAATTTCATCTATCTCTTTTTGACGGGTTGCATCTTCTCCAACCAGCGCATCATAAATTTTGCTATTTACATTGTTTACTGCATTAAAAACGCTCTTTCCGCCGAATTTTTTCTTGTCTCCATCCCGCAGCTCAAGAGCTTCGTGAATGCCTGTTGAAGCTCCGGAGGGAACCGCAGCCCGACCCAGGCTGCCATCCACCAGCTGAACATCCACTTCAACCGTGGGGTTACCCCTGGAATCCAGGATTTGCCGGCCTTTGATTGACTCAATTTTTGTGTACATGATTTTCTCCAAATATTTTTCTAATATTCCATCGCCTATTGTAGTCTATCAGGCAGGAACAATAAATGCCAAATCTTCAATCTGGTGAGACTTTGTTAGAATACTCGACAACTGCTTGCAGGAAAGCTGCAAAAAGCGGATGAGCCCGGTAAGGCCGGGATAAAAATTCCGGATGGAATTGAGTTCCGAGCATAAACGGGTGATCCCTCAGCTCTGCAATTTCGACCAGTCTGCCGTCCGGGGAAAGTCCTGAAAAGACCATTCCCGCTTCTCCCAGTTCATCCCGGTAGGCATTGTTAAACTCAAAGCGGTGCCGGTGCCGTTCCTGGACTAAATCAGTTTGATATGCCCCGGCAGCGAGTGTATCCGGCTGCAATTGGCAGGGATATAAACCCAAGCGCATTGTGCCGCCTTTATCGGTAATGTCCCGCTGGTCAGGCATTAAATCAATCACGGGATGAGTAGTTGAGGGGTTAAATTCAGTGGAGTTTGCGCCTTCCTCATTGAAATGGTGTCTGGCTAATTCAGCCACCATCAGCTGCATTCCCAGGCAGAGACCCAGGCAAGGCACTTTATTTTCCCTGGCGTACTTAATGGCTTTGATTTTCCCTTCAGTTCCCCGCTCACCAAAACCGCCCGGCACCAGAATGCCGTCTACATCCCCAAGAACGGAAATATCAATTTCCTTCTCCAGTTTTGCGGAATGAATCCAGGTGATCTCAACATCCACTCCATTTGCCAAACCGGCGTGCTGCAGCGCTTCCCGGACGCTCATATAAGCATCCTGCAGTTCCACATATTTTCCAACCACAGCTATATTGACGATTGGTTTCTGTTTCCGCAGGTTGGAAACCATTTCCCGCCAGGCATCCCAGGAGGGACTTTGGCGTTCTTTTATCTTCATTTTTTGGGTGATGAATTCTCCTACAGAGGCATCTTCAAGCATCAGAGGAATGTTATAGAGAGTGTCGGTGGTTTCCATAGGGATCACCGCTTTTTTCTCCACATCACAGAAGCGAGAAATTTTATCCAGGAGCTCTTCCTCTACCGGATAGTCCGAGCGGGCAATAATCATATCCGGAGAGATACCTATTGACCGTAATTCCCGGACGGAATGCTGAGTGGGTTTGGTTTTTAATTCCCCGGTCGCGCCGATATGGGGAAGCCAGGTGACATGAATGTAGAAGCTGTTTTTCCGGCCGAGATCATATCTCATCTGCCGGAAAGCTTCCAGGAAGGGCAGAGACTCAATATCACCCACTGTCCCACCCACTTCCACCAGGACAACTTCAGCCCCGGTAGTTTTTGGAACCATGAAGATCCTTTGTTTGATTACATTGGTAATGTGGGGAATAACCTGAATTGTTCCGCCCAGGTAGTCCCCTCGCCTTTCCCTCATGATCACTTCTTCGTATACCTGGCCGGTTGTGACATTGCAAACCTGGTTGAGACTGGTATCGATAAATCGTTCATAATGCCCAAGATCAAGATCTGTTTCTGCACCGTCATCCAGCACATAAACTTCACCGTGCTGGTAGGGGCTCATTGTGCCGGGATCGACGTTTATGTAAGGATCCAGTTTTTGAATTGCTACTTTAAACCCCCGTTCTTTCAGCAGTCTGCCCAGCGCCGCGGCGGTTACACCTTTCCCCACTGAACTTAGTACACCACCGGTTAGAAAAATAAACTTTGTTTTCATATTGCCCTTTGGATTAACCCTGTGCAGGTGATTTTTTTGGAGTTTTTGTTACTTTGTTTTTCTTCCTTAAAAGAAGAAGGGAGGACCTGGTATTCCAGACCTCCCCGCGAAATTGCTCTTGGTAGGATGTGATGTCAATCACTCGAGAAATTGACTGAGATCTTCAGCTGCCCGGCGCATTTCCAGGAAGACCAAACCTAATTTTGCTTTCTCTTTGGCGAGGGCTGTTAACACGGCTTCATCACCAACTGCCGAGAGGATAACATAACCATCTTCACCGTGAATATAAACCTGGTCCAGGGTTCCTCTGTTTAATTCTGACGCAATCCGGTCGCCTAAACTCAACATGGCAGCAGACATTGCGGACACCCGGTCCTCTTCAATGTCTCTCGGTAGCGCTGATGCTATGGTAAGTCCATCTACTGAAACGACTGCTGAAGCCTCAATCTCTGGTGTTGCAGCCTGCATCTCGCGCAAGCGCTTGACCATCTCCTCAGCTTTTGAAATCGCCATATCAGATTCTCCTTGATTTCTGCAAGTCCAACTCTCTCTTGAGTTTACCATAATTTTTGATAGTTCAAGAATATGTCTGGAGTGCCTTACACAAACGTCAGCTGCCCTGAAGTGAAGGTTAGGAGCTGGCGAGTCAGAGGGATTTTGTAAAGGGAAATCTAATTTCCTCTCGGTGGCTAAAGCCCGGTAATAACAACCCCCGAGGTCTAAAGGACCTCGGAGGTCTCCCTAGCACTCCTGTGCCCTTCGACTACGCCTGTCCTGAGTGGACATCGAGGGAAACCGAGATGGAAATCGAAGGGCTCTGGGAGTTTTTTTTCCAAGGACACTTTCGGCTAAAACAAAAGGGAGATGAGTTGTCCATTTGACATAAAACCCCCGAGATAAATACAACCTCCGAGGTCCAAAGGACCTCGGAGGTCTCTCTGGGTCTCTCTAGCAACTTACCTGCCAAAAATCCGTTGACCATTAACCCACCCCGTGCTACACTCAAGGCGTGAAAAGATTGGCCTGGCTTTCCTTGGTATTCATTCCTCTTCTGGTGATGAGTGTGTTTCATCAGGCTCAGCCGGCCGCTGCCCAGGCTCCAACGATTTCTCCTAGCATCTTTATCCAGAGTCCCCGGGAAGGACAGGCTTTGCAGGGAATTGAAACCATTGAGGGAAAAATCAGAGGGGAAGGATTTACCTCTGGGAAATTATCATTCAGCTATGCCGCGGATGGCCCAGAAACCTGGTTTTTTATTGCCGATATCATGCCGGAAGCTGAAGAAGGTTCCCAAACTTCAGTTAAAGTGGAATGGGATACTACCCAGATTACTGACGGGAATTATAATTTGAGGTTGGTCGCAGAGTATGAGGGAAAGGCAACCATTTTTGAGCTGATTCCGAATTTACGGGTTCGCAATCACTCCCCGATAGAAACCTCCACACCTGCCCCTGCGGGCATCCAGGAGGACGTGGATAACATCGTCACCCCCACCCGGAGGTCATCAGCCCAAGAGACTCCCACACCTCTGCCAGATAACCCGGCAGTGCTGGAATCGAATGACCTGTACCGGGTGTTGAGTATCACCGGGATCCTGGTTTTGGGTGCATTTCTGATTGGCGCGATCTACCTGGTAGTTAAAAAAGATGTCAGGTGATTGAATCTAACTATGATTGGAAGAAAAAAACCTTTCTTAATCGTCGGATTGGGTAATCCCGGACGAGAATATCGAAACAACCGCCATAATATCGGCTTCATGGTCCTTGACCAATTAGCCGGGAAAATGGATACATCTTTTTCAAAGATGAAAATGAATGCGTTAATGACCGCGGTAAGATACAAAGGCCAGCGGATTATTCTCATTAAACCCCAGACCTTTATGAACTTATCAGGGAAAGCGGCAGCCTCATTTATCCGGTTTTATAAACTGCCTTTAGAAAACTTGCTGGTCGTTTATGATGATGTTGATTTGCCGTTCCAAACCTTAAGGATGCGGCCGAATGGCGGTGATGCAGGACAAAAAGGTGTTCGGTCTATCATCAAAGAATTAGGAACCAAGGATTTCCCCCGTCTGCGGATTGGTATCAATCGTCCCCCGGGCCGGATGTCAGTCAGTTCCTATGTGTTGCTTAATTTCTCAGACCAGGAAGTGGAGACACTCCCGTTTGTGCTTGATCAGGCTGCAGATGCGATTCTCGCCTTTGTTGAGCTGGGTTTAAATCAGGCGATGACAACCTATAATCAAAGCCCATCAAACGAATAAAATCCCTATGCAGGAAGAGCTACTAAATATAATTCAGGAACAACCCGCGTTTCAATTGCTGGTTGCCGATATCCGTTCGGGAAAAAAACCCGGCCTGGTTGGATTGCCGAGAGCAGTCCGACTGCCGGTCTTGGCTGGTTTAAGGTCAGCTTTAAATCAGCCGATTCTGCTTATCACAGACAGGACTGATCGAGCGCTGGTGCTGGAAGATGAGTGGAATTTTTGGGTCCCTGAGCAGGATCTGGCGCTTTTTCCCGAACCCGACCCCCTGTATTATGAAAAAATATCCTGGGGTAGAAAGACCAGGCGGGATCGACTTAAAATACTCGCCGGGTTGTCGTCTTCTTTGATTCCGGGACACGCTCCAGCTGAAAGCCCGTCATTGATAGTAGCGCCGGTCAGGGCTGTGTTCACCCGAACTTTGCCCCGGCGGGAGTTTTTAAAATCATCCCGGGTAATTCGCAAATCCGGAATCCATGCCCCCCAGGTTTTAGCGATGGAGTGGGTTAGATGCGGTTATGAAGTTTCCCCAATAGTTACTTCACCCGGTCAATTTGCCCGGCGGGGAGGGATACTGGATGTCTGGCCTCCTGGAGACCGTTTTCCGGCCCGGATTGAATTTTTCGGTGACGAAGTTGAAATGCTGCGCCGTTTTGATCCTGAAAATCAGAGAACAATCCAAATAATTGATTCTTTGTTGATCACTCCGGCAAGAGAATTCTTAATGCCAGAAAATCCCGGTCAATCTCCAGCTGATATTGGTGAGGAATATATTGAGTACCATATTCCTGAACTCCATCAGGAAGAAACTACCTTGCTGAACTACCTTCCCCGGGATACCCTCGTTTTCCTGGATGATGAGGAAATCATGCGGGAAACAGCCCTTGAGATATCCGACCAGGCCGAATCCCTGAGAAAGGGGTACCAGCAGGAAGGAACCATTCCGGAAGAATTTGGGCTGCCTTATGTTCCCTGGGATGACTTTAAACTTGGTCTTGAAAATCACAACCCGATAGCGCTTGGACCAGCGAGGACTGGATCTGAATCCAGTTTAGGGAGGATGTTTTCTGCCAACCAACTTTTTGGGGGAGAGCTTAAAACGTTTGTGTCGCACATCACCGGGGTAATCCAGGCGGATGGGATTCCTGTTATTGTCTCCCGGCAAGCCCCCCGGCTGCAGGAAGTTTGGAAAGAACGCGCTGCATACCCGGAACCTACAGCGTTTATTAAAGGCAGTATTGAAGGCGGATGGGTTATGACGCCGGAAATCGGGAAAGAAGTACACATTTTTTCTGATGGGGAAATCTTTGGCTGGCGAAGGATTCAACCCCGTAGAAAACCTGTTCATCGATCATTATCTCCTGAAGTTGACTACAGTGATTTTAAGGATGGGGATTGGGTTGTCCACCTGGATCATGGGATTGGCAGATATGGCGGGCTGGTTTCTCGTCAATTAGCCGGCATTGAAGGGGAATACCTGGCTGTAGAGTACGCAGATGGGGATTATTTGTATGTTCCGGCACCCCAGGCAGACCGGCTCACCAGGTACGTCGGCCCTGACCATCATGATCCCAAAATCACCCGCCTGGGAAGCAGCCGGTGGGGATTAACTAAATCCCGGGTTAAGGAAGAAGTAATAGAAGTTGCCCAGGATCTGCTGGAGCTATATTCGAAACGGGAGACAGTCCAGGGATATGCTTTCAGCCCGGATACTGCCTGGCAGCAGGAATTGGAAGCCAGCTTTCCTTATATTGAAACAGAGGATCAGCTGCATGTATTGACTCTGGTCAAAGAGGATATGGAAAAATCGAAACCGATGGACCGGTTAATCTGCGGTGATGTTGGATACGGCAAAACAGAGATAGCTGTCAGGGCAGCATTTAAAGCGGTTATGGACGGAAAACAGGTTGCCATTCTGGTTCCGACCACCGTTCTTGCCCAGCAGCATTATGATACTTTCCAGGAGCGGATGGGTGGATTTCCGGTTGAGGTCAGGATGTTATCCCGCTTCCGGACTCCTCGCCAGCAGAGTAAAATCCTGAGCGGTTTGGTTAAGGGCTCAGTGGATATTGTGATCGGCACCCACCGGCTGCTTTCCTCAGATGTGATCTTTCATGATCTGGGATTAATGATTGTTGATGAGGAGCAGCGTTTTGGTGTTTCTCACAAAGAAAAGATCAAGGCCAAAAGAACCGATATTGATGTATTAACCCTGACCGCTACTCCGATCCCCCGGACCATGTATATGGCATTAACCGGGGTGAGAGATATTTCCCGGATAAACACACCTCCCGAAGAGCGCTTGCCGGTTGTTACTCATGTCAGTCCTTACGACCCGGCGTTGATCCAAAAAGCGATCTGGAGAGAAATGGAACGGGGTGGACAGGTGTTTTTTGTTCATAATCGGGTTAAAACCATCGATGCTATGAAATCCCACCTGGCAAAGATGGTGCCCGAAGCCAGGATCGGAATAGCTCATGGACAAATGGCAGAAAAGGATCTCGCGGAGAGGATGAGGGAATTCACCACAGGAAAAATTGATGTGCTGCTTTCCACTTCAATTATCGAGTCGGGCCTGGATATTCCTAATGCCAACACTCTGATTGTTGACCGGGCGGATATGTTCGGCCTGGCGCAGCTTTACCAGCTGCGGGGTAGGGTGGGCAGGGGAGCGCAGCGCGCATATGCTTACTTCTTTAAGCAGCGCCAGAAATCTCCTACAGTGGAGGGCCGTCTTCGCCTGGAAACTATAGCGGAGCATACAGAATTAGGCGCCGGCTATTCAATTGCCATGCGGGATCTGGAAATCCGTGGATCAGGCGATATACTCGGAACTCAGCAGTCCGGTTACATTGCTGCAGTTGGTTTTCATCTTTATACCCGACTGCTGGCAGATGCTGTGAATCGTTTAAACAAGGATAAAACCAGTACCCGGGATAAAAGAGAATTACCTTTCCAAATCCTTCGCCCCATTGTGCGGATTGACCTTCCTTTACCTGTAGGCATTCCAGAGGACTATATTCAGGATCGCTCAGTCCGGTTGAGTCTTTACCGGCGGGCGGCTTCGATTCTTAACTCAGAGCAGATAGAGGGGCTCAGAAATGAATTCGTTGACCGTTTTGGTCCGCTTCCGGAGACAGTGGAAAACCTTCTGCTCCAATTGGAGATCAAACTGCTTGCAGAGAGTGCTGGACTGGAAAGTATCTCTATCCAGAACGGACAATTAAATCTCCAATATCCGGAAGGAAAACCACTGCCTCAACCCTGGGAATTTGATTCCCGGGTGCGTTTTGGCGAGTCATCGGTTTGGGTCCCGCTGGATTTGAAAAAGGACAACTGGGACGGAGAGTTAATCTCAATTCTGGAAGGCTTGACCTCCCACTAGATATAACTGATTTTTTGTCTATCGCTCTTTGACAATCTTTGATGTCAAAGGTATAATTGACGCTTGTCAAAAAGTGAAGAATAATGTGGAGTGTGTTTTATGGCGAACGAAGAGTTAAAGACGCCTGAAACAATTGAAGACTTAGAACCTAAGATGAAGGTTGCCGGGAAGGTGTTAAAAACCTCTCTGGCTGGCGCGATTGTTGATGTTGGTGTCGGAATACCTGGATTAATCCATATTTCAAAAATTCAAAAAGGATCAGTTGCCCGTGTTGCTGATGTTTTGAAGATAGGCCAGGAAGTAGAAGTCTGGATTCAAAGAACTGACCCAGAGAAGAAAAAGATTGAATTGACCATGCTTGAGCCGGCGGGAATGGAATGGGGGGAGATTAAACCCGACATGGAATTAGTCGGTAAAGTCACCCGGATAGAAAAGTATGGTGTGTTTGTGGATATCGAAGCGGAAAGACCTGGCCTGGTTCACATCAGTGAGATGGCTCATGGATATATTCGTACCCCAAATGACGTTGTCAAGATGGGCGATGAGGTGAATGTAAAGGTCCTCAAAGTTAACCGCCGCAAGAAACAAATTAAATTAAGCATGAAAGCGCTTGAGGACTCACCCCAGGAAGCTTTACGCTTTGAGGAAGAAGAAAACGAGGTCAGAGAACCAACCCCGACAGCTTTTGAGGCAGCCATTCGAAAAGCAATGGACGCCAGTGATGGGAATAATGAATTAGCGGAGATGCTCTCGGAACTGGAAAATTAAAGAACCCAATTTCTGGATTAAAATATTAAAAGGCTGCAGAACGATTAGCAGCCTTTTTTTGTTTTCTGAAATATCTTTGTTTGCACAATCAAACTATCAGGGATTCAGCGCATTTTTTAATATAGATGGCTATAATAATTACGGGGTGTAAATTATTCTAGAGGATCCTAAACCACGAAAGAACAGCTTGAGGGGACGGGACTGAAGAAAGAATAGCAAATACCCAAATCAAAAGATTTTTTAGTTTGGAGGCATCAAGATTGAAATCACTCAGGTTTGTTTTCCAATACACACATAAATATACTGGCGTGTTAAGTTTAACTATCTTGAGCATGCTGCTGCTGGTTGGGGTTCAGTTGTATGCTCCCTGGCTGGTTAAATCAATGATAGAAATTGCTACAGATTCCGCTGGGGGCCAGGATGATTTGGGCCGGATAACCCAATTGGCGTTATTGGCGTTGATACTTTATGCTGCCAGGGCTGTTTTACAATTTTTCCGCAGTTATTTGGCTCATGTTGCCGGATGGAATGTGGTGGCAGATGTGAGATCGACGGTCTATCAACATTTACAGCGCTTATCGCTTCGTTATTATGAAGACAAACAAACCGGACAATTGATGTCCCGGGTGGTGAACGATGCGGATTTGATTGAGCATTTGATTGCCCATGCAGTACCGGATGTGATTGCAAATTCACTTATGCTGGTGGGTGTCATTGCTGTTTTAGCAAGGATGAATTGGAAACTCACTTTGTTGAGTATGATCCCGGTTCCTATGATTGTATTAGCGATGCAGGGGTTCACCAAATACGTGCGGCCAGCGTTCCGCGCCAGGCAGTCGATATTGGGGGAGCTTAATGCTGCGCTTAACGATAATCTTTCTGGTGTGCGAGAAATCAAGGCTTTTACCCGAGAGGAAAACGAATTAAGCCGGGTAGGCGTGCATATTGCCGGCTACCGTGATTCTACCTTGCGCGCGCTGCGCTTGATGGCAACCTTTCACCCTGTTGTCGCGTTTGCTACTTCATTGGGCACAGTTGTGTTGATTTATTTTGGCGGGCGCTTTGTTTTAGGGGAAACTTTAGCGATTGGTGGACTGGTGGCTTTTTTCCTCTATTTGGAATTGCTTTACCAGCCGGTGCGCGCTTTGAGCGGGGTATGGGAAAGCGTTCAACAAGCCCTGGCTGGGGCGGAGCGGGTAGCAGAGGTTCTGGACGAAGCTCCTGATATTGTCGAAAAACCAGATGCAGTTGAATTGGAGGGGAGGGCAGCTGGGGCGATTGAGCTCAAAGATGTAGGTTTCCGCTATTCAGTCGGCGATATTGTCCTGGAGGATATCAACCTGAATATTCAACCGGGTATGGTTGTTGCTTTAGTAGGACCCACGGGAGTTGGCAAAACCACTTTGGCAAACTTGATCCCCAGGTTCTACGACGTGAGCGAAGGATCCATTTCCTTAGATGGCTTTGACATTCGAAACCTGACCATTCAGAGTGTTCGCCAGCAGATCAGTATGGTGCTGCAGGATGTCTTCCTGTTTCATGGCACAGCAGGTGAAAATATTATCTTTGGCCGCCAGGGCGCAACCAAAGAAGAAATGATTAACGCTGCCAAAATTGCAAACGCCCATGAATTTATCATCCGTTTGCCTGATGGATATGACACAATGATTGGGGAGCGGGGTGTAAAGCTTTCCGGAGGTCAAAAGCAGCGGATAGCGATTGCCCGGGCAGTCCTTAAAGATGCCCCGATCTTAATCCTTGATGAAGCCACCTCCTCTGTAGATACCGAAACCGAGTTGTTGATCCAACAAGCCCTGGAGCAATTGATGGTGGGAAAAACAGTCATCGTGATTGCCCACCGCCTGTCTACGATTCGAAGCGCAGATCTTATCGTCGTTTTGGATGGCAGCAGGATAGTTGAATCTGGTACCCATGAAGAATTGATGGGCGGGGATGGATTATACAAGCGTTTGAACAAAGTTCAGCAGGAAATCGATCCTCAGACATTGAGTTAAAACCGAGTGCATTGAGGCGGAAACCGAGGTGCCCAGGGCAGGCCTACCCTTCGGGTAAATGGCTTCAGGTGACGATTTCCAGTAATCGGTGATCAGTATTTACTCAGTCCCCAATCACCCGGTTTCTCTGTCACAAAGTCTCCTCGTCAGCCTTAAAAATGGCCCAGCTGAAAGTTAGTGATTTGTCAAGTTTGCTTAGATTTCTTTATGAATTTCGAATACAAAAAGAAAAACAGACAAATTATCAAGTAATTGAATATTACCGGCAGTATAAAATCTAAACAAAAATGTAAATATTTCGCACCAATAGAAAATAATGGGTGCGCAGTAAGGGTAAATTGACTAAATATACTTGATATGTAAAAAAACAATAATGGAATTGGATAAAAAACTACTTGATACCAAACACTTTTTGCAGGGGGTAATGCCATTTGATATTGAACAGTATAAGTACAATATAGCGGTATAAGTAATGTGAAAATAATTTTACATTTAGTCGGTTTTAAAAATTCCATAGAGTATTTTCCTTCCGCTATTTCAAATTCTGGTCGAAAAAATCAACGGCTAATTGCAGGAGAGCTTCAATATTGGGTTCAATTGGATCTCCTGAACTAGAGAGTCCATGTCCGGCATTCTTAATAATTTGAAGGGTGGCCGGTACTCCCACAGCTGTCAGGCTGTCATAAAAAGTCTGGGATTGCTCCAGTAGCACCAATTCGTCTCTATCTCCGTGCAGGATCAGGAAAGGAGGGTCATCACTTGAGACATATGCCAATGGGCTGGACAGAGAGATGATTTCATCTTCACAATTCGCTCCAAATACCTGCCGTGCCCATCCGACGGTACAGGATTCTGTCGGATCGATTGGACCGAACAAATCGATCACTGCCTGGACGCGGCTGGAGTATTCGATGTATCCTCCCGAACCCTCCATCCCGGCGCTCTCATCTGTTACACCTAAGAGCGCGACCAGGTGCCCGCCTGCGCTGCCGCCAATAGCCCCAATCCGATTCGGATCCAGATTGTAGGTCTCGGCTTCCGCCCGTAAATGACGAATGGCACACTTCACATCCTCGATATGAGCCGGGAATTTGTATTTCGGGGAAAGGCGGTAATTCACTGAAATGGTCAAATATCCTCCCTCGCGGAGTACGGGAAGAAATCGGAATCCGGCTCCGCTGGCTTTATCACCCCCGGTCCATCCTCCCCCGTGAACGTAGACTATGACAGGCAATAAGGTCTCGACTTCGTCAGGGTAATACAAATCCATTTTAAGTTCCACGCCGTTCGCGACGCAGTAAGTAATATCTTTTAATTCTGTTCCTGGAGCGATCAGGGGGGCATCTTCGGAAACCGGAGGCTGGGTTGGTTTTATCTCCGCCAGTGGTATATCCGCCGGGGACGGAATGGGATCCTCTATAGGTTGGGAGAACAGGCTGCAAGCCGTCAATGCAAACACAAAAAACATGCTAATTGCAGGCAATCCTTTAATTCCCATTTTTCTCCCGCTATTTTGACTTAATGCGCTAACAGATAAGTTCATTTATATTTTAAAGCGACAGCGAAAAATGTCAGGGGCAACAATTTGTATAGTCAATAAAATTGACTGGGACCTGACAACTCCGAGTTCTCTTTCAAGTTCCCGTCTTTAGGAGTGAGGTAATTGACCTGTGTATCCTTGCATAAGTACTAAATTATCTTTTTTTACATTAGATAAGGCTGCCATATAATCACATTTTATTCTTAATAAAAAGAAAATCCTCTCATCTGCAAACGGTAACAAGGTCTCGAAATTTCCCTGACCTTTGGAAAGTATCACACCTGCTGAAGCAAACAATTTCTGAAATTCGGCTGTTGTTTCGGGAAGAATTGTTCCTGGATAGATGCTGCCGCTGGAGATGGTTGTAACAAGTCGATCAAGGCCTACTGCTTTGGCATCTTCCAGTGTGGCATCATTGATGATGGGTTTATCACGAAGTGCTGCTACTATATGAAGGTTTGGGTACTCCCTTTGTAACTCTTTTATGAACAGGGTATCAAAAACAATTTCTCCGCTATTATCACAGATGTAGAGAAGCGTTGAAGCATCATCCAGACCTCTTTTAAACGGCTCAATATCATAGTGAGCAAAGGGTGTTTTATCAAGAAATTGAAGCTCCTTGTTCAGATCGATAGAATCGTGATTCTTTGCTCCGAAATCTATAATATTCCCCGCTGCTGCTACCTGCAAACCGGTTTCTAATGGCGACTCACTTTCAACTATCTTCTTCTGAAATTCCTCTGCATAGGACAAAGACAAGGAATTAGATTTTCTTTTCACCCCTGCATATATATCAAAATCAGGAGTTTCATTTCGTTCTTGAATAATTGCATCTGCCACACCACGAACTATATGCTGGACTAAGAGAGGCGTTGTTTTAGATTTCTCTATCTCTGCCCTGGCTAAAGCAATAACTCGCCTGGTCTGCTCTTCAGTAAGTTCCGCGAAACGAGCCGCGGCGTATGCTTGATTTATGACACAGGAACAGCACTCTGGGGGAATACCAGAACAACGTTTTTTATTCTTAATAAGGGTACTCACTTTTTCACCATCTTCAATAGCAGCGTAACGGATAAGTTTCGTGAAGCATCCTTTAGGGCATTTGTCCTGACCGGAGCATATCTGAGACGCAGGGTCGCGAAACGTCTACCCCTCGGGTAAAGGGTGCCAGGTGACGGTTTTCAGTATTCATTATTCACCTAGTCACCCCCTCTCCAAGTCTCCCAGTCAATCATAAGATGTTAAGATCCCGAGCCCTTTGATTTCCTTCCCCTAAGAACAGACCATTTCTCGGTACTACGCAACGTAAACGATTAGTCCGATTCACGCAAAGATAAAGTAGCTGTGCTTACTATGATCAGGCCATAAGCTAGAAGGCCTATTAATTTGGGCCAATCATCAAACAACCCATCACCTATTATCAGTTTTTGAATAACCTCATTGACGTAATACAAGGGTGTCAGGAAGCTGAGTGCCTGAACCCATTCTGGCAGTCTTTCAATCGGCAATATTATCCCGGAGAGAATGACTGAAAGAAGTACCAGGGGGATAAAAGGAAATACTTGTCCCTCGTTGCGCGCAAAATTTGAAACCAGCATCCCTATTGCCATACTGACAATTGCCAATACCCACATGACCAGATAGATTGACGCCAATTGACCGAGGTCATAACCAAGTTCAAATATCCAATTGAGTTCGATCAGGATTAACAAGCTTTGCACTGTTGCTAAAACAGTGTAGGCCAATAGATAGCCGCTGACAATCTCAATTGGGTTGTAGCCGCTGACAAACATTCGGGCGAGTGTGCCAGCAGTACGTTCACGTACCAGTACAATCGCAGTCAGGATAAAGGTGATGAAATGGATAATAAAAGCCGCGTAGGGTACAACATACACGCTGATATTAAATGAGGGGGATGCTAACGCGTCGAAAACCACTTTGATGAAATAGATAATGACCAAAGGAAACACGAGCGAAATACCGACAAATCTGTGGTCTCGCCGCAGCTGGTTCAACACACGACCAGTTACTACACCAACACGTTTAATCATATTGGTCATCTTTAGCCTCCTTTAAATACCCTGCTTCTTGTTCATTTATCATCCGCAGTACTACTGTTTCGAGGGTATCTTCTTCAATCTCGATCCGGCTGACCGACGAGTCAAGACCATAAGACTGCAGTTCCCCTGGTAATTGCTCTGGATAATTAATGAGGTCTTTTTCAGTTACCTGTTCCCCGCGCCAGATTTTGATCCTTGACCGATTGTTCCACAGCAGTTGGCGGGGCGTGTCATTTGCCAGTAAAACTCCCTGATGCAAGATTGCAAGTCTGTCGCAATACATGGCTTCGTTCATCTGGTGTGTGCTGACGATAATTGTGACTCCTTTCGAAGTCAGTTCCCGGAAATGCTCCCAGAAGGCCTCCCGCAGTTTCGGGTCAATCCCTGAGGTAGGTTCATCCAGCAGCAGCATTTTAGGTTGGTGCACCAAAGCACATGCCAGGGATACCCGCTGCTTCATGCCCCCCGAAAACTTGTATACCGGGTCGTGCGCTCGCTCACTTAATCCCACAAAAGCAATCACATCATCTACTCGTTGAGAGATATTTTCTATTCGATGGGCCTGACAGAAGAAGTGAATGTTCTCGCGTGGGGTCAAGTCTTCGTACAAAGCTGGAGACTGGGGCATGTAACCAATTAATTTGCGGATAGCACGTTTCCCCTTTGTTGGATCGAATCCTGATACAGTTAAGTGCCCGGAAGATGGTTTCGTGGAGCCAATTAGAAGACGAATGAGGGTGGTTTTTCCTGCTCCGTTGGCGCCTAGAAGTCCGAAGATCTGACCAGTTTCAATTTTCAGGCTCACGCTCTTCAGCGCCTTGACTTCTCCGAAATTCTTGTCTAGTTTTTGGATGTGAACGGCTGTTGTTTGTTTCATAATTTTTTCCCAACTGTGCTTTCAATGATTTTTTGTTTGTTCTCGGTGGGCCACTGGATGAGCTCACTCGCTGCCAGGCTTATTATTTCCGGTCCTCCGTCCTCGGTTAGTTCTAGGTGGTCAACTACAGCTAATGATTAGACAGCATCACTTCGGCTTAGATTTGGCCAGTTACCAGATAGCGAAGTACTTGTTCTTTGAACGCTCTATAGTCGGCTATGTTTTCAAAATATGGAATTCCCCTCGCTTCAGCATCTTCATGAAGCTGTTTGGAGTATTCAATCATTTCATTAATCATGGAGAGAACTTTGTGGTCATCGAATTGGCTCAACCAATCTTCCGGGCCGGGATGACGGCGGATGGTTGACAGCCTCTCAGAAGGGTTGGCGTTTTCAAAGCCAAGGAAGCAGGCTCGAACATCTCCAGGGAATTCAGCTGTCAATTCCTGAGCATGAGATGGCAATATTATATCTCCCTCAATTAAATGCTCCCTCTCGTTTTCAAGTATCGTTACAGAAAGCCCCCGCACAACAGGCCACATTTGCTCAGCAACCTCTGCGCTTGTATCCATTGGATCAATTCCCGCTTGGGGCATGCCTTTGACCAAGGACATCTTAAGCAGATCCAGGCTCAGGAAGGGGACATTCGTCTTCTCTAGGAATTCTTGGGCGATGATGGTCTTCCCGACTCTTGGTGCTCCGCCAATGATATATAACAATTTCCCTACACTCCTTGAATCTCCCGGGTGAATGAAAGGCCCTGGCTAACGGATGCCCCGTCCCGAGTAACCCCGAAGGGTCCGGACCTCCGTCCTTAACCGGCGTATAATAATAACATTATAGTTATCAGAAAGTTACTGGCCAAAAATCAATTCTTTCTTAGAACGTCTTTAATTTTCTCGAATTCATCTAACTTGCCTTCAGATTTAGACCATTCTTGAACCTCTTTAAGGTTAATTTTATGTTTAGAGGCAACTAATATGGCTTGTTTGAGGCATTGTCGGTCACCCCAATGATAATAATGAGCAAGGCGATCTTTAATACAATCTGTTGGAGTGATAATCTGTAATATACCAGTATCAAACTCCAATTCAGAAATATTCATAACCCTACCATCTCCAAATTGGAGAGGTCCGGGTGGAAATTCGACAATGTGATCCGAGTTAGGGTGTTTAAAATGTCTCCCGGAAAGAAGAAATCCAATATCTTTCATTGATTTCTCGATTTTATCTCGGCTAGCAAAATGAGCATTTACAAAGTCAATATCCGCAGAAACATACTCGCCGTTGCTGTAAATTCCTACAGCTGCGCCACCAGAGAGGACGATGAATAATCCGGAATCTCTCAGGTGTTCATGCACGTATGCTGCTATTTCAGCCTGGCTCATTTTATCAATTGCTTTCATTCCGGCTTTCCGTGACGACGAGGGCGCCGTCTATTCATTAATAATTTTTCTTGTAGATCGTCTGGGTAAAAGGAAATAGCTTTATCTAACATTGATTTTAATTCTTTCAATAAAGCATACCTGGGATTAAATCTATACAAAATAGTTCGACCAACTTTTTTGCTGACGATTACGCCACCTACTTCAAGTTTCTCTAATTGATCTTGAATAGGGAAGAGATCTGTTTCAAAAAATCGAGCGATTTCTCGTGCATATCCTTCATCCCGAGCTTGAAGAAAAATGAGCACACGTTCACGATTGGAAGATCCAATAATTGGTTCAAGTATCATTAAAATGCCACCTTCTACGACCTAATTAATAGGTCATATGACCTATTAATTAGGTCGTATGACTTATTTTATACATCAAAGATTGCTGATTGTCAATAACAAAAGATGATATGTTATTTAAATTTCAAAAGTGGACAGTATAAACCTGAAAACTGGATAGTTTATGCTTGAAAAGTGGACACCAATAATAAGTTCCCTCACAACGCCCAGGAG